>NZ_MBLN01000064.1:0-225986 GCF_001854645.1 Pseudofrankia sp. EUN1h | reverse complement strand
AAATCCCAAAGAACTCCGCATCGAAACCCCCAGCACCCCCCAGAAAACCACCCCGCCGCGTAACCGACGACCCAGGAACATCCCCACCCCCACCAAAAAGACGCCCCAAATCCCAACCACGATCCCCCGGAAACTCCGACGTCCCGTCACGCCCCTCGACGACCAGATCCCACAGATCCTCAGGAGACTCGACACCGCCCGGAAAACGGCAGGCCATACCCACGATCGCCACCGGCTCCCGGTCCCGGGCCGCCAGTTCCCGGTTGCGCTGCCGGAGCCGGGCCGTCTCCTTCAACGAATCCCGCAGCGCCGCGACCACCGTGTCGGCCGACGAGGTGCCCTTAGCCGTAGACGCCATTGATCCATCCGCCTTCCTTGACTCTTTCCGTGGACAGCTCTCATCGCGTCGACCGTTTCAGCGCTCGACGACGCCCGCCCGGGCGCCGGCCCCGGGCGGGCGGAGAAGCCGCAGGCCTCACGCGTATTCGTAGAAACCCCGGCCGGTCTTCCTGCCGAGCAGGCCGCCGTCGACCATGCGCAGCAGCAGCGGCGGCGGCGCGTACAGCGGCTCCTTGAACTCCGCGTACAGCGCATCGGCGATCGACACCGTGGTGTCCAGGCCGATCAGGTCCAGCAGGCGCAGCGGGCCCATCGGATGGGAGCAGCCCGCCACCATGCCGCGGTCGACGTCATCGGGCGTCGCGATGCCGGCCTCCACCATCCGGACGGCGGCCAGCAGGTACGGGAACAACAGGGCGTTGACCAGGAAACCGGCCCGGTCGGGCGAACGGATCGCGGTCTTGCCGAGAACCTCGGTAGCCAGGTACTCAGCGCGATCCACGGTGTGCTGGTCGGTGAGCACCGAGCCGACTACCTCGACCAGTGGCAGCACCGGCACCGGGTTGAAGAAGTGCAGGCCGACAACCCGGCCGGGATTCTGCGTGGCGCGGGCGAGCCGGACGATCGGCAGCGAGGAGGTGTTGGAGGCCAGGATCGCCTCCGGATCCGTCACGATCTTGTCGAGCAGGGCGAAGACCTGGAGCTTGGCGGACTCGTGCTCGGGGACCGCCTCGACGACCGCCTGGCGGTCCGCCAGGTCGTCCAGCGCGGTGGTGAAGGAGATCCGGTCCAGCGCGCCGTCCCGCTCCGCCGCGCTGATCTTCGTCTTGGCGACCGCGCGGTCCAGCGATCCGGTGATCCGGCGCAGGCCGCGCTCGCCGGAGTGCACGGAGGAGACGGCGACCCGCACGTCGAGCCCCGCCCTCGCGGCGATCTCGACCACGCCGGCGCCCATCTGCCCGCAGCCGACCACGCCGAGCCGGCGCAGGCGCCCCGCGGGCGTGGCCGCGTCCACTGCCAGGGTGTCCGTCATGCCGCGGCCCCCCGCCAGCTGAGCAGCGACGTGCCCACCGCCATGCCCCCGCCGAAACCGGCGAGCAGCACCAGTTCGCCGCGGCGCAGCCGCCCGGCGCGGTTGGCCTCGTCCAAGGTGACGGGGATGGAGGCGGAGCCCAGGTTGCCGTACCGCTCCACCGTGCGGTGGGTGGTGGCCCGCGTGAGCCCCGCGGCCTCGACGAGCTCGCGCATCATCACGCCGTTGGCCTGGTGCGGCACGAAGTGGTCGACCTCGCCCAGCCGCCGGCCGGCGCCCTCGACCAGCCGCTCCAGCGCCGAGGGCAGCCGCTGGTTGACGAACTCGCGCACGGCGCGGCCCTCCATGCGGAAGTAGTGGCCGCCCTCCGCGAGTGTCTCCGCCGAGGCGGGCGACCGGCTGCCGCCGGCTTCCACCCGGATGAGGTGGTGTGCGTCGCCGCTGGTGGACAGGTCGGTGCCGAGGAAGCCGTAGGGCTCGTCGACCTCGCCCACGACGGCCGCTCCGGCCCCGTCGGCGAACAGCGGCGCGGTGCGCCGGTCGGAGAAGTCCAGGATCCGGGAGTACACGTCGGCGGCGATCACCAATGCCCGGGACCCGGGGCGCAGCGCGATCAGCGCCCGGGCCAGCTCGAGGCCGTAGACGAAGCCGCTGCACACGGCGTTGACGTCGAAGCAGGCCGCGCCGTACGCGCCGATCGCGTGCTGGACCAGCGCGGAGGTCGGCGGCTGCGGGGAGTCTCCGGTGGAGGTCGAGACGATCAGGTAGTCGATCGCCGCGGCGGGCACCTCCGCGGCGTCCAGCGCTTCGGCGGCGGCCCGGGCGGCGAGGTCGGAGGCCGCCTCGTGCGGCGGAGCGTAGCGGCGGCTCCTGATCTCGGTCTTGCGCTCGATCCACTCCGCCGTGACGCCGCAGCGGGCCGCTACCTCCTCGTTGCTGACTTCTTCCTTGGGGACGTACGAGCCGGTCGAGATGATCCCGACCGCGTGTGTCGTCACCGTCGAGTCCGCCTTCCGTGATAGGGGGCCAACCCGCCGAGGCGGGGCGGGTGTGCCGGTCCCGCCGGCGCGGAGGGCGTTCGCCCGGTCCGCGCGGTCCCACGGCATCCCGTTGGCCGAAAAGCGAAAGGTCTCCCTGTGGATTTCCCGGCGCCGCGCCGCGCCGCGCACGAAGTGCCCCGTCACGCACATGCGGTCTTATGCGGAAGCCGGGCCGGCAGCGCTGCCGGAAATACCGGTCCTTCTCATGACCGCCACGTATTCCGCGTGGCGTTGGGTCACCCCTTCGCCACGCTATGTTTCGTTTCCGTCCCGGCCAACCCCAGGCTTGCCGCGCCCCCCCTAGCCGATTCGCCTGATATCGGGTGGCCGCGGTCGTGGCGGGTGCGACGAGCCGCTGCCGCGCGGGTCGACCGGCCACCAACCGCCCAGGTACGTGCGCCGCGAGCGGCTCGATAGGGGGGCCGGGGCCGGCCGGCGGCGGCGGGGGRGGAGTGGCTGGCGGGCGAGTGGCGTCCACGGCGCTTCGCGGACGAGGGCCGGGGCCTGCCGGCCCGGGCCCGCCGGCCCGCGCGGACACTTGCCTGCTCGCAGGACAACACCCCAGGTCGCGGGCCCGCGGTCGTGCCGGAGCGATCGACGGGGGCCGGGCCGGCAGGGCCAGGGGCTGGCTGGACGCTTGACACTTAACGGCGCATGGCACCTATACTTAGTGCGTAAGTTGAACGCCGTGTAACCTATGCGCGCAGTGCAGGCCCGCAGCAGACACCGGGCCGGTACGGGAAATGTCATGCCGTCGCAGTCGTTTCGAGGGGATTGACCGGGTCCATGACGGATACTTCTGGGCTGGCGCCGACGAAATTGGGGTGGCGGCTCGCGCTGTTGGGGTTCTCGCAGCTGATCATCGCGGTCGACTACAACATCGTCTACGTGGCGTTGCCGGATATCGGTGAGTCGCTGAACTTCTCGGCCCAGTCGCTGCAATGGGTCGTTTCCGCCTACGCGGTGGGCTATGGCGGGCTGCTGCTTTTCGGCGGCCGGCTGGTCGACCGGCTCGGCGCCCGGCGGGTATGGTTCGCGTCGCTGGTGATCTACGGGCTGTCCTCGCTCGTGGGTGGGCTCGCGAACACCCCGGGGCTGCTGATCGCGGCACGCGCGGTGCAGGGCGGCGGCGGGGCGTTGCTGTTCCCGGCGACGCTGACGTTGATCTTCATCGGGTTCCCGGAGGGCCGGGAGCGCAACCGCGCGATGTCGGTGTGGGGCGCGATCGGCGGCGGGGGCCTGGCGGCCGGAGCGCTGCTCGGTGGTCTGTTCACCGACTGGTGGGGCTGGTCGTCGGTGATGTTCGTCAACGTGCCGCTGACGGTGATCGCGATAGTGGCCGGCACGCGGCTGCTGCCGGCGGACGGGCCGGCACGCAAGGCGATCCGGGAGTTCGACGTTCCGGGCGCGCTGTTGGCGACCGCGGGCGCCTCGCTGATCGTGTTCGGCCTGGCGTCCGGCCCGTCGTCGGGCTGGACGTCCCTTCAGTCGCTCGGCGCCGAGGTGCTCGGCGGGCTGCTGCTGATCTCTTTCGTGGTGGTGGAGGCAGTGACTCCCTCGCCGCTGATGCCGCTGCGCCTGGTGCGTACCCGCACGCTGGCCGTCACGATGGCCGTCGCCTTCCTGTTCATGGTGGGACTGGCGAYGGGGTACTACGTGCTGACGACGTACCTTCAGCCGGTCCTCGGCTACAGCCCGACGGAGGCCGGCCTCGCGTTCCTGCCGCTGTGCGCCGTCTCGATGGCGGCCGGGAAGCTCACCGCGCCTCTGCTGAACCGGTTCACCCTGCGCACGGTCTTCACCGGGACGCTGGTCGTGAACGGCGCGGGTGTCGCGATCACCGCGCTGGGGATGTCGGCGCACGGGTCGTACTGGGCGCTGCTGCCCGGGATCATCCTGTGGGGATTCGGCGGCGGCGTCGGGTTCACCGTGGTGTTCGGGGCGGCCGGGCTGGGTGTCTCCCCGCTTGAGCAGGGCGTGGCGACCTCCGCGGCCTCGACCTCGATGCAGATCGGCGGGGCGGTGGGGCTGGCGGCCCTGGTGGCCGTGGCCAACCACGGCATCGACTACGGCGGCGTGCCAGCGCCGAGCGCCGCGGAGATCGTGGACGGGTTGCAACTGGCAGGCGTGATCGCGGGCATCGTGGTCGCGGCCGCCTGCCTGATCACCTTCTTCTTCCTGAAGAACCCGGCCCCGCCCGTGGAGACCGAGCCCGTCGAGGCCCGGGCGGACGAGGTGGAGGGGGCCTCCGCGACCGCGTGAGCCCGGGCGGCCGGCGGCGCGGCCCGCCGCCGGCCGCCGCCGCGGTAGGACCACGTGGCCGGACGGGCCAGCGCCCCCTCAGTCAGCCCTGGTAGGACTCCGTCCGTTGCTCCGGGATGCCGAATCGTTCCCGCGAAGCCCTCAGACCACATGGCCGGTACGTTCCCAGGCGCCGGCCACGCCGATACGAGACCCGCCCGGGTCGGCTTGACCCGGGCGGGTCTCGTCGTTCCCTGCCTGTCAGTGGCCGCCGCCGGCGGCCGCGCTCGGGTCCGGGAGCTCGAGCCCCAGTGAGGCGATGAGGCCGAGCAGTTCCAGGTGGTAGAGCTTGGCGGGATCGGCGACCTGCGTACGCAGGTGACCGTAGATCTCCAGGGCGACCAGCCCATGCATCCGGCCCCACACCCGCAGCGTCAGCGCGAGCGCCGCCGGCGGCAGGCCGGGCTGCTCGGCGTTCAGCACGGCGATCAGGCCCGGTTGGAAGTCCTCCCAGACCAGGTCCCCGCCGGGGTGGGTGGCGGCGGCGTGCGACCAGGCGGCGGCGACCAGCTGGATCAGCAGCCGGCAGACCCGCAGCGCGGCCTCGGAGGCGGCGCTGGCCTCCGGCAGGTCGTGGCCCGGGACCGGGTCGCCGTAGACGAGCCGGAACTCCTCGGGATGCTCGATCGCCCACTGCCGGTAGGCGTGGCCGTGGGCGAGGACCCGCCGCGCGGTGTCCTGCTCGGGCAGCCGGCGGTGCGCGGCCTCGAGGGTGTCGGCGAGCGAGGTGTAGACGTCGCTGACCAGCGTGTTGATGAGCGCGTCACGGGTGTCGTAGTAGCTGTAGATGGCGCCCGCGGTCATGCCCATGTCCCGGGCGATGGCGCGGAGGGACACGGCCGCCGCGCCGCCGGCGGCCATCTGCTTGAGCGCGGTGACCTTGATCTCCGCGGCCGTCTCGGCGCGGAGCCGTTCCCGGCGGCTCAGTGTCGGCTGTGCCATGCAAGCCAGTTTACCGCGTGTGACCATCTCCGCCGACGGTCTTCAGGCCGTCCGCGGACCACGGACCGCGGCGGTGCGCACAAGTCGTCGGCGAACGCACATCCGCATTCCGTGAACGGACCCGGATTCTGGGTGGATCGCGGACCCCGACTTCCCGGGAAATCGATAGGGGGCCGGCGCCGCGCGATAAGGGTTGGAATGCCGAAATGCCCGCCATAATCTCGCGGTGGGCGCACGCATCCGCCCGTCCCGGCCCGCCGCCTCGTTTCCGAGGGGACGTCATGACCACGAGCCCTGAACTCACCACACCGACCGGATGCCCGGTCTCCACGCTGGCCGCCGCATTCGATCCGTTCGAATCCGCGTACCAGGCCCACCCGGGCAAGTCCATGGCAGCCGCCCGCAAGGCGGAGCCGGTCTTCTACAGTCCGGTGCTCGATTACTGGGTCGTCACCCGGTACGACGACATCAAGGAGATATTCAAGGACACCGACACCTTCTCCGCCTCCATCACCCTGGACCAGATCACCCCGTCCACCGACGAGACGATCGCGATCCTGGTCCAACACGGCTTCAATCCCGGGCTCGCACTGGTCAACGAGGACGGCCCGTCCCACCGGGAGCGCCGCATGGCGCATCAGGACCCGTTCAAGGGCAGGGAGGTGGAGGCCCTCGTCCCGCGCATCCGGGAGATCGTGAACGGGTACATCGACGCCTTCGTCAAGAAGGGTCGCGCGGACCTCATGGCCGACCTCTTCCAGGAGGCGCCGATCACCATCGCGCTGATCTTCATGGGGATCCCGGACGAGGACATCGCGGCCTGCCGCCAGTTCACCCTGGACCAGACCGTGTTCATGTACGGCCGGCCGTCCCCCGAGGAACAGAAGCAGGTGGCCTCCAACCTGGGCCGGTACTGGGAGTTCAGCGGCGGGCTGGTGGAGAAGATCAGGCAGGCCTCGGAGGGCCCCGGCTGGCTGCCGCATCTGATCCGCGAGAGCGAGCGCAAGCCCGGGCTGTTCGGCGACAACGAACTGCAGACAACGGCGCTGGCCGGCCTGGTCGCCGCGCATGAGACCACGACCAACGCCAGCGGCAACGCCATGCGCGCGCTGCTGGAGAACCCGCGGACCTGGGAACGCGTCTGCGCCGACCCGGAGCTGATTCCCAAGGCGGCCGAGGAGTCGCTGCGCTACGACGGTTCGGTGGCCGCCTGGCGCCGGCTGGCCGTGAAGGAGACCACGGTCGGCGGCGTGACGATACCGAAGGACGCCCGGGTGATGATGATCACCTCCTCCGCCAACCACGACGAGGCGGTCTTCGAGGACCCGGAACGCTTCGACATCGACCGGCCGAATCCGAACCGGCACATGACCTTCGGGTTCGGCGCGCACGCCTGCATGGGCGCCACGCTCGCTCGGCAGGAGATGCGGATCTTCATCGAGGAGCTGGCCCGCCGGCTACCGCATCTGCGCCTGGTCGGGGAGCAGCGGATCACGTATCTGCCGAACACCTCCTTCCGCGGCCCCCAGCACCTGCTCGTGGAGTGGGACCCGCAGCTCAACCCGGTGCCCGCCGACCGCCCCTGACGCCGTGGCCTCGCCACGTGGCGAGGCCACGTTCCCGATGTGGCCCGGTCATCTTGTGCCGCCGGCGGCGGGCCGACGTGGCGACGCCTTCTTTGCCGCATATCGACAACGGCGCTCCCGTCGTCCCGCCGCCAGACGGGTGCCGTCTTCGAAAAGGTCACCGCGATCCGGGAGGAAGAAAATTTGAGTGAAAATATGAGTAAGGTCCGAGGGAAGCCAGTACCATCGCTCACGGGGATGAGAATAATCGCCGCGCTCCTCGTCGCCGCCTTCCACATCGGCGCGCTGGCGCCGTTCTCGGACCCCTCCACCGCGCGCACCTACCATTCCATGTTCGGCCAGGGCGGATGGGCTGGCGTCACCTTCTTCTTCGTGCTCAGCGGATTCGTGCTGACCTGGGCCGCCCGTCCGACCGACACGGCAGTCGAGTTCTGGCGGCGGCGGGCGTTCAAGTTGTACCCGAACCACGTCGTCATCCTGGCCGCCKGGATCCTGCTGGTGCTCTATCTCGGAATCTTCCCGGGAGCTGGCGTCGCGATCGCCAACCTGTTCCTGGTGCACGTCTGGGACTGGCATTTCAAGACCTGGTGGGGCGTCAACCCCGTCTCCTGGTCGCTGTGCTGTGAGGTGTTCTTCTACGCATGTTTCCCGCTGATAATTGGGCTGGTGAACCGGGTGCGGCCGAGCCGGCTGTGGATAGGGGTGGCGGCGGTCACCGCGGCGATCGCCGCGGTGCCCTCGCTCGCCCAGGCGCTGATGCCCGACGAGGCGGTCAGCGCCGCGCTGCCGATCGGGGTCACCAAGCTGTGGTTCATCAACGGCTTCCCGCCGGTGCGCACTCTCGACTTCCTGCTTGGCATTTTCCTGGCCCGGATGGTCAAGGAGGGCCAGCTTTCCCGGCTGCCCCTGATGCCGGCCCTGGCGGTGGCGATCGGCGGGTACGTCCTGTCCACCCAGGTGCCCTATGAATACGGCCTCGCCGCGTGTACCGCGCTGCCGTTCGGCCTGCTGGTCGCGGCGGCGACCGAGGCCGACCTGCGGGGGCGGTTCTCGCCCTTCCGCAACGGACCCATGGTGTGGCTGGGCAAGATCTCCTATGCGTTCTACCTCTGGCACTACCTGGTGCTCATGTGGCTCGCCCACCTCTTCGCCGAGCACCAGCCACTGTCCACCGCCGGCAACCTCGGGTTCATCGCGCTCGCGCTGACCGTGGTCGTCCTGTTGTCGTGGGCGACGTACGGCTGGGTGGAGACGCCCATGATGCGCAGGTTCGCCGCGCCGCGTCGCCGTCCCGCGCCCGCTGCCCCGTCGCTGGACGTCCCGACGCAGCCGGGACCCGCCGCCCCGTCTCCTGACCTCCCGGCGCGGCCCGCGCCGCTGGCCGCCTGGGGGGAGGGACAGCAGCGCTGAGCGGGTAGGCGCCGACCACCCGGACATCCATGCTCCGCCGGACGGCGGGGGCACCGGCTGAGACACGCCGGTACCCCCGCCGTCTTTTGCGCTTCGGTGGATTGGCGGACCGCGGTGCGAGGCATCCGGCGCGAGGCGGTGTCGTCGGTCCCGCCTGGGCCGCCGGTCCCGCCTGGAACGGCACCGTCACCGACCGGGGCGGGCCCCGGCGACTGGGTCAAGGTCGAGCGGTTCCTCGTGGCGGTGCATCCCCGACGAGCGGCATCGCGGGCCCGGCGACTCTGCTCCGCGGCTTCGCAGCGTCCCGCGGCTCCACGTCCTCCCATGCCCACCATCCTAGCGCCTGTGCACTAGTTTTGTGGAGTGTTCTATCTATACATAGGACGAGTTTAGCTCGTTGTTCAGTACATGCACGCCGTGTAGCGTTCGTCGTCGGTGRCAGCCCGCCACCTTGCCCTACCCGCTCCGCAAAGGAAGGCGACTCCTGTGAGCATCCAGTCACCTGCGCGCCCCGCTGAGGCCTCTGGCCTGTTCCACCTCGGCGGTGATCTGCCCGTCCACCGTCTAGGACTGGGCACCATGCGACTRACCGGCCCTGGGATCTGGGGCGACCCGACCGATCCCGCCGAAGCGGTCCGCGTGGTGCGCCGCGCCCGCGAGCTCGGCGTCGACTTCATCGACACCGCCGCCGCCTACGGCCCTTTCGCCAGCGACAGGATCATCTACCGGGCGCTGCACCCTTACCCGGAGGACCTCGTCATCGCCTCCAAGGTCGGTCTCGCTCGGCCGGGGCCCGACCAGTGGCAGCCGGTGGGGCGTCCCGAGTTCCTGAGGGAGCAGGCGGAGAGCAGCCTGCGTCACCTCGGCGTGGACAGCGTGGGCCTGATGCAGTTGCACCGCATCGATCCGGAGGTCCCGCTGGAGGACCAGATCGGCGAGCTCGTACTCATGCAGCAGGAGGGCAAGATCCGTCACATCGGCCTGTCCGAGGTCGGGGTGGAGCAGATCGAGCAGGCCAGGCGGATCGCGCCGATCGTGTCGGTGCAGAACCTCTACAACCTGTCCGACCGTCATTACGAGGAAGTACTGCAATACTGCGAGCGTGAGGGCATCGCCTTCATCCCGTGGTTCCCGATCGCCAGCGGCGCCCTCGCGCAGCCCGACAGCCCGGCGCGGAAGGTCGCCGCGAACATCGACGCCACCGCCGCGCAGCTCTCCCTGGCCTGGCTGCTGCACCGCTCGCCGGTCGCGCTCCCGATTCCCGGTACGAGCACGGTCGCACACGTCGAGGAGAACACGCGCAGCGCCGAGATCAAGCTGACGGACGAGCAGTACCAGGCGCTCTCCGCCGCGGCCTGACCTCCGTGACCTGATTTCCGCCGCCGCGGTTCGGTGTCGGGTTCGCGGCCTCGACCGGTGGACTGGCGGGCCGATTCCGGGTCACACCTCATGCCGACCGACGAACGGAAAGCGGCCTCGGGCGGCCGCGCGGACCGCGCGGCCGCCCGAGGCCGTACGCAGAAGGTGGTACCAGGCGTTACAGGGCGGCGAGTTCGACGGCTTCCGCCATCGCCCGGTATCCGGCGTCGCTGAGGTGCAGTCCGTCGCCGGAGTCGTGGGCCGGGTCGAGCGCGTCGCCCAGTGCCAGGGCCAGGTCGACGACGGCGTCGTACGCTCCCGACTCGCGGATCCAGGTGTTGACCGCGGCGCGCTTGGCCTCGCTGCGCGACGTGGAGAAGGCCGAGCCCCGCATCGGCAGCAGCGTCGCCCCGACCGCTCGCAGGCCCGCGCCACGCGCCTGGCGAATCATCTCCAGATGCCCGTCGATGACCTGCTCCGCCGACACCTCGGTATAGGGCGCCAGGACCGGGAACGGCGAGTTCTGCTCGATCTCGCTGATCGCGACATCGTTGATCCCGGCGAGGATCACCACTGTGCCCACTCCAGGACGTTCCAGCACGTCGTGCTGGAAGCGGGCGGTGGCTCGGTCGCCGAGCCAGGCCGAGTCGACCGTCACCCGGTTGCCGCCGATGCCCTGGTTCAGCACGGGCCGCGGCCGTCCCGCCGCCACGAAGCGCTGGGCCAGCAGGTCGGGAAAGCGCTGGTCGGTATCGGGGGTGCTGCCGGTCCCATCGGTGAGCGAGTCGCCGAACACCACGATGCCGTCGGCGCTGCCGGCGGCCGCGGCGACCTCGATTCCGTCCAGGTAGTAAAAGGACTGCGAGGTCTCGGCGAAGGCCGTGCCCTCGGCGTCCGCGAGGTGGTCGCCCGCCGCCCGGTAGGTCGTGGCGAGCGCCTGGGCGTGGTAGGTCGCGGGACCGGAGGGCTCGGCCAGGTACAGCGAGACGGTCACCGACTCCAGCGCGTCGACGGGAGACCGCACCGCGTCGGTGACCAGGTCGGTACCCGCAGGAATGGTGAAGGCGGCCTTCCCGTCCGCGGTCAGCTCCCGAAGGGTGTCGGACTTGATCACGCTGCCACCCGCGGCGGACGCGATGGTGAGGCCCGCGACCCGGAGTGGCGCGGCGCCGTAACGGTTGGACAGTCGAACTCTCAGTGCGTTCGTGCCGACGCTCAATCGGACGGTCTGCCGGATCGTCTGGTCGGCGAAGCCCTCCTCGGACCAGTTCGGGACGAAGCCGGTGCCCGGCCGCTGCGGAGCGGTAGCCCAGGCTGCGGCCCAGCGGTGGTCCTGGTGGCTCATGCGGCGAACCCGGTGATCATGTCGGCGGCGGGATCGGGACGGTCGATGGTCGGGACGACGGTGCCCACGGGCGGACTCCTTCGATCGGGATCGGTCGTGCTGGGAGCGAGATGCGACAGCGGAAGCGGGTGGGGTGGGTGGGTCTCAAGGGTTGGTACGCGTTAGGACAGGCGCAGGCGCGTCGGTTATCGATCATGCGTGGCGTCTATTTTTATATCGCCATAAAATAACTATACGGCGTTCAGCTTTGACATGGCAGACCGTACCCCCAATGCCTTGGAGAGTCAAGAACGGCTGCTTGGGCGTGCGTCGCGCTCGGGCGGCCTCCGGCCCAGGGCGCGCAGGGCTGCGCTCCGACTCGCCCATGACCTGGAGTAACGGATTTCCTGAAGCGGCCTGAGCCATACGCCCGCCGCATGTAGGTGGCATATATCCGTGGTTCGCAGACGATCCGGCAAACAAACGGGGAAAGGGTCGGCTGGCGTGGCGGTGCCCGCTCGTTCCCCGCGTTCGCGGATATTCGGTCCGTTACGACTCTGGCCCGGCGATGCCGAGTTCGACGCCGGCCCGCGGGCCCGCACCGACATGCCGCTCGAACGAGCCCAAGACGGGGTCCGACTGGAGGTTCGGGTCAGGCCGCGCTGATCGGCGCCGTATTTGTTGGGACGGTGTTGGCGCGGCGCCTCTCCTGGGTGTGGGCGAACCCGACCAGGCCGAGCAGGAGCGTGAGCAGGACTGCCGACGACCCGAGGGTGCCGAGGGCGAGCCCGCCCTTGGATGCTGGTTTCGTCAGGAAGTCACCGACGGTCGCACCGAGCGGGCGGGTGAGCACGAAGGCGAGCCAGAACAGCGTCACGTTGGACGCCGCCGGGACGTATCTGAGGGCGAGCAACAGGCTGAGAAGCCCGAGTATGAGCAGTGCGCTTCCCGCGTAGCCGAGCCCCGAGCTGTCGGACAGGAAGTCGCCCATGGAGGTTCCCAGGGTATTTGACACGAGGATGGCCGACCAGAAGAAACTCTCGCCACGACGGGAGTCGATGTCCCGGATCGCGAACGTCAGTCCGGTGCGCCTCCATGCGACGAAGATGGCGATCAGCAGGGAGATCAGGATCGCCGCGCCGACCGGGTAGCCGAGACCGAGTCCCTGCGGACCCCAGCCCAGCGAGCTGGTTCCCTTGGCCAGATACTTCTCGCTCGCGTCGCGATTCATGAAGTCGGATATGGTGGTACCGGCCGTACTGGTGGACAGGATGACCGTCCAGTAAAAGAACGGGTTGTACACCCTCGACCGCAACTGGACGGCAAGAGTCACCACGAAGACGAGGATGAGTACGCCCGTCGTCAGGAAATATCCCAGCCGCAGGGTCTGTGCGAGCAGGTCGCCCGCGGTCTCGCCGAGCGTCGTCGCCGCGATCTTCATGATCCAGAAGGTCGCTGTGATCTCTGGAAGCTTTTTCGCTACATACGTGACTCTATCAAGAGAGTCGTACTGCTCGATTTTCGCCACTTGTGTCATTCTGTCTCCCGGGCATGGTTCGGTCGACCTTTCGCGTCCTGTGGGCGGCATGCCCGTGTGGAAAGGAAACTGGAATGCCGCCGGCGTCCGCGCGACCGAACGGTAAGCGCACCGAGATGTAAAGAAGATGTGAACGAAAATGCTGGAGTTGGCCTATTTATGTGATGAATTCCCGTTGGCGCGGCGGTCGCCCATCCAGCGGACACTGCGCCCGGTGCCCGTCGCTACCAGGGCGGCATGGCTCAACGCGGGGCTCCGGTGGTCCAAGGCCCGCCGGTGCCATCCCGTAGCGAGCGCGAACTGCGTTCCGCCCCTGACGACGACGTCGACCCTCTCGACTACACCTCGCCCGGATCGCGGTACGGGGCGCCGTACCGAGCGGATACGGATGCCTGCGTCTGGGGCGCCGTCAATGCCGGGCCCGCCGTCGCCGGCTGGCGCTGGACGTCGGTCCCGGTCCAGGCGAGATAGGCGACCAGGACGACGATGACCACCGTCGCGGCCACGGTGACGGTCCCGTCGCCGTAGCCGAGGCCGTGCTTGTCGGGTTCCTTGCCGAGGTAGTCGGCGATCGACGCGCCGAGCGGCCGGGTGAGCACGTAGGCGAACCAGAACGCGCCGACGGCGTTCATCCACCGAAGCCGGTAGGCGACGGCGGGGATGAGAATCGCGACGGCGAAGAAGCCGATCGACGCGAGATAACCGAGGTTGAGGGTGAAGGCCGTGAGATCTCCGGCTGCCGTGCCGAGCGCGAAGGTGGCGAGGACGGCGGACCAGTAGTAGATCTCGCGCTTATGGGTGACGATGCTGTGGATCGACAGCGACCGCTCGTTGCGACGCCACAGGTAGAAGATCGTGGCGAGTGCGACGGCGTAGAACAGGGTTGTGGCGGGGTAGGGCACGCCGAGGACGCGGTGGACGCCATCCGCCGCCATCGTGCTGAAGACGGCGACCATGGCCACCGCGAACCAGTAGACGGCGGTTACATAGCGGCGAGTTCGCAACTGCAGCCACATCGCCACCGTGAACCCGACGAGCCCCACCGCGCCCGCCAGCGGGACGCTGCGGTTGGYGAGAAAGTCGGACGCGGCCTCACCCATCCCGGTCGTGAGGATCTTGATGATCCAGAACATGGCGGTGATCTCGGGCACCTTGGGCGCGAGCCGCCTGACGGCGCGGCGCCTGCCGGCCCGGACTGACGGTGTCATGGACGTCCTCTTTCCGGTCTTTCGTTTCGTGGTGGGCGCGCGGGAGAAACCACGTCGACGTGGCCGCGTGTGGTGGACCTTCCGATGCATATCAGGTCCTGCCGGACCAGCCTTCCGGGCGGGGTCCGCGCGCCCGTCGCCAGTAAGGTTTTCGTCAGGTTGGCCGAGGCATTCTCGGCGCGTGAGCACCCCCACCTCAGCCACGACTGCTCGGGCCGCGAGCCGGCCGATTCTCAACAAGGTCCCAGAGATCACCGTCTACTTCTGGACAATCAAGATCCTGTGCACGACGGTGGGTGAGAGCGCCGCCGACTACCTCAACAGCACGCTGGGATTCGGGCTCGGAAACACGACGATCGTGATGTCCGTTCTGCTCGTCGCCTCGCTCGTGGCGCAGTTCCGGGTAGACCGATACGTCCCGGGCGTGTACTGGACCACGGTCGTCCTCATCAGCGTCGTCGGAACACTGATCACCGACAACCTGACCGATGGTCTGAGCGTCAGCCTCATCGTCAGCACGGTTTCCTTCTCCGTGCTGCTCGCGTTGACGTTCGTCGGGTGGTACCGCGTCGAGCACACCCTGTCGATCCACAGCATCGTGACGCGGCGGCGCGAGACCTTCTACTGGTTGGCGGTGCTGTTCACCTTCGCGCTCGGCACCGCCGCGGGCGACCTGCTGACCGACCGGCTGGGACTCGGCCTGTTCACGGCGGTCGTCATCTTCGCCGTCGCGATCGCGGTCGTCTACGTCGCACACCGGTGGTTCGGACTGGGCCCGGTCCTCTCGTTCTGGATCGCCTACGTGCTCACCCGGCCACTGGGTGGCTCGACGGGCGACTACCTCAGCGGCGCCACCGACGAGGGCGGCGCGGGGCTCGGCACCCTGGCCACCAGCCTGCTGTTCCTCGCCGCGATCGTCGCCACGGTGGTCTACCTGACCATCGCGAAGAAGGACCGTACGGAGCTCGTCCACACCGGTCCCAGCGGCGCGCCCGGCAGCGATCATGGCGGTGCCGTCCCCGCCGCGGCCGGAGAGTGGGACGCGGACAGGTCCGCCGTCGTCGAGCGCTGACGGCACGCGGACGCCCAGCAGCGGACGGCTTCGACGACGGTGACGGTCCGGCGGCGGTCCATCAGGCGTCGGGCAGCACGGGAAGCATGACCACCACGCGCCCTCCCGGCGCGGGGACGACCAGGACGTCACCGCCGGCGAGCTGAGCCAGCCGGCGCGCGAGCGGGAGACCGAGGCCCGCGCCGTCTCCGGTCGCGGCGGCGCCTCGGTATCCGGGTTCGAAGACCGCGTCCACCTCGTCGGGCGTGAACCCCGGGCCGTCGTCCGTGATGGCCACTTGAACAGCGCTGGCTCTGGTCGCCGCGGGATCGGTCTGGTCGATCCGGAGGGCTACGGCTGATCGGGCATGACGTAGCGCGTTGTCGACGATGGGTGCGAGGATCCGCTCCGCCAGGTCGGGGTCGCACAGCGCCGGCCGGGTGGCACCGTGGACGCTCATCCGCACGTGAGCGTGCCCCGTGGTGGCGGTTCGCGCGAGCCGCGCGGCGATCTCGGTGAGATCCGCGCTTCCCATCGTCGCGGTGCCGCTGGGCGCCTTCAGGAGGGTCTCGACCACGCCTGTGAGCTGGTCGACCTCGCCGATGACCCCCTTCAGGGCCGCCCGCAACGGCTCGGGCCCGGTGTCGTACCGGACGCTCGCCTCGGCGCTGGCGCGGATGCGAGCCAGCGGTGTCTTGAGCTCGTGGGCGATCTGTGAGGTGACCAGCGTCTCGTGTCGCAGACTCGCCGCCAACCGGGTGAGCAGGCCATCCAGTGTCGCGGCGAGGCCGGTGATCTCGTCGCGCGGCGGTCCCAGACCGAACCGCTGGTCCGGGTCATGCGCGCCCCAGTCACGGGCGCGCGCCGTCATCTCGGCCACGGGGTGAAGGGCCGAGCCGACCAGCCGGCGTACCAGGACGGCGGCTCCGGCCAGGATCATGACGTCGAGCACGATCGCCGCGCCGACGGCAAGCCGCTCGCTGTGGACGTAGGGTGCCAGGCTGAGCGCCACCACCACGGTGCCGACGCGTCGTGGGCCGTCCTGGACCGGCAACGACCGCAGCTCGACCTGGCCGATCACCCGCGTGGCCGGCCCGGATGACGCGAGCGCCGCCGCCGCCGAGTCCAAAGACCGCTCCACGGGCGGGCGTACCACTGACGACAGCCTGAGGTCGAAGAGCCACATCTCCGGCTCGATCGCCTCGTCGCCCGGTGTCTCCTCGAGTACCAGCCAGCCGGCGTCGACGGCGACCAGCGCCGCCGCCGATCGGGCACGCGACGCCAGCAGGGCGTCGGCGTCGTGGCGCAGCCAGCCGCGTAGCAGCAGCCAGAAGGCCAGGGTGAGCAGCGCGACCGAGACCGCGATGACCGCGACCGTGAGCAGCACCAGCCGCCGGCGCATCAGTCGAGCCGGTAGCCGACACCGCGCGCGGTCGCGATCGACGGGCGGCCGGCGACGTCGCGCAGCGCGCGCCGCAGCCTCGCGACGTAGCTGTCCAGGGTGTTCTCCCGCACGACGGAACCCGGCGGCCATGCGCTGGAGATCAACGACGCCCGCCGCACCACCTGGCCGCGCCGGCTGACGAGCGCCGCGAGCAGCCGGTACTCGGTCGGCGACAGCGGCCGCGTGCCGCCGGGGCCAGCCACGACGTGCCGGACCGGGTCGAGGACGAACTCGGTCGCGGCGGCGCCAGGTGCCCGGCGGACCAGCACATCCAGACGCGCGAGCAGTTCGTCGATCGCGAACGGCTTGGTCAGGTAGTCGTCGGCGCCGGCGCCGAAGCCGAGCACCTTGTCGGCGACCGAGCTTCTCGCGGACAGCAGCAGCGCCGGCGCCGCGACGCCGCGGCTGCGCAGCGCCCCCAGCAGGTCCCGCCCGTCCGTGTCGGGCAGCGCGACATCGAGGATCAGCGCGTCCGGCGACCCGGAGCCCGCCGCGCGCCGCAAGGCGTCGTGCCCCGTCACCGCGGACCACGCCACGTCGAACCCCTCGAGGCGCAGCACTCGCACGATCGTCGTGCACAGCACCTCATCGTCGTCGACGACCGCGACAACCCCGCGCATCAGCCGCCCAACCCCGCAGGCGACCCGACCGCCGACGGATGGGCGAACGCGACGCACCATGCGCGAGCGCGCTCAGGTGCCACGGCTGCCTCCACCCATCGTCGCGCCGACATTGCCGCAAGCTGCCACAGCCCGCTCCGCCAAGCCGGGGCGGGCAGCTCCGACGGTCCCGCCCGCCCAGGCTCGACGCATTGTCGGTCGACGAACATGTGAGCGCGATGAAAGGCACGGTCGGGTGCCACCGCCGCTGTGGGGAGCGAGCCGTGTTACGCGCACGTCGCGACCTGGGGTGGAGGCGCGGACGCGACCACGGGTGGATGTCCGGCGCCGGATCACGGCGGTACCGTCGGTGGATGACCCGCCAGGCTGGCCCGGCGGCGCCTGGGGCGGCGGGGCCGAACCCGCCGAGCGCTGAGGCGCCACCGAAGGCGAGCCCGCGGGCGGCGGGGCGCGCCTGGGCGCGCTCCGAGGCCGCCGGCGACCTCGACGCCAAGCGTGGCCTGGTCCCGGTGCTGGCGCTGGCGGTCGCGATCATGGCCGCCATCGCCGACCCGGGGCCGGCCCACGAGCTGGTCTTCCTGGCGGTGCCGGTCGTGGCCTTCGCCGGCTGGGGATATCTGCCGCGTGGCGAGCCGCGCTTCCCGCCCGCCGCGCTCCTCCTGCTCTGCAGCCTCACCGTGATGGTCTCGGTCGTCCTCGCGCAGCTCTCCGGCGGGCACGAACCGGTGATGTTCGAGGTGTCGATCCTCGGCCTGGTCGTCGGGCTCTGGTGTCCGTCGCTGGCACTCGCGCTTCCGCTGGGTCTGCTCGCGGCGGCGACACCCGTCGCGGTGTACCTCGTCCAGGACCCGGGCGAGGTCAACGTGGGCATCTGGATCCTGGGCATCGTCTTCCCCTGGGTTCTGGGACGCGCCAACGCGCGGGAACGCCGGCTCTCGGCGCTGCTCGACGACAGCCGTCGGGAGCTGGCGCATCAGTCCCTACTCGACGAGCGACGCCGGATCGCCCGGGACGTCCATGACCTGGTCGGGCATGGACTGGCCGCGGTCATGCTGCAGGTGACCAGCGCCCGGCACGTGCTGCATCGGGATCCGGTCGCGGCCGAGGAGGCCCTGCGGTCGGCCGAGGAGGTCGGCAGGCGCAGCATGCGGGAGCTGCGGCGGACCGTCACGCTCCTGCGCACCGATGAGGGGGCCACGACGGCGCCGCCGGTGTCGGCCGGTGACGTCGCGGTCCTCATCGACGAGGCCCGCGCCGGCGGTCTCGCGGTCGAGCTGCGGATGCGCGGGAACCTCGCCGACCTTCCGGCCGGGATCGGGGTCGCGGTGTACCGGATCGCGCAGGAGGCGCTCGCCAACGCGGCGCGCCACGCGCCGCGGGCCCGCACCGACATGCTGCTCGAACGGGCGGAGGACGGGATCCGGCTGGAGGCCACGACGGTGGGGCCGATGCTGGCGGCCTCGGCCGGTGAGCGGGACCGGCCGCGCTACGGCCTGGCGGGGATGCGCGAGCGGGCGACCGTGCTCGGCGGCGCTCTGAGCGCCGGACCGGCCCCGGATGGCTGGCGGGTGAGCTGCTGGCTGCCCGTGGACGCGGCCGACGGAGGTCTGGTCTCGTGATCCGGGTGGCGATCGTCGACGACCAGGCCATCATCCGGGCCGGGCTCGCGCGGATCCTGTCACCGGCCGACGGGTTCGAGGTGATCGCCGAGTGCGCCGACGGCCGGCAGGCGGTGGACCGCCTGCCGGCGCTGCGGCCGGACGTCGTTCTCATGGACATCCGCATGCCGGTTCTGGACGGCATAGCCGCGACCGCTCGGCTGCGGGCCGCCGCGAACGGGTCGGCGCACGGACTGCTGGTTCTCGTGCTCACGACGTTCGACGAGGACGAGTTGCTGTGGGGAGCCATCGAGGCCGGCGCCGCCGGGTTCGCGCTCAAGGACTCGGCGGCCGAGGACCTGATCGCGGCGGTGCGCACGGTCGCCGCGGGCGGTGCCTGGTTCGCCCCGGGAGTCGCCACCAGGGTGCTGGACCACTACCGCAGGCTGGTGGCACCGGCCGCCCGGCGGTCGACCCGGCTGGACGCGCTCTCGGACCGAGAGAGCGCCGTGCTGCGGCTGATGGCCCGCGGTGCCACGAACGGGGAGATCTCCGCGGCCCTGCACGTGGCCGAGGCGACCGTGAAGACCCACGTCGGCGGGATCTTCACCAAGCTCGGCGTGCGTGACCGCGCCGCCGCCATCGTGTTCGCCTACGACCATGGTGTCGTGGCACCCGGCGGCGACCTGCTGTAGCGCCGCATGGTGCCACGGCACCTAGCCGGGCCGGACGGCGGCGATCCCGCGGTAGCGGCCCCCGGGGTCGGGGTCCGACCACGGGATGACCGCGGTTGGGGCCCGCGGGCCGAAGCGGGGGCGGCCCGGCGGCACCTAACGTTCGGCGCCATGAGCAACGTAGCGATCGAGGTCGAGGACCTCCGCCGGGCGTACGGCGGCCAGCCGGTGCTGCGCGGGCTGTCCTTCACCGTCCACACCGGCGAGATCTTCGGCCTCGCCGGCGCCAACGGCGCGGGGAAGACCACCACCGTCGAGATCCTTCAGGGGCTGCGCCGGCGGGACGGCGGCCGCGTCGAGGTGCTCGGGCTCGACCCGGACCGGGACCGCTCGCGGCTTCGCCCGCTCCTCGGCTCCCAGCTACAGGCATCGGCGCTGCCGGATCGCCTGCGGGTCGGCGAGGCACTGCGGTTGTTCGCCCGCCTGGCAGACGACCGCGTCGACTGGCGGACGCTGGCCGAGCAGTGGCGGCTCGGCCCGATGCTGCGCAAGCCGTTCGGCACGCTGTCCGGCGGGCAGCGCCAGCGGCTGTTCCTCGCCCTCGCGCTGGTCAACCGGCCGCGGCTCGTGTTCCTCGACGAGCTGACCCAGGGCCTGGACCCGGCCGCCCGGCAGGAGACCTGGCGCCTGGTCGAACAGGCGCGCGACCAGGGAGCGACGGTCGTCCTCGTCAGCCATGACCTGGACGAGGCCGAGCGCCTGTGCGACCGGGTCGCCGTCCTCGCCGACGGCGCGCTGCTCGCCTGCGGGCGGCCCGTCGACCTGACCGGCGCGGCCGCGGGGGTCACCGTCCAGTTCGCGGCGCCGAGCGCCGTGGCGCTCGCGGGCCTGGTCGAGCTGCCCGGGGTCACCGAGGTCGCCTACGACGGCGAGGCCGCGTCCGTGGCCGTCGCCCCGGAGGCGGTCGTCCCGCTCGCGGCCGAGCTCGACCGCCGCGGCCTGCGGCCAGCCGACTTCACCGTCCGCCGCGCGTCCCTGTCCGACACCGTCGTCGCCCTGCTGACCGGAGACCACCGATGACCATCACCGTGCCCGCCAGCGACCCCACGAAGACCGGGCTTTCCGCGAAGACCAGCCGCCGCACCGCGAAGCTCGGCGCGCTCGCCCTGACCGAGACCCGGCTGCTCACCCGCGACTGGACCCTGCTCGTGTTCGCCTTCCTCTTTCCGCCGTTCACCATGCTCGTCCTCGCGGGCGTCTTCGGCAGCGAACCCGACGACGGGTTCGCCATGCGGCGGCCCGACGACTACTACGTCGCCGCCTCGACCGGCGTGTCGGCGATCGCGCTCGGGCTCATCGGGTTGCCGGTCGCGCTCGCGTCCTACCGCGAACGCGGGGTGCTACGTCGGTTCGAGGCGTTCGGTGTCTCCACCGCCCGGGTCGTCGCCGCCCAGGCCGCCGTCACCTGGGGTCTGATGATCATTGCCGTCGCGCTCGTGCTGGCGGTGGCTGCGCCCACCTACGGCATCTCCGTGCCCGAGCACCCCTGGCAGGTTCTGCTCGGGTTCGTCGCCGGCAGCGGCACACTCGTCCTGCTCGGGGTCGCCATCGGCCTCGCCGTGCCGACCGCGCGCGCCGCGCAGGCCGTCGGACTGATGACGTTCTTCCCGCTCTACCTGCTCGGCGGCGGCGGGCCGCCCCGAACCGTCATGACCAGCACGATGCGCTCGATCTCCGACGCCCTGCCGTCGATCATCCCGGCCATCGTCGACCCGTGGCTCGGCATCGCCTCAGTCGGCGACCATCTCATCCCTCTCACGGCGTGGGCCGTCGTCGCCCTGGCCGCGATTCTGTGGCTCACCCGCCGCCCGCGGACATAGGGCAAAGTAATGGCTCGCGGAGCTGGCAGCGGCCCGGTCGGTGGTCACCTCGACCGGGCCGCGGCCGTGCGACAGCGCCACGGTTTCCTGGCCCATACGGCGGGCCTGGCCGCCCCAACGCGCGCCGCGTTCGTACCGCGAACGGTCAGGACGATTTCACCCGCCTGTCGGAACCCCCGCGGGAGAATGCCGCCGTGCCCTGCCGCTGCCACAACACCCGCCGCGACCTGCTGCGATGGTCCGCTCTGATCGCCGCCGCGCCACTCGTCGCCTGCTCCGACCGGGACGAGTCCGTCGCCCGGGCCACCGCGGCCGCGACGACGGCCGGCGTCGACCCGCGCACGGTCAGCCCGGTGAACCTGGAACTGGTCACCCTCACCGAGACCAGCGCAGTGATCACTTGGTATACCGGTGTCCCCGGCACGGACGACGGCACCAAGCGGATGGTGCCCAAACCCGCCGACGGGCAGGTCTCCTACGGCACCAGCCCATCCCGGCTGACCATGACCGCGCACGACGAGGGTGGGCCGACCCCGTACCACTACGTCGAGCTGACCGGGCTCGAGCCGGGCCAGACCTACTACTACCGGGCAGCCTCCGCCGGCAAGCCCGCGACTCCCACCCCGTTGCCCCTGGTGAACGGCAACGCGGCGGGGACCGCCGCACCGGCCGGCGCGGACGGCCCCTTCACCTTCACCACCCCGCAGCCGCCGCCGGGACGCCACCTGTTCTCGATCGCACTGTGCAACGACCTGCACCTCGGTGAGACCGTCGCCGGCCTGGTCGGCGGCACCTCCATCAAGGGCCTCTCCCAGCAGCCCGGGCTTCGGCCGTACCCGGAGGTCATGGCCGAGGGGCTGGTCGCCGAGGCCACCGCCCGCGGCGCCAACTACCTGCTCGCCGCGGGCGACCTGTCCAGCGAGGCCGCCCCCGCCGACGTCACCCGGGTCCGGACGCTCCTCGACCGTTTCGGCACCTACCGGCAGGACTACTTCGTCGCCCGCGGCAACCACGACCGGGCGCACGCCGGCGCGGCCTACGCCGGCTGCGGCGCCGGCGAGTGGCAGGGCAACGACTGCTTCCGCGACGACTTCTTCGCGGGCTCGGCGCCGACGTACTTCTCCCACGACCTCCACGGCCTGCACCTGGTCGGGCTCGACACGTACGACAAGGCGGGCAACGGCGGCGACGCCGGTGGGATGTCCGCCGCCCAGCAGTCATGGCTGACCGCCGACCTGAAGGCACACCGCGACCAGCCGACGATCGTCTTCGGCCACCACCCGCTGGTCGTCAGTGGGACGCCCTTCGGCGGCGGTGCGGGCAGCATGCTCGACGCCACGCAGGCCACCCAGCTGCTGGCGACCTACGCGTCGACCCCCGGCGTGTTCCTTCACCACGCCGGACACACCCACCGCAACCACCGGACGGTCAGCCCGGCCGCGCCTGATGTGGTCCTGCAGGAGGTCTGCGCGACCAAGGAGTACCCGGGCGGCTTCTCCCTCCTGCGTGTCCACGCCGGCGGGTATGCGCTGAACTTCTACAAGTCGCGCACGGACCTGGCCCGCGAGTGGAGCGAACGCAGCCGGCAGGAGCTCACCGGCCTATGGCCGCAGTTCTCGCTGGGCGCCGCGGTCAGCGACCGCAACAGCGTCACCTCGCGGGACCTGTCCGGGCTCACGCCCGCCTGAGCTATGAGCGCGAGTTCGGCGGTCCGAAAGCGGCGCCCTTCAACCGTCACCAGATGCTCCTAGCGGCGCCTCCCCGATGCGATGATATTGCCCTGAGCTCCGGCTCGGGTTTCATCGAGGTCGCGCGGCGCCTGACGGCGTGGCTGGCGACGCGAGTAACGGCGCGTGACTGAAGTGGTCCGGACTCCGCTAACCCTGGTTCTTGCAAAGCGCGGGGTAAGTGCGGGATGATCTACGGGATTTGATTCGTCATCAGGCATTTTGCCTGGTAGAGGCTCCCGCGATAGGACTCGAACCTATAACCTGCCGGTTAACAGCCGGCTGCTCTGCCAATTGAGCTACGCGGGACCGTTCGCTTCGTCGGGGCCGATCGTACCGGTGGCGGAGGCCTCCGGGGGGATCATGCTGGGTCCGACTGGCTGTGGCCAGCTTACCGGAGGTTCGGCGGGTCGGTCTCCTGGGTAAGTCGAGTTGACGGGTCGTTGCCTCGCGCTGTGCTCCGGTGGCTCGCGCCGGCTGTGGTGATCGAGAGCCGGCGGCTGTCGGTGCCACCCGGTACTGTCCGTTGTGGTCGTGGTGGGTCGGGCTGACGTTGATCGTCTGACGCGCGGGTGGTCTTCGAGGCGGCGGGGGTCTCGGGGCGGGAGCCCGGGCGCGCGAACGGTGTGACGGTGCCGTCGGCCCGCGGGGGACGGCCGCGCTACAGCCAAGCATCCGGCCCGGCTCTGCTCGGTTCAGCCTTGGGAGGCAGCATGCGGATCCGCCCCTCGGTCGCCCTCGCGTTCGGGGTCGGCTATCTGTTCGGCACCCGGGCCGGCAGGGAGAGCTACGAAGAGATCGCCCGACAGTCTCGGCTGGTGTGGGATCGCCCGGAGGTACAGAGCGTCGCCGGCATCGTCTCGGCGCAGGTCGGCGGGGTCTACCGGCGTGCCAGATCCACGCTGGGTGGCAACGTGGCAAAGGGGCACGGTGACGGCCCGGGCCGGGCCGCCGACCGGTTCGCCCCGGCTGGCCGCACCACCCCGAAGTCAAACGGGTTCGACGTCTCCACCACGCCCTGACACTGGCCTGTTCCACGCCTCCACCGCGGGTTTGCCGCAGAGCCCGCGGAATGTATCGATCTTGACAGATGAGATCTTGATGGCTGACTGGCGACGACGTATGAGCGAATCGTGACGAGACGATGAGCCGGTCCGGCTCCCGGCCGGCGCCGGAGGGGCGTGCCGCGGGCGGTACCGATCTTCCACTGGCCACGCTGCTCGACCTGCTCGGCCGCCGRCACTGTCTGGCGATCTTCTGGAGCCTGCGGACCGCGCCACGGTCCTTCCGCGCCCTGGAGACGACGCTGGACGCGCCGTCAGCCCAGCTAAGCCAGCGAGCGCGCGAGCTACGCGAGGCCGGCCTGATAGAGGTCGACGAGGCCGGCGACTACCGGCTCACCGGGCACGGCCGCCGCCTGCAAGGCCTGCTCGAACCACTCTCCGACTGGGCGCACGACTGGACCGCTCTCTCGGCCCGCCAGCGCGTTCCCCGGGGCTCTGCCACACGTGCCCGCGACGAGCCCTGATCGTGCGTCCTCCAAGCCTGGCAGGCTGAGGGATAGACGGACCCCGACGGATCCGAGGCGAGGAGAGATCGAATGACAGAGAAGCGCACGCTGACCGACGTGCCGGCGCGACGTCGGTTCGAACTGGACATCGACGGCGCGCTGGCCGGCTTCGTGACCTACTCCCTGCATCCGGGGATCATCGCCTTCAACCACACGGAGACGGAGACAGGGTTCGAAGGGAAGGGAGTCGGCAGCGAGCTCGCCCGAGGCGCGCTCGACGCCGCCCGCGCCCGTCAGCTGAAGGTCTGGCCGCGTTGCCCATTCATCCGCGGCTGGGTCGAGCGCCACTCCGACTACGCCGACCTCATCGACCCCGAATGGCACGCCGACCACGAGCCTGCCCACTGACCGCACACCGGCCGAGATCCGGACACCGCCCCAGATCCAGCGCCGCGGCTTGACAGAACGGTCCAGGAACGCCGTGATGACCTCGACGAGGCCGCGGTCGGCCGCCAGCCCGGCATCACCACCTGGTCAGGTCGCGAGGCCACCACATGACCAGATGGCCGAGCCCGGCCAGATTGCCAGGTGGCCAGCTGCCAGGTCGGTCGGTCGACAGGTAGGCCCTGGTGCTGGCCGCCGACGCGCCTCTCGCATGGCCCACGCGGGGGCATTTGCCCACGCGGGCGAGACGACGGAGGTCAGGCGGACATGAAGGCGCTACAGGTCACCCGGCACGGCGATCCGACCGAGGTGCTCGACGTGGTCGACGTCGAGTTACCCGAGCCCGGTCCCGGCGAGGTGCGCATTCGGGTCGGGGCGGGCTCCCTCAACTTCAACGACATCGATCGGTGCCGGGGCAAGCTGGTCTCGGTCCCGGTGCCACCGCCGTACACGTTGGGCATGGACGTCTGCGGCGTCGTCGACGCGGCCGGCGACGGCGCGGGGGAGTGGGTGGGCCGGAGGGTCGTCGCGATCACGAGGAACGCGATCGGCGGGCTCGCCGAGTACGCGATCGCGCCCGCGGTTTCCGTGTTCGACGCGCCGACCGGCCTGGACGACGCCGAGGCGGCCGCATTCCTCCTGCCGTTCCACACCGGCGCACTTGGCCTGTTGCACCGTGCGCGGCTTACCGCGGGCGAGACGCTGCTGGTTCATTCTGGCGCGAGTGGCCTCGGTACGGCGGCCATCCAGCTCGGCAGGGCCGTCGGTGCCCGGGTCATCGCCACGGTCTCCAGCCCCGAGAAGGCGGAGCTGTGCGCACGGCTCGGCGCGGACCTGGTGGTCGACCACACCACGGACGACTTCGCCGAGGTTGTACTCGACTACACGGGCGACGCCGGGGCGGATGTCGTCTACGACCTGGCCGGTGGCGCCTTCGTGGGCAAATCCTGGACCTGCGTCGCCCGCGACGGCCGCTACCTTCCGATCGGCTTCGCCGACGACCCGGAGAACGGGATGACGGGCAGGCCACTGCGGCTCGCCTGCGTCGGCAACTTCTCGGTGGTCGGTGTCATGCTCGCCTGGGTCGACCAGGTCGACCCGGGAATGCGCCGCTTCGGGTTCAACCCGTTCGGCCGGAAGACCGCCGACGAGGTGCACGGGGGCCTGCTGGGCCTGCTCGCCGCCGGAACCATCCGCCCGCATGTCGGCCGCCGCGTCGGGCTCGACGGCGCCGCCGGCGCGCTCGGCGACCACGAACGCCGCCGCGCGATCGGCCGCACCGTCGTCGAGATCACGTCCTGACGCCGGAGGCGCTGGCCGTCACGGCCCGGCTGGCCGTCACGGGCGCGGCTGGCCGTCACGGGCGCGGCTGGCCGTCACGGGTGTGGCTGGCCGTCACGGGTGCGGCCGGCCGTCACGGGTGCGGTCGGCCGTCACAGGCCCAGGCTGGTTCCGCCCCAACGGCGGCCGACCGCCGCCGCACCGACCCGCCGCCGCGATGTCAAATGTGTAACGGTACTGTGTCCGTCTGGGTTGAGAGCCTTGGTGCAAGGCGTCTGGATGTACCATCACCAGAAAGGGAACAACCCGACAGACACATACGGATCGGACAGCCGCGTGTCCAACCCCCCGGCGTTGCCCGCCGCCAGCCTGGCGGCGTCGCTCAACGTGTCCGTGCCTCATTCGGCCCGGATGTGGAACCGCTGGTTGGGTGGGAAGGACCACTTTCCCGCCGACCGTGTCGCCGCCGATCAGGCGGCCGAGATCTTCCCGGAGATCATCGACATCGCGCGCAGTTCGCGGCGCCTTTTGCATCGGGTTGTGACCCACCTCACCGTTCGTGAGGGTATCCGGCAGTTCCTTGATGTCGGTACCGGGCTGCCCACGGCCGACAACACCCACGAGGTGGCGCAGCGCGAGGCGCCCGAGAGCCGGGTCGTGTACGTCGACAACGACCCGCTCGTCCTGACGCACGCTCGTGCCCTGCTCGTCGGCACGCCCGAGGGGGTCACCTCCTACATCGACGCCGACGTGCGCGACCCGGAGACGATCCTGCGCGAGGCCCGCGGGATCCTCGACTTCACCAAGCCCATCGGGCTCGTCCTGTTCGGCGTCATGGCCAACGTCGTCGACGACGACGAGGCGTACGCCATCGTGCACAAGCTCGTCGACGCCCTCCCGAGTGGCAGCTACCTGGCACTCAACGACGGCACCGAAAGCCCGGAGCGCTCTGAGGCGGTGCGGCGCAACGAACGCATCGGGGCCGCCCCCTACCGCTCCCGCACGCCGGAAGAGCTCGCCCCTTTCTTCGACGGCCTCGAGCTGCTGCCGCCCGGCATCGTCTCGACCCCCCTGTGGCGCCCCGGCAAGCGCGCCCGCGGCAAGGCCCTGGCCTCCCACTGCGGCCTGGCTCGCAAGAACTGACAGGCGCGCCCCCGACCGCTACTCGGGCCAGGGGGAGTTCAGGATCGTGTCGACGAAGTTGGCGCGGTGGAAGTCGGGCACGAGACGTTCCAGGACGTCGGCCTTGACATTGCCGAAGGTGGTCTCCGGCCTGGGGGCGATGCCGGCGGTGAAGGCCCGGAGGATCTGGTTCTTGAAGTCGGGCCTGGGGTGCAGCGTGGTGATGGCCGCCCGGTCGGCTTCGCTGATGTCGCCGTAGCCGATTCCCAGCACGTCGTACTCGACGCCGGCGGTCACCAGGGCGACCTCGGGCTCCATGAACCGCGGGATGCCAGGGGTCGTGTGCAGCGCGATGGCCGTCCACACGCGCCGGATGCTGTCCTCGGGAACGCCATGCCGCTGCAGGAATCGGCGCGCCTCGTCCGCGCTGTCCACCTCGAAACGCCGGCCGCTCCCGCGAAACCGTTCGCCCAGGCCGAGGTCGTGGAACATCGCCCCGATGTAGAGCAGCTCCGGGTCGAAGCTAAGCCCGTGGTTGCGGCCCTGCAGGCTGCCGAACCAGTACACCCGCCGTGAATGGTGGTACACGAGGTCGTCCGTGGCCTCGCGTACCAGTTCTGTGGCCTCCACGGCCAAGGCCGTGTCCGGTACGGCCACATCGGCGACCTTGTCCCTGGTAATGGACATGAACCCCCCCGCCGGAACGTCCCGCTGCACCGTCGACCCATTCACGATGACGCCGCCCCCGCGGCTCCGCACCTCGGCGCGGCAGGCCCTTCCCACGCCGCGATCGAGCTCGTCCTGGTGTGGTCACGCAGGGAGTCCCCGGATCAGGCTGGAGTCAAGCCCGGGCCGGCTCAGGCACTTCGGTCCCCTCGCCCGCCTCCTCGTCCGTGGCGTATGCCTCGCCCCGGTCGGGTTCCTCGCCGGCCTCCTGAGCTTCGGTTTCCCGCTCGTCGGGCTCTCGGTCCTCGGGCGCTTGGTCCTCGGTTTCCTGGTCCTTGGCTTCCTGGCCTGCGGGCTTCCGGTTCTCGGCCTTCGGAGCGGTCGCCTCGCGCTCTTCGGACCCGCCGGTGTCCGTCTCCTGGGCCTCCGCTTCCCGCGGCTCGGCATCCTGGTCCTCTTCCCCGGGCTGGCGGACGACCGCGCCGTCGCGGATCTCGCCGCGCCACGATCCACTGGCCTCGCCCTTGATGGTGATGAAGCGGCCGAAGTGCTTCAGGTCGAGGCGGGTGCGGCGGCCTCCGGCGCGCCAGAGGTTGCCGATCTTCTCCATGAACCCGCTCGAGTAGTACTCCATGGTCAGCGCCACCCGCGTCAGATCGTCCGCGAGCGGATGGAACGTCACCGTGCCCTTCGTCGTCCCCTTGGCGCCTTCCGTCGTCCAGGTGATCCGCCGGTCCGGGATCTGTTCGAGGGTCTTTCCCTGCCAGGTCCGCCGGGACTTGAAGACCTTGACCCGCCAGTTCTGCTCGGTCTCGCTCTTCGGGTCGACGCTCTCGACACCCTTCATGAACTTCGGGAATTCCTGGAACTGCGTCCACTGGTCGTAGGCGGTGGAGACCGGGACCCCCACGTCGACGGCCTCCATGATGTGGGTGACCTTCGGCGGTCCAGGGTCCTTGGTGCTACCCGCCTTGCCCGCGCCGCCGCCGCCGAGGGCGTTCTTCGCCTTCTGCTTCAGCGCACTCAGCGCCGTCGACGTCATCGCCTTGCCCGGGGACTCGCCCGCGGCGAGCTTCTTGACACCTTCCGCCGCGGGTCCCAGCCCTTCGGTCGCGGAACCGAGACGTTCGCCGACCTGCCGGACGGCCTTCTGGCCTTCTGCGGCGAGCAGGCTTTTCACCTCCTGCATGAGGTGTTCGGTGGCCGGGTTACGCAGGAGCACGCCGGCCAATCCGTTTCCGTGCGCATGTCCGTTGGACTCCGACATATCGGCTTCTCCTACCTCGACCCCGACGCCCCGGCGCCGGTCCGCTCGCGGCCTGCGTTCGACGCGGCCCCGCGCCGGTCGGCCGCCGGGCGGAAGTCCATGTGCCGGCTCGGAGGCCGCCGGTCCGCGGCCTTCGCCCGATCCTGATCCCGACCCCGATCTCCGTCGCCCTCTCCGATTCGGTCCTGGTCTTGGTCCTTTGGCGCGGGCGGTGCCTCGTCCTCGGCCTTCGCGGCGGGCGGGCTGCCCCAGCGGCCGAGCTTTTCGGTCAGCGTGCCGGCGAGGGTTCCCGCCTTCCCGGCCAGCTCGGGGGCCGGGGACTCGTCCAGCGAGCTCCGCAGCTCCGACGTGCGGTGCGACAGGTCGTCCGTCAGCTTGCCGATTCCTCGTTCGTAGGCCGACAGGGCGACCTTCGTCCCGCCGGCGAGCACCGGACCGCGCAGCTGGGCAACCAGCTTCCTTCCGTCTTCGGAGTCGAGGAACTTCATCGCCTGGGATCGGGCCAGGTCCTTGACGTTGGTGTTGTGGCCGCTGGTCCACAGCGCCAGCCGTATGGCCGCCTTGCCCTTCTTGGTTCGGCCGAGCACGTAGCCCACCGCGCCGGCAATCATCAACTTGATGTTCATCGCGGACTCCTTCCGGCCCGTGGGTGGGCCATCCGGCTTACCAGCCCCACCGGCTGTGCCGAGGCTCGCTGGCCGCCTCGGCGGGCTCGGTGAGGTCGAGGAAGTGGAAGGTGGGCAGTGGGCCCACGTACTCGATCGCCAGTTCGGGGTGATCGCCGCGGACGCGCTCCACCGCCTGGTCGAAGTGCTCGAGGTCGCGGTGGTGCGGCTCGGCGTCCCGGTAGACGAGGAAGGCCCAGCGCAGGACCGGATCCTCCGGGCCGCCCATCGGTCCCCGCCCGGCGTCCGCGACCGAGCGCGGGCGCAGCTGTTCGAGCAGGGTCTCCGCCTGGTGCAGGCGACGCAGGATCACGCCGTCGGCGACCCGTTCACCCAGCGCCATCCGGGTCTGCATACTCGTCTCGCCCCCGAACCCGCCCCGGGCGCCGACCAGCGACGGGTCGGCCTCGATGACCGCCCGAATGGCGGTCGTCTCCTCCTCGTCCGCGTCGACGTGCACCTCGACGAGACCGTCCAGCGTGTCGAGCCGGCGGCGTAGCTCGGGGGCCGCCTCGCCGAGCACCTCCTCACGGACGGCGTCCTCGTCCGGAGCGACCGAGCCCAGCCGCAGCGGGATGACCGGGCCGTCGGCGAGGAGCCCCACGAGGACGTCGAGATGGCGCTCCGCGTCCTCGTCGGCGATGCGCACCGGGTCGGCGACCGGGCTGACGACGGCGGCCGCCGGGGGGCGCCGCACCAGCCGGATCGGCCCCGGCGGGTCGCCCACGCCGAGCGGTGGCGGGTCCGCCAGCGGATGGTCGTCCCGGACGACTCCGTAGAGGAACAGCGAGGCCATGTCAGCCATCGCCGTTGTGGTGGGCACGGGTCCGGCCGACCGGTGCTCCCCGGCCGGGGGGCAGGTCGCGGTCCGCGCGCCGGGTGTACTCGGGCCTGGAACCGTCGCCGGTCTCGACCGCGTCCCGGTCGTCGCCGCGCAGTGACGAGACGAAGTCCTGCGCGGTGTCCTTGACGCCTTCCAGAGCCCCCTTCGCCTTGTACCGCGATCCGCCCTCGCCGACGGACCGGACGAGCCCGGGAAGGCCCGTGACCTGGTCCTGCTCCCTCGAACTGAGGTCCAGCCGGTTGACCGCCTCGGCGAACCGCAGGTAGGTGTCGACGCTCGCGATGACGATCCGGGCGTCGATGGTGAGGATCTCGATCCCGACCAGCGCGACCCGCACGTACGCGTCGATGACGATGCCCTTGTCGAGGACGACCTCGAGCACGTCAGCGAGGCTGCTCGGGCGGGGAGCGCGACCGATCGACTGTGTCGACATGGTCATGGCAGGTCCCAACCGGGCGGCGCCGCGTCGCGCGCATGCGGCGCGGGCCTCCCTCTCTCGTGGTGCCGCCGGTCCGTTCCCATTGCGCCACCGACGGCCGGTAGCCCGGCCCACCGCACGTCGTCGCCGCGCTTCCAGCCACGCCGGCCACTCCCGCCTCGGCGGTCGGTGCGAGCCTCGGGGCCCGCGTCGCCGATGTCCGCCCAGCCGGCCCGGGCGGCGGAACGGACCCGGGTGGCGGGACTGACACGGGTGGCGGGACTGACGCGGGCGGGCTGGTCGCGGTAGCCGGACGGCGGCCACTCGCCCAGCAGCCCGCGGGCCCTCGCCGTCGCCGACCGGGCCTGCTCGGCGCTGACGCCGAGCGAGTCGCGGACCTGCGCTATCGCGTCACGCACCTCGATCAGTGCCTGGCCCAGCTCCTCGACCTGTTCAGTGGGCAGCGCGCCACTGTCCATCCGGCGCACCGCCTGACGCTCCAACAGGTCGCGGAGCAGCTCGAGGAGCACGACGACGACCTGTCCCAGCCCGCGCCCGACCTCCTCCGGGTTCGCGGTCAGGCGCACGGCGCGCCCGGTACGTCCGGTACGGCCGATGCGCCCGGGGTGTCCCGGCGCCGTCATGGCCCGGTCCTTACGCCAGACCAGGCGCGGGACCGACGCCCGGCATGGTCTGTGGCGCGGTCCCCGCCGCCGCGGCGGGTGTCATCGATGGCGTCGTCAGCGTCGGCGGCATCGTCGTGGACCACGGCGCCCTCGATCACGTCGGCCGCGTCGTCCCGGCTCGGCGCCGGACAGGGACGAAGCCCCGCGCCCGCGCAGGCCTCGATCGCGCTCTGCGCGCCGATCAGGAGCAGCCGCAGATCGAGCCGGATCAGATCCACCCCTGCCAGACCGATGACCACGTCACCGTTGACCACGACCCCCCGGTCGACGACCCTGTCGAGCAGGTCCGGCAGCGAGCGGCCGGAACCCAGCCCGGGACGGCGGCCCGGTTCGGTGCCGCGGCCGGTTCCGGCGATGGCCGCCGGGTCGCGCCTCGCGGCGCCTGCGCGGGCAAGGTCAGGCATCACGCGCCTCCCCAAGCGTCAACCGGGCAAAGGAGTACGGCGGCCAGGGCCCGGTGAGGCGGGCCGCGCAGCCGGCATCCGTCAGCTCTCGCACGGCGGTGCTGGCCGCGTCGAGGAAGTCGTCCTCCTTGGGGGACGCGACCAGGTAGGCGGCGTCGAGACGCCCCGGTCCCGGACGGCCGGATCGCATCGCCACGTCGGAGGCCAGCGCCGCCAACTCGCCGTGGACCCGCCTCGTCAGCTCGGTCAGGCGCTCCTCGCGCAGCGCGGCGCGGCGCAGGTCCGCGCGCCGGGCGGACAGGTAGGCGGTCCCGCTCCCGCTCCCGCTCCCGGGCGCGGGCGTCTCGGCGCCGTCGCCGGAGATGCCCGCCGCCGTGGCCGCCCGGGTGTCCCAGCCTCCGCCTCCGTTCCCGTCCTCGGGATCGGCATCGTCGTGTTCCTCCGGGGGCGTGACCCGCAGCCCCCATTCGCGGTGGTCACGGACCCGATCCAGCTCGTCGACCAGCTCGCCCGCCGACGCCCGCAGCAGCCGCTCGGCCCGCGGCCGGTCCGGCAGGACCGTGCCGAAACGCAGTGGCAGCACCGGGCCACGGTCGTGGAGTTCGCGCATGATCCGGTCGTGTCGACCGGCGAGGTCGGCGAGCCGCCCGGTTTCGGAGAGCTGCCCGGTTTCGGACACCTCGCTCTCCAGGCCGGTCAGCAGCTCGAGCTCGATCGTCGACGCGACCAGTGCGGCGTCCCCGACGGTCAGGGTCTCGACCGGGGACCGGTCATCGAGGCCGACGATGTCGTGGGCGTCGGTCGCCGCGTCCGTGATGCCGTACGCGTACAGGCCGGTCCGCGGCGGGGGAGCGGCCCCGAGCGTCTCGGTGCCCGTTTCGGTGCCCGGTTCGGTGAGACGCGGCCGGCCGCGTGCCTCCGGCGGACCTGGCCGTGCCCGCTCCGCGGCCGACTCCGCCGGGTCGGTCGGTGGACGGGTGTCCGCCGGACGGGCGCTGGCCGGACGGGCGCTGGCCGGACGGGTGCTGGCCGGACGGGTGCTGGCCGGACGGGCTGGCACGCTCTCGATCCGGGCGTCGCCGGCCCGCGCCGCGGAGACGATCTCCTCGGCCAGCACGGCGGCCAGCCGCTCACGCGCCAGCTCCCGCGCGTCCGCCACCGCCTCGTCCAGGACCTCGGGCATGAGCCAGCCGGCAAGCTGGTGAATGTCCACCGGAGGCCGCGTCATCAGGGCCTCCTGCTCTCGGCCCGACCATCGTTGGAAGACCCAGCTACCCGGGAGCCGGAGGCGGACCGCGTGGCAGGCTCCTCAGCGTGCCCGCCGGTGGCCCGGCCGGCGATCACGTCGGTCGTGTCGGTCGCGTCGGAGCCGTGGGTGGCAGTCCCGGAGCCGGGCAGGGCAGCCGTACGGGAGTCGGCGCCCACCGCGCGTTCCAGCGCGTCGAGGCGTTCCCGCAGCCGCCGGTTCTCGTCGGCCAGGGCGTCGGAGTCCCGTTCCCTCGGGGGCGTGGCCTTAGAGCTGAAGAACGGGTCATTCAGCCACCAGTCCAGGCCCATCTCCCGCGCGGTGTCGGCGGAGGCGATGAACAACCGGAGCCGCAACGTCAGCAGTTCGACGTCGAGCACGCTCACGACCACGTCTCCGACGATCACGACACCCTTGTCGAGGACACGTTCCAGGACGTCGGCAAGGGTGTCGCTGCGTGGCCCGGTCCACTGTCGGGTAGGCCGGTGCGAGGTCAGGATCTGCTCGGTCATCGCGCCTGCTGGAAGGCTTCTAGGCCCGCGATCGAACGGGCGGGCGAGGGGCGCGGGGACGCGGCGGGACGGGACGGGCGGGGCATGGTGCGGCTCGCCGGGTGGAGCTGGTAGCCGGGTCAGAACTGGCAACCGGGTCAGAGCGGGTAACCGGGTCAGAGCGGGTCAGTCGCGCCGCGGACGAACCTGCGCAGCCGTTCGTAGCCGAGCAGGCTGCCGTCCTCGTCGACGTCCATCCGGTAGGTGGCCAGCACACTGGTCGTGCTGGGGATCCGTTCGAGCTCGACGACGTCGGCCAGGACGGACCAGCCGTCCTCGACGGCGCGTACGCCGCTCACTCGTTCCGGCTGCTGGCCGGTGAGCTGCGCGAACTGATCGAGGGCCGAGCGGAGAATCGAAGCGAGACCGCCGCGTGGGGCGGTGGTGCTACGACCGGCGCCGAACCGGCTCTCGTCGCGTTGGGAAGCAGTCACGCGATCACTCGCCTGATCGGGTCCGGGTCAGGGGCAACATGTTCACGGCCGGACGACGGCCGCGCGCTTCCTCTCCCCACTGGGCGGCTCCGGAAACCCGGGACGGCGGGCCGGCACGAAGGCTCCTGTGCTCCTGAGCTCCGGTTTCCGTGGAGCAGGTGGAGCAGTCAGGAGCCGGGGAAGGCGCCCGGCTCGACGGGGCTGGTACTGGCACCGCCCCCGAGGGACGACGCGGTGTGCAACGTCAGCGTCCAGACGCTGTACTCGATCGCCGTGCTCGTCGTCGTGGTCGAGTACGGGAGCGGGTCGTCGAACTTGTCGAACTCGCAGTCGCGGGTGAAGCGGCGGCCGCCGTCGTCCCAGTCGGAGCCGCTGGTGTAGAAGGCGTCGTAGGTGCCGTTCGGGATCGCGTCGACGGTCACCTTCCCGCCGGCCTGCACGTAGATGGAGCGGATGAGGTCGCCACCCGCCATGAGCTTGACGACCGTGTCCACGGTGCCCTGGTTCTCGACGGTCAGCTTCCCGTAGCCGCCACGCCGGCCGCCGGGCAGCGGGCCGGAGCCGGGACGCCGGTTCGGGTCCGGGCCGGCGGCCGGCAGGAACGTGCCGAACGTGTACGGATGACCGGGGTTGGCCGTGTTCAGGGTCAGGAAGGCCAGGCGGAACGCGTCGGCGCCCGGGCTGTTGGCCACGTGGGGCAGGCCGGACGCGCCCGTGCAGACCTTCTGGTTGGTGGCATCCGTCGCCACCGCCGTCAGGTCGTTGGACAGCGAGCGCAGCGCGGCCGCGAGCTGCCGGGTCGCCGTGGCGGAGGGCAGCGGGGGCCGGAGCTTGTCGAGGACGTCAGCCTGCAGGTCCAGGTTGAGCGCGACCGCCCCAAGCGCACCCGACAGGTCGGACGGCGTCTGCGCACCGCCGACGGCGCCGAACCCGGGCCCGAGCGCCGCGTCGACGTCGGACAGCGCCTTCTGGAGGTCGGCACGGGAGATCGGGGTCAGCGGCGGCGGCGTCTTGGGGGCGAGCGGGGTGGGCGAGGCCGACGCGGACGGCGCGGGCGAAGGCACGCCGTCACCGGAGCATCCGGCCAGCCCGGCCAGGAGCAGGGCGGAAGCCGCCGCGATCGAGAGCGGCAGGGCGGCCAGGCCACGCCTTCCTGACACGACAACCTCACAGGCCGGACGGACGGGAGGATTTTGGAACGTCAAGATCTGACACCTGGAGCATAGGGGCTGCGGCGTAACGCATCCTGACTTTTCGCCCGGCCAGGCCGCCGCGCCCGCCGTCGCTCGTGGGACTGTTGTTCGCGCCCCTCGGGCGCCCCACGGCGGAGCTATTTCAGTCTTTCGTAGCTGTTGATCCGGTGGGCGCGGCGTTGCTCACCCATTACGTCGGCGTTGCCGACCGACCCTGTCCCGGTGCCATCGCCTGGGCGCCTCGTCCCGGCGGTGCGAAGCATGGTTCGCTTCCTGCGGGGGAGGAGGCGACGGCATGGCCAGCGTGTCGGGGCACGTCATCGTCTGCGGGCTGAGCACCCTCGGGGTGCGGGTCGCCGAGCAGCTGGTGGCGTCGGGGGTTGCGGTCGTCGTCGTGGACGACCAGGGCGCGCCGGCCCTGCGCCGCCGGCTGGAACGCCGGGGCGTGCGGGTGGTGCCGGAGAGCGCGCACAGCGCCGAGGCGCTGCGCGAGGCGGACATCGACACGGCGCTCGCTGTCGCCGCCTGCCACGACATCGACCTGGAGAACCTGCAGACCGCGCTCGCCGCGGCCGACGTGGCGCCGACGACCCGCCTCGTGGTGAACATCGGCAACGCCCAGCTCGGCGACCAGGTCGCCGCCGCGATCCCGAGCGCACGTGTGATCAACATGGCTGCCCGGGTCGGGCCCAGCTTCGCCGAGGCCTGCGTGCGCTCCGACGTCGTGCACGCCTTCACGATGCACGCCCGGCACCAGCTGGACGAGACCGACGGTGGGGCCGAAGCCGAAGCCGAAGCCGAAGCCGAAGCCGAGGCGGAAGCCGGGGCCGGCTTCCGCTCCGGCGCCGACCACGACGCGTCCGACCTCGCCGAGGCCTCGGAGGTGTTCGTCGTCGCGGAGGCGACCGTCGACGAGGCCGACGCGTTCCGCGCCCGCTACGGTGACCTCACTCCGGTCTCGCTGCGCCGGCCCGGCGAGCGCGCGGCCGTGCTGTGCCCACCGCGCGACATCCCGCTCTTCCCGGGAGACCGGCTGACGGTGCTCGGCCGACTCGCCGAGTTCGACGCCCGCGGGATGACCGCCGCCCGGCTGGACGAAGCCCGGACCTTCGCCGCGCTCGCCGCCGCGACCGCGACGGGTGACCCCGCCGGCGGCGGTGGGAGCCGGGGCGGCGCGGATCACGGGCGCCAGGACGGCGGAGGCCGGCACCGCCGGTTGGTCGACCGGGCGCGGGCGCTGGCGGCGACCGTGCGCGGCGAGTTCGACCGGCCGTTCCGCTGGGCGCTCGGCGCGGTGCTCACCATCATGATCGTGAGCACGACCGTGCTGACGCTGTCCTACACCGACCACAACCCGGCAGCGCCGTCCGACTTCGACGCCCTCGACGCGCTCTACCTGACGGTCGAGACGATGGCAACGGTCGGCTACGGCGACTACAACTTCGGCTCCGCCGACCACTGGCTGCAGGTATTCGGCGTCCTCCTGATGCTCCTCGGCGCCTTGTCGATCGCGGTGATCTACGCCTTCATCACCAACATCATCATCAGCCGCCGGCTCGAGCGGGCCCTCGGCCGGGGCCGGGCCGGGGCGGTGCGCGGGCATGTCGTGCTGTGCGGGCTGGGCAAGGTCGGCACGGCGACGATGGAAGGCCTGCTGCGCGCCGGCCGGCGGGTGGTGGTGATCGAGCGCGACGAGAACAACCGGTTCCTGCCCGTGGCGCGCGAGCGCGGCGTCCCGGTCGTGGTCGGCGACGCGACGGTGCGCGCGACCCTGCTGCAGGCCGGCCTGGCGCACGCGACCGCGCTCGCGGCCCTCACCAGCGACGGCGTCGCGAACCTGGAGACCGTCCTGTCGGCGCGGGACGCCTACGAGGAGCTCGTCCAGGAGCGCGACGACCGGGCCCGGCGCTCCGCCGGGGCGGGCGGGCGAGCCTACGGCCGGGCGCCGCGGGAGCCGGAGCCGGCGGACGAGGCCGGGCTGCGGGTCGTGCTGCGGATCGCGGACTCGACGATGACCGACGAGGTGGAGCGCCGCTTCAACATCCACACCGTGCGCAGCGCGGCGGCGCTCGCGTCGCCGTACTTCGTCGGCGCGGCGCTTGGCTACGACGTCCTCAGCACCTTCTACGTCGAGCGCACCCCGTTCCTCGTTGCCCGGATGATCGTCCGCGCCGGCGCCGCCCTCGCCGGCCCGACACTCGCCGAGCTCGCCACCGGCGCCCGGGTCCTCGCCGTCACCACCCMGCCGGCCGTCCGCTCCGCCGCCGACGGCTCCCGCGGGATGACCGGCCCGCGGCCCGTCGAGCCGAGCCACAACGGCTCGGCGGGCGACCGGGCGCGCCCGAACTTCCGTCCCGGTCGGCACACCCGGCTGCGGCCCGGCGACGAACTGCTCGTCGTCGGTCCCGTCGCCGAGGTCGTCGACATGATCCGCCTGAACCACAGCCCGGCCGACGCCGGTGCGCGCGCCGCGGGTGCGGTCGCCGCCGCCGCGGAGACCGACCCCCTCGACGACTGAGATCCGACTGAGATCCGACGGAGACCGCTGCCGAGGCCGAAACCTGCCCTTCGGCCCCTCCAACCGGGCAGCCGGGACGCCGCTCGTAGACGAAGGACTGCCGCGGGAAAGCTGTAGGGACCTTGGTACGCGAGCCGGTGTCGGGAACCTTTGGAGAGGAGGCATCCTCGGCGCATCGAAGAGGTGGTAAACGATGCCCGCCAGCACTGATCACCCCTACCAGTTCGCCCAACYCGCGGCACCCCCGCCGCCGGCGCAGCCGGTCCGGGTGGACGCGGCGCCCGGCCCGGACCCGCGCCTGTCGCGCTGGCTCTGGCTCGTGAAGTGGGTGCTCGTCATCCCGCACTTCATCGTTCTGTTCTTCCTGTGGGTGGCGTTCGCGGTTCTCACCGTGGTCACCTTCTTCGCGATCCTGTTCACCGGCCGCTACCCGCGCCCGATCTTCGACTTCAACGTCGGGGTACTGCGCTGGACCTGGCGGGTGCAGTACTACGCCTACGGCGGGCTCGCCACGGACCGCTACCCGCCGTTCACGCTCGACGACGTGCCGGACTACCCGGCGCATCTCGAGATCACCTACCCCGAGCGCCTCTCCCGCGGCCTCGTCCTGGTCAAGTGGTGGCTGCTCGCCATACCGCACTACCTGGTGCTCGGGCTGCTGCTCGGTTGGAACAGGGGCAGCGTCAACAACGGCGGGTCCTTCTGGGGCCTGATCCCGATCCTGGTCGTGGTCGCGGCGGTCGTGCTGCTGTTCAGTGGCCGGTACCCGCGCCACCTCTACGACCTGGTCATCGGACTGGACCGCTGGGTGCTGCGCGTCGCCGCCTACGCGGCCCTGATGACCGACACCTACCCACCGTTCCGCCTCGATCAGGGGGGCCCGGAGCCGTCCGGCACGCACACGTCCCCGCCGTCGGGCCCGGCAGAGGGTGACGCGACCGGCCACGCCTACCCCGATCTGTCCACCCACACCGAAGCCGGAACGGGCCAGGTGGGCCCCTGGGCAGGCCCGGCGGGCGGCGGCACCCCCACGCCCCCGGCCACGGCGTCCGCCACGGATGGCGCCACGGGCGTGGGCACGAGTGGCGGCACCGCACTGGAACCCCGGCCGGACGCGCCGGGGGCGCGGATACCGGGCTGGACCGCGGGCCGGATCGTCACGGTCGTGGTCGGCGCGGTCCTGGGGCTCGCCTCGCTCGGCCTGCTGGCCGCGGGCAGCACTGGGCTGTATGTCGACCACGCGGTGCGTGACGACGGTTACGTCACCACCTCGACGCGGTCCCTGCAGACCCCGGGCTACGCGCTGACCAGCGAGAAGGTCGATCTCGGCCCGGCGGATGTCCGGGCGGGCTGGGCCGACGTGCTCGGCACCGTCCGCGTCCGGGCGGCGTCGAACGACCCGGCGAAGCCGGTGTTCGTCGGCATCGCCCGCACCGACGACGTGACGGCCTACCTCGACCAGGTGGCCTACAGCGTCGTGCGGCCCGACGGGTCGGGGACCTGGCGTGACCACGCCGGCGGCCCGCTCGCAAGGCCGCCGGCGAGCACCGACATCTGGGTCGCCTCCGTGTCCGGCACCGGTAGCCAGACGCTGACCTGGGACGCCCGGGGTGGCGACTGGACGCTGGTGCTGGCGAACGAGAACGGCTCCGCCGGCGTCGCCGTCCGCACCGACCTCGGCGCGACGATCCCCGACCTCGGCACCTGGTCGGCGATCGCCCTGTCCGTCGGCGGGGCGGCCCTCGTCGGCGGCGTGCTGCTGATCGTCATCCCGGTCGTCCGCCTCTCGCGTCACCGGGTGACACGCGCCTAGCGCGCCAGCACATCTGGACGGGCCCCGCGGCAAGCCCGGGGCCCGTCCAGATTCGCGTGGCGGGAACGTGCCGGGTGGCCGGCTACTCTGTCCCGGTACGGGGGAATCATGAGAGTGGCTGGGGTGCGGCAGGTTCTGTCGGTCGGGCGCGGTGTGCCGCGGCCCGTGGGCGCCGGGTCCGGGGCGGGTCGATCATGATCATCAGGTTGACCGCGCGGAACGCCGCCACGGGCGCGAGCCGGGACGTCGAGGTGTCCGCCGAGCCGGACACGACCGTCGGGTCCGTGCTGGACGCGCTGCCACTGCCCGCCGCCGGCCGGCTCTGCTACGTCGGCGACGACTGGCTCGACCCGGCGGCGACGGTGGGGGAGAGCCCCCTGGTGCAGGGCTCCATCATCACCATCGGGGCGCCAGGCGCCACCCCGCGGTCGCTGCCGCGCGGGATCGTCGGCGCGCTGCGCGTCGTCGACGGGCGGGACGCGGGGCTGGTCGCCTGGCTCGCCCCGGGGCGGCGTTTCGTCGGCCGGTCAGCKGATGCCGACCTGGTGCTGCACTGCGAGGAGGCCTCCCGCCAGCACGCCGTGCTGGAGATCGACGTCGACGGCCGGGCTCTTGCCGGTGACGCCGGCTCCCACAACGGGACCTTCCTCGACGGCGTCCAGCTCACCGCCCCCGCCGAGCCCGCCGCCTCCGCCGCACCTGTCGAACCTGTCGAGCTGTCGCCGGGCGCGCTGCTGGAGGTCGGCTCGGACCGGATCGAATGGGTGCCGCTGCCGGCCGCTCCGCTGGTCACCAGGCCCGGCGACGACGGCCGGCTTGACTTCGACCGGGCCTTCGACGCACCACCGGCGGTCAGCCGCGGCGAGGTCACCCTGCCGATGGCGCACGCGCGGCCCGCCACCTCCCGGGCCGGCGTCTGGCTGTCCGCGCTGCTGCCCGTCGTGATGGGCGTGGTGCTCGCCCTCGTCCTCGGCCGGCTGCTGATCCTGCTGATGTGCCTGCTCGGGCCGCTGACGATCGTCGGGAGCCAGACGGGGGAGCGTCGGGCGCGGCGCGCCGAGCACGACCAGCGCGAGCGGGCCCGGGCGGCGGCGCTGTCCGAGATCGCGCGGCGGCTGGACGCCGAGGAGCGGGTCCGCCGCCGGCGGGCGCCGGACCAGCTCGAGCTGACGATGGCCGCGACCGGCGCCAGCCGCAAGGTGTGGCCCCGCACCGCCGACTCCCCGGACGCGTTGGTGCTGCGTCTCGGCCTCACGGACGCGCCGCCGACGCTGGACCTGCGCGGCGAGCGCTGGGAGGGTTTCCCCGAGCCGCGGCTGCGGTCCGTCCCGCTCACCGTCGACCTGCGCGCCGCCGGGGTGCTCGGCATCGCCGGGCCCGAGGAGCCGTCACGCGCGCTCGCCCGCTTCCTGCTCGCCCAGGTCGGCGTGCTGCGCGGCCCCGACGACCTGCGCCTCGTGCTGCTCACCTCGTCCGACGACGGCGACCCGTACTGGGCGACCTGGCTGCCGCACACCTGGGCCGGCGAGGCGAATGACATCCCCTGCTGGGTCGGTAACACCGCGACCACCCGCGCCGAGCGGACCAGGGAGCTGCGGGAGCTGATCGCCCTGCGCACCGCCGAGCGGCGCGGGCACAGCCAGGTCCGGTTCGCCGAGGACGTCGTCGTCCTGCTCGACGGCGCGCTGCCGCTGCGCGAGCTGGCCGGGATGCGGGCCGTGCTGCGCGACGGCCCGGAGGCCGGCGTCTACGTCATCGCCGTCGATCGCCACGACATGGCCGAGTGCCGCGTCCAGTGCGTCGTCGACGACAAGCTCATGATCCGGGTGACCGGCCGGGACGGCGAGCGGGTCGGGCGCGCCGAGGGCCTCACCACGGCTGAGGCCGAGGCGCTGGCACGTGCCGTCGCCCCGCTGCGCGACCGGCTCACGCTGGGCAGCGTGCAGGCGAGCATCCCCTACCCGGTCCGATTCCTCGACCTGCTCGGGATCGGGCAGCCGGACGCGCGCGACGTCGCCGACCTGTGGTCGGCCTCGCCGGGTCCGACGACGAGGGTTCCGCTCGGTGCCGACGCCGACGGGCCGGTGACCGTGGACCTGGCCGCGCAGGGCCCGCACACCATGCTCGGCGGGGCCACCGGCGCGGGAAAGAGCATCCTGCTGCAGACGCTCGTCACGTCGCTGCTGCTGGCGAACTCGCCGGACGAGCTGAACCTGGTGCTCGTCGACTTCAAGGGCGGCAGCGCGTTCCTGCCGTTCGAGCACTGCCCGCACGTGGTCGCGCTGATCCGCTCGACCGGACAGACCGCCGCCGACGTGTTCGACGAGGCGGCGGCGAGGCGGGTGCTCGCCTCGGTACGCGCCGAGGTCAGCCGCAGGGAACGGCTGCTCGCCCACTACGGCGGCGAGATCGACGAGTACTGGCGCGAGCTGCGCGCCCACGGTGGAACCGGCACCGGCGGTACCGCCGGCACCGGCACCGGCGCCGGCGGTGCCGGTGGTCGTGGCGACGGTGCCGCGCCGGCGCCGGCGCTGCCGCGGCTGGTGATGATTTTCGACGAGTTCGCTCGGGTGCTGGAGACGTCGCCGGACTTCCTCAAGGAGCTGGTGAACGTCGCCGCCAAGGGCCGCTCGCTCGGGATGCACCTGGTGCTCGCCACCCAATCGCTGCAGGGGAAGCTCTCGGCCGAGCTGAAGAACAACATCGACCTGCGGATCACGCTGCGGCAGAACGAGCCGGCCGACAGCGTCGAGGTGCTGGGCGTGCCGGACGCGGCGGCGATCCCCGGCCGGCTGCGTGGGCGGGGCATGATCCTCCGCACCAAGGACGAGACCCGCACCCCGCGGCTGTTCCAGTCCGGCTACCTCGGCGATCCGCCGCCGATGGGTGGTGCCCGTCCCGCCCGGGTCCGCACGGTCGGCTGGGTCACGCTCGGCACGCCCCGGCCCGAGGAGAAGGTCGACCACGGCGGCGCGGCCACCGACCAGACGCTCACGATCCGCGCGATCGAGCAGGCGGCGGCGCTCGTCAGCGGGCCCGCGCCGTTCCGGCCGTTCCGACCGCTGCGGCCACCGCTGCCCGCGGAGCTCACCGCGGGTGACCTGGCGGCGATGGCGACGACGACTCCGACCTCCGGCGAGATCCCGTTCGGGCTCCTCGACGAGCCGGCGGCGCAGGCCCAGCCGCCGGCTGTCCTCGACCTGGACGGCACCGACCGGCTGCTCGTCGCCGGCGGCCCGCAGACCGGCCGCACCACGCTCGCCAGGACCCTCATCGCCGGCCTCGCCTTGCGCTTCCGGCCCGACTCGGCGCAGTTCTACGTCATCGAACACCAGCCGGCCGGGCTCGCCGACTACGCGGAACTGCCGCACTGCGGCGCCGTCATCTCGGCCCGAGAGCCCGACCGGATCCGCCGGCTGCTCACCTGGCTCGCCGACGAGGTCACCACCCGCCAGACCGCCCGCCTCGGTGCCGGCGGATCTGGTCGTCACGGCGGTCCCCGGATCCTGTTGATCGTCGACGGCTGGGACTATTTCGAGAATCGGTCCGACCCGACGTTCGTCGAGACGTCGATGCTCACCCTGCTGCGCGACGTGATCGCCACCGGCCCGCCGGTCGGCGTGCACGTCGTGGCCATCGGCGGGCAGGATCTGGCCGCCAGCAGGACCGCGAACCTGTTCACCCGCCGCGTCCTCCTCCCGTTCGGCAAGGAGGAGCTGCGCCGCATGCACTATCCGTCCGGCGTCGCCAGCCCGCCCGAACTACCCGGTCGGGCCGTCGAAGCCTCGTCCGGGACCCACCTGCAGGTCGCCCGCCACCACCTCACCGCGATCGAGCTCGCGCGCCTCGTCGCCTCCCGGCCGGGCGCCGCCGTCACCAGCGTCGACGTCGACGTCGACGCTGGCACCGACGCCGCCGTAACCAACGCCGCCGTCGGCGCGGATCGGCTGCCGCGGCCGTTCCCGTCGCTGCCGACCGCCGTGACCGTCGACGAGCTGGCGCCGCCCGACCCGCGCCCGTCCGCGACCTGGCTGCCGCTCGGCGTAGGCGGCCGCGACGCCACGGCCATCGGCCTCGACCTGTTCGGCGCCGGCCCACAGGGGCTGATCGTCTCCGGCCCGGCTGGCTCCGGGCGGACCACGGCGGCCGCGACCATCGCCCGCGGGCTGCGTCACGCCGGCGTCGGCGTGCTCCTCGTCGTACCGCCCCGCTCCGAGCTGCCCCGACTCCTCGGTCTCGGGCTCCGCGCTGGCGCTGGCGTTGGTGACGCCGCAGGCGCTGGTGACGCCGCCGTCGCTGGTGACGCCGCAGGCGACGGCGACGGCGCTGGTGACGGCGACGAGGGCGTGCGGGTCGTCACCGGCAGCACCCTCAAGGATGCCGACCTGCGCGAAGCCGCCGAGGCGTTCGGCGACGGCCGGTTCGCGGTCATCGTCGACGACTGCGACCAGATCGCCGTCTCCGCCAGCGTGGTGAACTTCGCGGAGGCCCCAACGCTGCTGGAGGAGGCCGCGAGCCCCGCCGCCCGCGGCCGTCTGGCCCTCGTCCTCTGCGGCGACGCGACCCCCGTCTTCAACGGCCAGCGCCGCTCCCTGCTCAAGGTCGCGAACGAGATCAAGACCAGCGGCGGCATCCTCCTGCTGACCCCCACCAGCCCTCACACCGCCCGCGACCACGGCCTCCGCCTCGAACCCGACCAGTTCTTCCCCGCTCCCGCCGGCCGCGGCTACCTCATCACCCAGGGCGCCGCCACGCTCCTCCAGCTCGCTGGTTGAAGGTGGTCGGCGAAAACCGGCGAGCAGGATCGCATCGGGCGAGGCGGCTCATCATGATCTGAGCTCACCATGATCTGGTGGGATTTTCGGCGCTATGACTCCGAGGATCGCACCAGATCATGGGGTTCGCGCTTGTCTCCGGTCGGGGTTTTTGTGCGGGGCCTGTCTTGGCGCGGCCGTCTTCCGGGGGAGAGGCGCAAGGGCTGGATTGGGGTGCTTCCTGGATACGGCGTGGGCCGGGCCGGGGCGGGCCGCGAGGGCGAGGCGGCTGATCCCTGCCGATCAGGACTGCCTTGGCTCCGAGGACATCATCGCCCCCGAAATCGACGGGTCCCTCCATGATCTGGTGGGATTTTCGGCGCTATCACTCCGAAAATCCCACCAGATCATGGAGGGGTGGGTTCTCCACAGGTGCCTGGGTATCCACAGGTCGCGTGAGAAGATCCAGCGAGGGCTTTGGGGAGGCATTCTTGAGGCGTGTTGGATGCGGTGCGGGAGCAGCACGGGGTGGTCAGGCGGGACCAGGCACTGGGATGCGGGATCACTGACGGGCAGATCGAAGCCAATATCGCCGCCAGGCGCTGGGTTCGCGTCTTTCCCGGCGTCTACGCCACGTTCAGCGGGCCGCTGCCGCGAGAGGCGCAGCTGTGGGCGGTGCTGCTGCGGGCCGGGCCAGGGGCGATGCTCAGTCATCACACTGCGGCGGAGCTGGCCGGCCTGCTGGAATGCCCGAGCCCGACCATCCACATCACCGTGCCGTACCCGCGCACTCCAGCCCCGGTCCCGGGCGTCCGCTTTCACCGCACGATCCACGCCGAGCTCATCCGCCACCCCGTTAGAACACCGCCTCAGACCCGGGTCGAGGAGACAGTCATCGACCTAGCCCAGTGCTCCCGTAATCTCGACGAGGCCATCAGCTGGCTGGCAAGGGCGGTCGGCGCGCGGATGACGACGGTGAAGCGACTGGAATCCGCCCTGGACGCCCGGCCCCGGCTCCGGTGGCRCAAGGCCCTGACCGGCGGGCTCCGGGACGTGGCCGAGGGCTGCCACTCCGTCCTCGAACTCGCCTACCTTCGCAACGTCGAACGAGCCCACGGCCTGCCCAGGGGCGAACGCCAGGTCATCCGGCCACGCCATGGCGGTTCCTGGCGCGACGACGTCTTCTACCGCGACTACGGCGTTCGAGTCGAACTCGATGGCCTACTAGCCCACCCGCCCCAAGCCCGCACCCGAGACCAGCGCATCGACAACGCCGCTGTCCTCGCCGGCCACCACCCCCTGCGCTACAGCTTCGCCACCGTCCACGACCACCCCTGCGACCTAGCCGCCGAAATCACCACCCTCCTCCAAACCGCCGGCTGGCGCGGTTTCCCCCACCCCTGCACCCGCTCCAACTGTGTTATCGGCCGTATCTGATCCTAGCGCCAAATTACCGTTCATACGGATTGAAGGCACCTGCACTTGGATCAGTGGAAGTTGGTCAGAGATCCGGCAGCGGCCGGCCGCAAGACCGGTGCGGCCACAGTCACTGGTCCTCTGTGGTGACGCGACCTGCCGGTCCTGCTCGAGAACAGGACCGGGACCAGGACCTGCGGTGACATCCTTCTGTAGACCCTGCCATTCGACACCCGCGGCCACGGCCTACATCGTGAACTCGATCGATTCTTCCCTACCTCTACCGGCTGTATTTATCTCATCGTTTAAAGCGTCGCCGTGCGTCGCCAGCGTGTGGTCTAATGAGTGCAAGCGACTTTAGTCATCGGTATAAAAATAAGATGACTCACCGATCCTRTCTACCTCGTCCTCGCCGATCGCAGACTCCAGGGCATCGCCGAGCATTCTTCGTAGCCGCGCCAAGCGCGGGCCTACATCATGACTGACTATGTAGCCGTACAGAATGTCCGGGCTGTTGTTGCCGCCACCAATCCGTGAACCAATTCGGTCGAGTGAGACCACGAACTCATTGAGGTCGCGGAACGCGCTGATGGCGTCGGCGAGGGTTATAGTGACCTGTTCTGGTTCTACCACTAGCGGACCACTGTTATGTTGGTCACCGGCAGATCTCCTGTCGCGGTCCATTCGTCGATTTTCATGACTGGGTTATATTCCTTGGTTAGCCGGTCTGTGGCAACGTCAAACTCGAGTACTCGTCGTCCGCGGCCGGGGGCGATTCCAAGTTTATCCACTGCGTCTTGTGGGCTAAGAATTTTCCCTCGAGCTCGAACCATGAAGACCTTGTTCTGGTCGCTGGCCCTTATTATGCCCGTCGATGTAATTCCCTTGACGCCCTGTGAATTGGTATAGTGCCTCATTCGGACTAGATTCTCGCAAGGCGAGAGGCCGAACGGATCGAGCCAGCCGGTGGGATTGTGAACGTAGGCGTGGGGATTTGGATTGGGCTCGAGGCCGAGAGGGTCGGGGCTTTCGTAGTGKGCGGATTCGGGGTCGTAGTAGCGGTAATAGTTGTAGTTGAGACCCGATTCGGGGTCGTGGTACTGGCCGGGGAAGCGTAGCGGGCAGGTGGGCTGGTCGGGGGTGGGTGGGGCGGTGACACCCCAGAGGGTGGTGCGGGCGTGCCAGGCGAGGGTGCCGTCGGGGGCGACCAGGTCGGTGGGGGTGCCGACGAGGTCGGTGACGATGGCGTGGAAGCGGGTGTCGAACCAGGCCTGGTCGGCGCCGTCGGCTGGTCGGGGCGCCAAGGAAGGTCCGTCCGACGAACGGTCGTCCAAGAAGTCGCCGTCCGAGAAGTCACCGTCCGAGGAGAGGTCGGGCGGGGAGAAGGCGTCCGAAGAACCGCTCTTTGCGGAGTGGCCGGTTGTGGGACGGCGTTCGGTCTGGGTGAGGGGGCGGAAGGAGTCCGGTTCCCATTCCCAGGTGGTGACCGTAGGCCCGTCGCCGTCGCCGTCGCCGTCGCCGTCGCCGTCGCCGTCGCCTGTACCGGTACTGGTGGTGTGGTGTTGCTCGGCGAGGACCATTCCGTCCCAGGTGAAGTCGATCCGTTCGGCGACCGATCCGTCCGCGGCCAGGCGCTGTTTGGTGACGCGGCGGCCGAAGGGGTCGTAGCGGTAGCGCCAGTTCGTGCCGTCGGGCGTGGTGACGGCGGTCAGGCGGTCGTCGGCGTCCCAGGCATAGCGCCAGGTGCGGGGCTTGCCGGRCAGGCGCCTGCGCTGGCGGAGGGTGACGCGGCCTTGGGCGTCGTGCTCGTAGCGGACCGCGCCGGCGCGGCGGATCAGCGTGCCGGAGTATTCGCGCACTCCGCGCTCGTCGCCGTCTTCGCTTCTGTCTCTGGCTCCCGAGGCTGGCCCGGTCTGGGAGACGCCTCCTGCACCCCGCGTGGCCTGCGAGGTTCCGGCGACCGGCCAGGTAGCGTCGGTGACGTTGCCGGCGGTGTCGTAGGCGTACCGCTCCTGCCATTCGGAGCCGGTTACGGCGACTACCCGACGCATCGGGTCCAGGTCGAAGCGGCGTAGGCCGCCGATGAGGTCGTCGATCTCGGTGACGTAGCCGTCGGGGCTGTAGCCGAAGTCCCGCCGTTGCAGCAGCCGGGTCGCCGCCGCGTCGGCCGGTCGGCCGAGGCTCGCGGACACCGTTCCGAGGGTTTCCAACGGGCCAGCGGTGACGGTCTGGGACAGCAGCTGGTGATTGGCGTCCCATGCCTGGGTGAGCGCGACGGCGGTGCCCGGACTGCCGGAACCGCTCGAACTCCCCGGGCCGCTCGAACCGCCCGGGCCGCTGGAGCCGGGCTCGGCGGTAGCGGCCGGTGCGAGGAGTCGTTCGATCTCGCGGCCGGCGGCGTCGTGGGCGAAGAGCAGGGCGCGGCCGGCGGTGCGCAGGGCGAGGGGGCGGCCCGCGGCGTCGTACTCCCAGTCGCTCACCGCGCCGGAGGGGGTGGTTCGGCGGACCCGCCGGCCCAGTGCGTCGTACTCCGAGGTGACGCGGCGGTCGTCGACGGTTTCCGCGACGACGCGCCCGGCCGCGTCATGCTCGAACGTCACCTCGGCTCCGGCCTCACCCCCGGCCTCACCCCCGGCTCCGGCCTCACCCCCGGCCTCACCCCCGGCCTCACCCTCGGCCTCGGCCTCGGGGCCACGACCAGGACCGGCGGCCCGCACGACCCGGCCGGTCGCGTCGTAGGCGAACGTCGTGGTGCCGTTCGGACCGCGCTTCTCGACGACGTTGCCGAGCGCGTCACGGGTGAGCGTGACGGTCTCGCCTGCGCCGTTGGTTCGGGCCATCAGCTGGCTGGCGGCGTCGTAGTCGTAGCGCTGCACGCGGCCGTTGAAGTCGGTCTCGGCGACGAGCTGGCCGGCGGCGTCGTACTGGTACCGCCAGACCAGGCCCTGTGGGTTGGTGACGGTGGCCAGGCGTAGCTCGGTGTCGTAGCCGAAGGCGAGCCGGGCGCCGTCGGGGCCTGTGCGGGCGGCGGGCAGGTCGAAGTGGGTGATCTCGGTGGCGGTGACGAGGCCCGCCGCGTCGACGTGTTCGGTGAGGTTGCCCTCGGCGTCGTAGCGGTAGGTGTCGGTGGCGCCGTCCGGGAGCGTGCGGGAGGCGAGCCGGCCCTCCGGGGTCCACGTGAAACGGGTGATGCCGCCGATCGGGTCGGTCACCGCGACGACGCGGCCGAGGGCGTCGCGGTCGTACGAGGTGGCCGCGCCGAGCGGGTCGATCACGGCGACGGGCAGGCCGGCGGCGTCGGTCTCGACCTGGGTCACCTGGCCGAGGGCGTCGGTGACGGCCATGAGCCGGCCGCGGTCGTCGTGCAGGAACCGGGTACGGGCGCCGAGCGGGTCGACGACGGCGACCAGGTTGCCGCGGGCGTCGTACTCCCGCTCGAAGCGGGCGCCGTCGGCGTCGACGGTCGTCACCGGGCGGCGCTGCTCGTTCCAGGTCGTGGTGACGACGGTGGCGTCGGGCCGCACGATCTCGGTGAGGTTGCCGGCGTCGTCATAGCGGTAGCGCACCGTCCGGCCGAGCGGGTCGGTCTCGGCGGTCCGGTTGTCGTGGGCGTCCCAGACGAACGTCGTCGCCCGGCCGAGCGGGTCGATCTGGCGGAGCGGGCGCAGCCTTTCGGTGAACTGGTGCTCGGTGACGTGCCCGAGCGAGTTCGTCTCCCGGGTGACCCGCCTTGTCTCGTCGTACTCGATCGTGCCGTTCAGGAAACCGTCGGAGCCCTCGGTGCGGACCACCCGGCCGGCCGCGTCGTAGGTGTAGCGGTATTCAGTGCCGTTGCGGTCGGCCCAGCGGACGATCCGGCCCGCGGTGTCGTAGTCGAACCGCAGGGCCGCGCCGGACGAGTTGTAGATGTGGGTGAGCTGGCCTGCGGCGTCGTATCCATAACGGACCAGCTCGCGGGCCGACCCGTCGCCGTCGCCAACGCCAACGCCACCAACGCCGCCGTCCTCGTCGCCGACGCGGACGCCGCTACCGCCGGCGGTGCGTACGGCGGTGACCCGATGGTCGTGGGTCTCGATGTCGAGCTGGTAGCCGCCGGAGTGGGCGACCTGCGCCAGGTCGCCGGCGAGATCGTAGCCGAGCTCGACGGTGTTGCCATCCCGGTCGACGACCGCGGCCAGCGGCAGCGCGACGCCGCGTTGCCCGGCGGCGGGGATGGCGAACCGCAGCACCTGCCCGGCGGCCGAGTCGAGAATGCTGTAGCAACCGGTCTCATCAAGGACGAGCTCCAGCCGCGGGCCCTGCTCGGGCAAGACGGCCGGGCCGCCGGGCCGCGGGTGCGGGAAGGCCAGCAGCACGCCGTCCGGAGCGGTGTAGCAGACGCCCTGCTCGTCGACCTCGAGGCGCAGGTCGAGCGTCGAGCTCCACCCGGGTCCGAACCAGCGGCCGCAGGTGTAGCCGGACTGGTAGGTGCGTCGCAGCGCCCAGCCCAGCACCCCGGGCAGCTCGACGTCGGTCTGGGTGAGGATCATCTGGCCGCTGGCGAGGTCGATCGGGTCGCGGCCGAGGACCCGGCACCAGGCCGACTTGGCGAACCGGTCGGCGCCCGTCAGCAGGGGGCCGCGGGCCGCGCCGGCCCGCCGGATGCCGAACGGAACCGCGGTGGTGACGCTCCGGCCGGCGCGGGCGAGCGTCCCGCCGAAGCGCCCGAGCGCGCCGGTGACGAGCCGGGAGCCGCGCCCGCCGATCCGGACGGCGGCGCTGGCCCCCCGCAGGCCCTTCAGGCCCTTCAGGCCCGGACCGAACAGCTTGCCGCCTGGCACCAGAGCGACGGCGTTGAGTAGCACGGCCCCGAAGGAGGCCCTGCCTTGTCGCCATTTGGCGACGCTGTCGCCGAGGACGACCAGGCCGGCCCCGAGCGCGACGGCACCGAGGATCGCCGCCGCCGCGCCCCCGGTGAGGACGACCGCCGCGAGGATTCCGGCGACGAGCGCGACGCCCGCGCAGAAGTTGACGAAGTTGTCCCACGACGTGAACGGCGCCTTCGCGAAGTCCCAGGCCTTGACGTACCAGGGCTTGTTCTTGATGCCGCTGTCCTTGAGCGCCTCGTCGATGCCGTGGGCGCACGTCCTCGCGGCGCCGTCACGCAGGGTCTTCGCGTCCTGTGCGAGCCGGGCGGCGAGTGTCTGGTCCTGGCGGGCGTCCTGGCCCTGGCGGGCGACGACCTGCACCTGTCCGGCAAGCCCCGGGGTCTCCAGGTTGGCGGTGGCGAGCGCGATCGACTGCGGGCTGAGCTCGTCGTTCGGCCACAGCAGCGTCGCGCGGTCGGGGGGCAGCAGCGCCTCGACGCGGGTGAGGGCGCCCTGGTATCGGGTCTGCGCGTCGAGGCCCTGGCGCAGCGCGATGCTGGACTTGGTCTTCGCGTCGGTGAGCGTGGTGGCATAGGCGGTGAGAGCGGTACCCGCGCCGCGGTACGCCTTCGCGAGTTTGGCGAGCTGGTCGGGCAGGTCGCGCAGCGCCTCGGCGTAGCCGGGGGCGTAGTCACCCCGCATCGCCAGGTCGCCCCCGCCGCCGGTGGCGATCGCCCGCAGCCGCGTCGTTCCGCTGTCAGCCGTCGTCGCGTGCAGGCCGAGTTGGTAGGCCAGCGCCCGGACGGCCTCGGGGTCACCCGGGGTGGGGTCGGCRGCGAGGCCGACGGTCTGCCACTCGCTGCTCATCGGTGCGTGCTCCCAACAAACTGGCGCGCGACGTACGCGTGGAGGCGCGTCTCCCTGCCGCCGTGTGGCCGGTGCGAGGGGCGCCGGCCACACGGTCGGAGAGCGTTACTGGCGGCTCGGCCGCCGGCGGCCGAGCCGAGGATCAGCCGCCGGCGGCCGAGCTGAGCGACGTGTCGAGCTGCTCGTGCTGGGTCACGGCCTCGGTGAGGAACTTGGCCATGCCCTCCAGGCCGGTGATCGCCTGGCGGGTGCCGATGTCCCAGTTGGAGTAGGACGTCTGGAACCGGCCGGAGGCCTGGTCGGTGATGAAGCCGCTGGTGACCAGCTGGTCGATCAGCGTCTTCAGGGTGGTCAGCTGGTTTTCCATGTCGGTCTGCGCGCGCGACAGCGTCGTCGCGGTACTCCGGATCGCCTCGTAGTCGACGTGAACGTTCGCCATTGCTGGGCCTGCCTTTCGGCTCGAAAACGGATCCGAAACGGTCGGGGCGAGAAGGGGGCGGCTTACGGCGGCGGTCGGGTCTATTAGGCGCTGGCGGACCAGGTGAGGGTGTCGCTGATGGCGCTGAACAGGTCGAGCAGGTCGTCGGCGAGCGCGAGGTGGGGGCTTGTCAGCACCACGTTCAGCACGCCGTTGGTGCCGCCGGTGCCACCCGTGCCGCCGGTGTTGCCGTCGAGCGCGGCGGGCACGGGGACGAGCGTCTGCATGGTGACGGTCTCGAAGGGGATGCCGTCGACGAGGCTGCGTTCGACGCCCTGGACGCGGACGGCCTCGCCAGCGGGGACGGTCACGAGCTCGACCGTCCGCCACGGCTCGGCTGCCTGCGCCCGGGCGACCGCGCTGACCTGGCCGGCGATCGCCGTGACCGTGTTCTCGGCCGGGTCGTCGGCGCCCGGGGTGTGGAAGACCAGCAGCGTGGCCACGAGGTCGCCGGTGCCCGACTCGTCCCGCGTCGCGGTGGCGCAGTAGACGGCGCCCTGCCGCTCGGCGCGATCGGCGGCCTCGCGTAGCAGCGTGAGCAGCGTCGCGCGGTGCGGCCGCAGCCGCGGGTATCTCGCGATGCGCGCGTCGACGAGGCGGGCGAGGTCGCCGGTGCGGGTGGCGCGCCAGACGTCGAACTCGAACCACGATTCCGGGACGCGCAGCGTGAACCGGGAGGCCGTCGCCCGCGGGGCCACCGCGCTCACGGCGCGGCCACCTGAGCCGCCATCGGCATCGGTGATGGCATCGGCGGTGGCGATGGCGTGACCGGGTCGAGGCCGTGGGCGAGCGCGGAGTCCAGCGCGGCCGTGCCGTCCACCAGCCCGTTCAGCAACCCGATCGCCCGCTCCAGCAGCTTGTCGAGTTTGCCGCGGCTGTCCGACGAGTCGTGCACGAACCGGTCCAACGCCGCTTCGACCTCGCTGGAACCGGTCTGGCCGTGCATGCGGGTGAGATCCGTCCCGAGCGACGTCAGTGACGTCCGAATCGACGAAAGGTCCCCGGACAACTGGCGGGCGACGTCCACATGGGCCGCGAACAGATCCGCCATCAGCGACCAGCCAGACCGTCGACGGGCACCAGCACGATCGGGAGCAAGGATCCAAGCACGCGCACCCCCGTAGCGCGAGGCCATCGACGGTTGTCAACCCAGCTGCGGCTGGTCACCACTGCTGACGAAATGTCAGCAGATGTGCATCCGGGAGTGARCATACCCTGTCGCCCAGTACGTGATCAGCTCATTCGGCGACGCCGGGTCGACGGACGGCGGACGTCCGCCCGAGGTCCGGACCTCGGGCGTCCGGCCGACGTCCGGTGGGCGGGCGCCCGGTCAGGCGTCCCGGGTCTGTGGGGCCGGCTGGCTGGCGGGCCGAGCGGGGAGGTCGGCGCGGTGGCCGTCGCAGGTGTAGACGATCTCGACGGAGCCACCCGGAAGAGCGCGGGAGCTCTCGAAGGTCAGCCCGGCTTCGGCGGAGAGGGCCGGGGTGAGACGCAGGCCCGCGCCGAACAGCAGCGGGACGACGACGAGTTCGAGAGTGTCGAGCGCGCCGAGGGCGCGGAAGGCCTCGATCGTGCGCGGCCCGCCGACGAGATGGACGTCGCCGCCCCGGTTGGCGGCCCGGATGCGTTCCAGCAGCCGCGCCGGGTCGGAGTCGGCGACGACATGGTCGGGGATGCCCGGCGGGAGCTGGGAACCGAGGACGAACACATCCAGGTTCGGCCACGGCCACCGGTCGTTGGCGAGCGCCGGCTCGAAGGTCGTCCGGCCCATGAGGACCGCCTCGCAGCCGACGAGGAACTCCCTGATCCCGTGGCTCTCCCCACTGACGAACGCCGGGTCGGCCGTGTGCGCCGGCCACCCGGTCGGCGTCGTCACGAACCCGTCCACACTCACCGCGAGCCGCGCCCGAATCCTCATCCCGCTGAGCCTCCTCCATCGGTTGACCGCCGATCCGGTTGACCGCCGATCGGTCCGGCCGAGTCGACCGTCCCGGCCTGTGGTCGGAGCCGACCCGGCGGTCTCGACATGCCGGGGAGGTGTCGTGAGCGCGGGCGGTTCCGGCTCGCGGGAGCCGCGCCGTGCGCCGGTGATGCCTGGGCGGTCAGTCGGGCAGGGCGCGGGCGAGGAGGGCGCGTAGGCTGGCGCGTTCCTCAGGGGAAAGGTCGCCGAGGACGCGGTCCTCGACGCTGTCCATCGCCCGTTCGGCGCTGGCGAGCGCGGCGGTGCCGGCCGGAGTCCGGTGGACCAGGTGGCGCCGGCGGTCGGCCGGGTCGCGGCGCCGCTCGGCCCAGCCGGCGCTCTCGATCCCGTTCAGCAGCAGCACCAGGATGTTCGCGCCCAGGCACAGGTGCTCGGCCAGCTGCTGCTGCGGCACGCCGACGTCCTCGTGGAGCTGGTTGAGCAGCACGAACTGCTTGAGGCCCATGCCGAGGACGTCCTCGGTCGCGATCCGGTAGACCTGGCGGCTCAGCCGGGTCAGCAGGACCAGCGCGCCCGGGACGTGCGTGCCCGCGGGAGCCGGCGCGTCAGCCGGGATGTCCGCGTCGACGGACGGACTCGTCGTGGGTGCCATGGCAGTCCAAGCGTAACATGATGATGTCAATCAAGATCAAATGATGATCATGGTAGGCATACGATTCGTGATCCGAGATAGTCACTGTATAGTGACTATCTCGTGAGCGAGATTGACACTGACAGGGCGTCGCCCTCGGCGGACGTCATGGAGGAAGCCGCGGCCACCCGACACCGCGAGGAACAGGCTCCCGCCGCGGCGGGAGCCGACCGGCGCCGATGGCTGGCGCTGATCGTCGTGCTGGTCGCGCAGCTGATGGTCATGTTGGACACCACCGTCGTGAACGTCGCCCTGCCGGCGATCCAGACGGATCTCGACGTGAGCCAGGCCGACCTCACCTGGGCGCTGAACGGCTACCTGATCAGCTACGGCAGCCTGCTGCTCGTCGCCGGCAGGCTTGGCGACCTGATCGGCCGGCGCAGGCTGTTCCTCGGCGGCATCGCGGTCTTCACGGCCGCCTCGATCGCCTGCGCGCTCGCCGGGTCCGTACCGGTGCTGGTCGCGGCCCGTTTCGTGCAGGGCATGGGTGGCGCGTTCGCGTCGTCGTCCGTGCTCGCGATCATCGTCGCCGAGTTCGTCGACCCGGCCGAGCGCGCCCGCGCGATCGGCCGCTACATGCTCGTCTCGATCGGCGGCGGCTCGCTCGGCCTGATACTCGGCGGGATTCTCACGCAGGACCTGGATTGGCACTGGATCTTTGCCATCAACGTCCCCATCGGCGCCGTCGCGCTCGTCGGCGCCGCCGTGCTCCTCGACCGACGGCCGGTCGGCAGCGGCGACGGCGGCGGGCCGCGCGGCCGGGTCGACGTCGTGGGCGCGGTCCTGGTCACCGTGGCGCTGCTCGCCGGCATCTACGCGATCGTGCGGGCGGCCGACATCGGCTGGACCTCCGCGACCACTCTCGGCACCGGAGCGCTCGCGCTCGTGCTGCTCGCCCTGTTCGCCGGCTGGGAGGCGCGCATCGCCGACCCGATGATCCCGCCGCGGGTGCTGCGGCAGCGCAGCCTGATCGCCGGCAGCGCGGTGCGCGCGGTGATGGCGGCTGGTATGTACGGCTACTTCTTCTTCGGAACCCTCTACCTGCAGCAGGTGCTCGGCTTCGACGCGATCGCCACGGGCGCCGCGTTCCTGCCGCAGACGGCCGTCGTCGCGGTCATGTCGCTAGGACTCGCGGGGTGGCTGACGGCCCGGCTTGGGCCCCACCGGGTCCTGATCGGCGGCATGGCCATCATGCTGGCGGGGCTGCTCCTGTTCGTCGGGGCCGGGGTCGGGACGGCGTACGCGCCGCGCATGCTGCTCGTGTGCGTGCTCATCGGCCTCGGCGGCGGAGGCGCGTTCGTCCCGCTGACGACGCTCGCCCTCGCGGACGTGCCGCCGAAGGACGCGGGCCTCGCGTCGGGCATCGTCAACGTTTCCATGCAGATCTCGGCGGCGATCGGCCTCGCGGTCTTCGGCACCGTCGCCGCCGGGCGTACGGCGACGCTGGCGAAGACCGGCCACAGCCCGGCCGAGGCGCTCGTCGGCGGGAACCGGCTTGGCCTGCTCGTGGCCTGTGGATGCGTCGCCGCCGGCATCATCCTGGCCGCCGTGCTGTTGCGTCCGCGGCGGCTCGCCCCGGCCCCGGGCGAACCCGCAGCCGTGGGCGAGCCCGGAACCGTGGGCGAGCCCGGAACCGTGGGTGAGCCCGGAACCGTGGGCGGGACAGGCGCCACGACGGTCCGGATCCCGGGTCAGGCGTAGATCTCCTCGAGCCAGCCGCGCAGGGCCTTCTCGATGGCCGATTCGTCGGCGTCGGGGGCGAAGAGGTGGACGGCGACGGAGGTCGGGGCGCCGAAGGCACCGCGGCCGAAGACGCGGTACATCGCGTCCTCGGTGCGAAGGCCCAGGAAGTCCGGGCTCAGGTAGTCGACGACGCCGTCCAGCGTCGGCAGGCCCGGGATGGCCACCTGGACCCGGTCGCCCACCCGCGTGTCCGTCAGGCCGGCGGCGCGGCGCAACACGGCGACACCGTCGGGTGTGGCCGACGCCGCCGGCCCGTCGGCGTTGACGTAACGGGCCGGGCGGCGGGTGAAGTAGCGCAGGTACTGGCCGAGGGTGTGCAGGTAGAAGTCGGTGTGCTTGCTCGCGCCGTCGAACTGGTTGTCCCAGTCGTCGACGAACACGCCGCTGTGCACGTAGCGGACCCAGGTCGTGCCGCCGTCCCGTGCCTCGACGAGATGCTCGAGCTGGTTGAACCAGCCCTCCGGGCCCTCATGCCGCAGGATCAGGTGATGCGGCGGCTCCCAGGCCACCACGGTGCCGAGGCCGTCGACCGCGCCGCCGACCCGCGGCTCGGGCGGCTGGATCGGCCACAGCCAGGCGGCGTTGCCATTGGTGACGGCATCCCAGTAGTCCTCGGGCGTTGTCTCGAGCTCGAGTTCGCGCTCGATGGCGAACTCACGGCGGGACGGCTGCTCGGTCGACATTTCAGCTCTCCTCGTGGAGGTCGGACGCGGACTCGGACCGGTTCGGGCCCGGGATCGTCTCGGGGCTCGGGACGGGGATCTTCGGGCTGGGGTGCAGGGCGATCACCAGTCGGTGGCGGCGGCCCGCGGGCGCCTGCTCGTCGTGGTACTTGGCGACCAGGGCGGTGACCGCGTCGGACAGCTCGCCGGCGAACGCGGCGCGGTCGGCCGCCGTGGCGAACCGGACCTCGCTGTCGACGGCGAACGTCGCCAGCCGCTTGCGGGCCGCCGTCGCGCCGGCGAGCAGCTCGCCGACCTCGCGGATGAGCCGGGCGGCGAGGGCGAGCATCCAGCGGGCGGACCCCTCGTCGCGGGCTCTATCCGGGTCGGGCGCCACGTCCGCGAGCGCGGCCGGCGAGATGACGTAGGAGCTCGCGGTCGCCTGCAGCACCCGTTCGGTGCAGTTGCCCTTGCGCCGTTCCTCGACCAGCTCGACCAGGCCGTGCTGCTCCAACGCGCGCAGGTGGTAGTTCACCTTCTGCCGCGTCAGCCCCGTCCTCGCCGCCAGCGTCGTCGCCGACCCCGGCTCCGCCAGGGCGGCCAGCAGGCGCGCCCGCATCGGGTCCAGCGACACCTCGGCCGCGCCCGGGTCCTCGATCACCGCCACGTCCAGCATGGGCTCCAGGTTGATGCCGACAACAAAATTTGTCAAGACAAGGAATCCTGTCGGCCTGGCCCGGGCGGCGGCCCGGCTCGCCGCCCGGGCGTCGGCCGGGCCGGTGGCACGAGCTTCATGGGCGGGACGAGCGCACCGGAGCGTCCGTGGTCCGGCCGGTGCCGGAGAAACCGAAACGACGCCCTGGCGTGGTTCTCGCGCCCGCTGGAAATGGGGACCCGGCAGGTCTCGCTGGGCGCCGGCCACTATGTGACGGAGGGAGCGACGTCGATTTCGTCAATCGATAGACTGCCGCGCTGGCAGTCATCGGAAGGGAGCCGAGATGACGGGGCAGGGTGGCGAGCGGGGTTACGGTCCTGGTTATGGAGACCGTGGCCTCGGCGGTCACTCCGCGCCGGGAAGCCAGCCACTGGCGCGGCACGCCGCTGGCCAGGCCGGCGGCCCGCCATTCGCCCTGGAGGAGGGGGAGCGAATGCTGCGGGTCCACCTCGACGGCGGCGAGATGTATGCGAAGCAGGGGGCGATGGTCGCCTACCGGGGGCAGGTCGACTTCGCCTACAAGGGCCACGGCCTAGGCGGCCACCTCCGCCGCGCGGTCACCGGCGAGGGCCAGGATCTCATGCGGGCGCGGGGCCGCGGCACCGTGTGGTTCGCCGAGTCCGGCAGCCACATCTCGATCTTCAACCTGGATGACGACCGGCTCACCGTCAACGGCCGCAGCCTGCTCGCCCTGGAGTCCGGCCTGCAATACAAGATCACGAAGACGTCGGGTGGGTTCGGCGCGATGATCGCCGGCGGCATGTTCAACACGGAGATCTCCGGCACCGGCGCCGTCGCGGTCCTCTGCCTCGGCAGCCCGCTCGTGCTGCCCACGGACGAGCCGGTGTGCGTCGACCGCGACGCGGCGGTCGCCTGGACGGCGGGCGTGAGCACCCGGCTCGTCTCGACCTTCAAGCTCGGCAACCTGATCGGCCGGTCCTCCGGCGAGCTCGCCCAGATCGAGTACAGCGGTACCGGCGGATTCGTCGTCGTCCAGTGCGGCGAGATCCCGGCCGCGGGCACCACCCCCGAACACCCGAAGCATTAGCGTCGCCGGCCGCCACCGTCTCTCCCGCCGGCGGACAGGGCGCGCCTGCCGCCAGGCTGTGGCCCGAGTGCCCGAGTGGCCCGGACGGGATCCGGGAACGGGATCCGGGGAAGGGGGCTCAGTCCTGGATCAGGTCGTCGATGGCTTCCGGATTGAACGAGTAGTGACTGCGCCACTCGACGATCTTGCCGGCTTTGTTGAGGCGGATGGAGTCCGCGCCGGTCTTGGCCTGCCCGTCGGAGAAGTTGCAGGTGTAGACGAACACGATCGTCTGAGTGCTCACAAAGGACGCGTCGAGCGAGTACCGGATGCCGGGGACGCGGCGCATCGAGTCGTCGATGTACTCACGGAAGGCGTCGTACCCGTCGATCGTCACCTTCTCGGGGTCCCCGGTCAGCCGTGGGACGAACGGTGAACTGAACACCACGTCCTTGTCGACGGGCTCCATCACAAGGTCGAGGTCGTACTGGTTGAAACCGTCCTCCCAGTGGCGCTGTAACGCTGTCACGACCTCGTTCTCGATCATGTCGGTCTCCTCAGCTGAGAGGCGTCCGCTTTCAGGCCTGACGCCGGCCGGCCGCCTCCCGCCGAGGCACGGGACACGCTAGGCGAGTCGACTGGCCGAGACAAGAACTTAGTGAATGCTTGCTCCTGTCGGTAGGTGCCGGCCGACCTCGCCAGGTGACGGGGCCGTCGGTCGCCCGCCTGCCTGTCCGGCGAGGTCGGGGTGGCGGAGTGATGTCGAGGTGACGGAGTGATGAGGCTGTCGGCAGGACCCATGGATGTGGTCGGCTTGGTGGCCGGAGGGCCTGATCGCGACAGGATCCGCCAGCAAGATCGCCAGGTTTGGCTGGATGCAATGGGCGCCCTGTCGGGGCTGTCAGACTGGTTGTGTGACGGCATCCTCGGCCTCCGCCCGCCGTAGCGGACGCCCGACGAGCGCGGAGGCGGCGCGGCTCGACGGGGATATCAAGGAAGCGGCGCTGCGGCTGTTCTTGGAGCAGGGCTACGAGGYCACCTCGGTGGACGAGATCGCCGCGCTCGCCGGCACGACGAAACAGTCGCTCTACGCGAGGTTCCGCGGCAAGGAGCAGCTCTTCACCACCGTCCTCAACTGGTCGATGGAACGGCCTGGCTGGCCCACCCCCGAGCCTGAGGAAGCGGACCTCCCCACGGATCTCGGAGCCGCGCTGCTCACGATCGCCGAGGCGGCCGTGCGCAGAGTCTGTGATCCTCGTATGGTCGCGCTCACCCGACTCGCGATCGCGCAGGCGGCCCGGTTCCCCGAGGTCGCGCGGAAGACCTACCGCATCTGGCCGCGGCAGAAGGTCGTCGCGAACCTGCTGCGCGCGCACGCCGCCGCCGGAACGATCGTGGTGGACGACCCCGACCGGGCCGCCGAGTACTTTCTCGGCATCGTCGCGGTGACCCCGGCGCGGATGGCGTCCTTCGGGATCGTGCACAGTCCCGAAGAGCAGCGACGGCGCGCCGAGGACGCTGTCCGGCTGTTCCTGCGAGCGCTGCGTCCCGACTGATCCGGGGCACCCTCAGGGGCGCGCGACCACCTTGCCGAACAGGTCGCCCATCAGCATCGCCCGCAACCCGCATCGCCTGAAACCACATCGCCGGAAACCCTCGCGGTGGGACTGATCGCGCCCGCGGCACCTTCGGCGACCCTCGCACCGGGCTCCTCCGAGGTGATCACGCCGGCGGGCTGCCTCCGCGCTTGACCCAGAATCAAACTGATCAGTATGATTAAGTTCCTCGCCGTGGCGGGAGGCCGGTGGCGGTGACTGGCTGGATGGCCACGGGACGGCCGTCCKCCATGGCCGGCTGGCTCTTCCCCTGGGTCGCCGTCTCCAGGGGCACCAGTAGTTGTCCAGACGCAGACCCAACCGGTGCGAGGAAGCCCATGTCAGTGACAGATGTGCGACGGCCGGCCGATCGCCTCGCCGAGCTGGTCGAGACGGACGACGAGCTGCGGGCGTTGACTCCCKACCCGAAGGTCACCGCCGCCGCCCGCCGCCCGGGTCTGTCCTACCGGCAGATCGTCGAGACCGTGCTCGACGGCTACGCCGAACGTGCGGCACTGGGCCAGCGACGGTACGAGATCGTCCAGGACGGCGCGGGACGCGCGCGCCGGGTCGACCAGCCCGGGTTCGACACGATCACCTACGGCGAGCTTCACCGCAGGATCAGGTGCCTGGCCGCCGTGTGGAAACATGATCCGCTGTACCGCGTGGAACCCGGCGATCTCGTCTGCATCCTCGGGTTCGCCAGCACGGACTACGTCACGGTGGACCTGGCGGCGGCCTACCAGCTCGCCGTGAGCGTGCCTCTCCAGGCCACGCTCGCCGCCACCGACCTGCGGGGCACCATCGCCGACACCGCGCCGACCGCGGTGGCGGCGGAGATGGTCGATCTCCACCTGGCGGCGACCCTGGCCGGTACCCAGGAATCCATCCGTACGATCATCGCGCTCAGCTACGACGCCCGGGTCGACGAGGACCGTGAGCGCCTCGCGGCCGCGCGGGACGAACTCGCGAGGAACCGCTCGCGCGCGCGGCTCGTCACGCTCGACGAGCTACTCGTCGCCGGCGCGGGACTACCGGCCTGGGAACCGCCTYCCGCGTCCGCGGCGGGCACGCGTCGGATGACCCTGCTGATCCATTCCTCGGGCAGCACGGGAACTCCCAAGGGCGTCATCGTCACCGAGGGCACGGTGGCGGCCCAGTGGGACCCGGGCGAGCGGCCCGGACCCGTCGTCCGGGTGGCCCTGGCCCCCCTGAACCACATGGCGGGCCGCCACATGATCTACTCGGCGCTCGCGCGCGGAGGCAGGGCGAACATCACCGCCAGGAGCGACCTGTCCACCGTCTTCGAGGACATCCGGCTGACCCGCCCGACCGAGATGTCGGCCTTCCCGAGGATCCTCGACCTGATCCACCAGCACTTCCTCAGCGAGGTCGTCCGGCGCACCTCCGCCGGCGCCGACGCCGCCACGGCGCGTGCCGAGGCGATGCGCCTGGTCCGTACCGAGTTCCTCGGCGACCGGGTGTGCATGATCGGCGGCGCGGGCGCACCCGTGACCCCCCAGGTCCAGAGCTTCATCGAGGAGTGTTTTCAGGTGCGCCTCGGTGGTGGCTACGGCTCGACCGAGGCGGGCACCATGGCCGTCATGGGACGCGTCCTGCGCCCTCCGGTCATCGACTACCGGCTGCGGGACGTTCCCGACCTCGGCTATTTCCTGACGGACAAGCCCTATCCGCGCGGCGAGTTCTGCGTCAAAAGCGAGCGGGCCACGCCCGGCTACTTCAAGCGCCCGGAGGCGACGGCCGCGCTGTTCGACGCCGACGGGTTCCTGCGCACCGGCGACATCGTCGAGGAGCGCGGGCCGGACCAGATCGAGTGGATCGGCCGGCGCAACGACGTGCTGAAGCTCGCTCAGAGCGAGTTCGTCGCCGTCGGCGGACTCGCGACGACGTTCGAGAACGGCAGCGAACTCATCGACCAGATCTTCGTCTACGGCAACTCGGCGCGTTCGTACGTGCTCGCCGTCGTCGTTCCCAACCCGGACGTCGTGCGCGACCGCCTCGGCGACCGCCCCACCGAGACGTCGGTGCGGAGCCTGATCCGGTCGGCGCTGCGCGACGTCGCGGCCAGGGAGGATCTCCGGTCGTTCGAGGTGCCGCGTGACTTCATCGTCGAGCACGAGCCGTTCACGCACGAGAACGGGCTGCTCTCCAGCGTCCACAAACGGATGCGCCCTGCCCTCGAGGCCAGGTACCGCGACCGGCTCGAGCAGCTCTACACGGACCTCGAGCTCAGACGGACCGAGAACCTCACCGCGCTGCGGGAACTGGACGGCGGCAGTGTCCTGGACAAGGTGGCCAGGGCGCTGGAAGTCGCGCTGGGCGTGGAGGACATCGACCGGTCGGCGCCGCTCGGCTTCCTGGACCTCGGCGGGGACTCGCTCGGCGCCGCGGCGTTCTCCACGGTGCTGGCGGGCATCTTCGGCGTCGAGGTGCCGGTCAACGCGATCCTCAGCCCCACGGGCAACCCACGGACGTGGACACGGCTGATCGAGTCCGCTCTCGACCAGTCCAGCGAGCGGCTAACGACCTTCGAACGTGTGCATGGCAAGGGCGCGCGACTCCTGCGTGCCGCGGACCTGGACATCCGCGCGTTCCTCGACGCCGACGTCCTGCGGCAGCCGCCGAGCGAGCCGCCGCCGGCGGTGTCGAACTGCGTGCTGCTCACCGGGGCCACCGGTTTCCTCGGCCGCTTCCTGTGCCTCGAATGGCTCGAACGCCTCGAGGCCACCGGCGGGAGGCTCATCTGCCTCGTGCGCGCGACCGACGAGGCCGCCGCCCTGCGCCGCCTCACGGCGGTGTTCGACACGGATCCGGACCTGCGCCAGAGGTTCGCCGCACTGAGCGAAGGCCGGCTCGAAGTCGTCGTCGGCGACGTGGCGGAACCAGGGCTTGGGCTGAGCGTCGCGGACTTCGACCGCCTCGCGCGCCAGGTCGACCGCGTCGTCCACCCGGGCGCGCTGGTCAACCACGTCCTTCCTTACGAAGACCTCTTCGGCCCGAACGTCGCCGGCACCGCCGAACTGGTTCGGCTCGCGCTGACCCACCGGCAGAAACGGTTCGACTTCGTCTCCTCGGCCGCGACCACCCACCTGCTCGACCGCGGCGCCCCGCGTCACGAGGACTCCCCGCTCCTCGCCGAGATCGATCTCGACAGCCACCGGATGGGCTACGGCGCGAGCAAATGGGCCGCGGAGCAGGTGCTGCTCTCGGCCCACCGCGCGACCGGGCTGCCGGTGAACGTCTTCCGYGGCGACATGATGCTCGCGCACCGGACCTACCACGGCCAGATCAACGTGCCCGACGTCTTCACCAGGCTGCTCACGAGCATCGTGCTCGCCGGCGTCGCCCCCGCCTCCTTCTACCCGCCGACCGAGACGGGCGCCCCAGCCCGCGCGCACTACGACGGCCTTCCGGTCGACTTCGTCGCCGCGACCATCGTGGGAATCAGCACCCAGCCGCACGACGGCGCCCGCAACTACCACGTCCTGAACCACCATGCGGACGACGGGATCTCACTCGACACGTTCGTCGGCTGGATCGCGGAAGCGGGCTATCCGATCGAGCGGGTGCCCGACTACGCCACGTGGTTCGCGCGCTTCGAGACCAAGCTCAAGGCATTGCCGGAAGCGAAGCGCCAGCACTCGTCCCTCACCGTGCTCGGGACCATGAGCAGGCCTCGGCCCGTCGAGCCGATGGTCGACACGACACGGTTCCAGGCCGCCGTCCGAGATCTGCCGGTCGGCCCGCGGATTCCCCACCTGACCCGGGAGTTCATTCACAAATGCCTGGACGACATGATCCGGATGGGGCTTGTCCCCCCGCCGCCGGCCTGAGCCCGACCACACGGCACTCGCCGCCGCGGCACCACCGCGTCAAGATCCCGGCCACATCCGTCAGTACGGGTGCCGACCCTGGCGCTTCACGCCGCCGGCGACGTCATGTGCGACGTCGCCGGCGGTCGAGCGATGGCGGCCACCATCCCGGGGGCGAGGCTCGTGGTCATCCCTGGAACGGGTCACAGCCTCCCCGTCAGCTGTGGCCCGAGCTCGCCACCCAGGTCACCGACCTGGTCCGCCGGGCCGAGCAGGACACGACCGACGTGTAGGCGGCGGGCCGCGAGCAGCGCGGCCGCCGCGGTCGCGGAGCCACAGGCCGCGAGCGCCGGGAGGGCGGCGGCGGCTCCGAAGTGGTCGACGACCGCGCCCGCCAGCGGGGCGCCGACGGCCACGCCGAGCCCGTTGGCGATCACGATCCAGCTGAACCCCTCGGTGCGCCGGTGGGCGGGGACCAGCTCGCCGACGATCGCGGTGCCGGTGATGATCATCGGGGCGAGGGGCAGGCCGGCGAKGGTGACCGCTACGGCGACGACGCCGATCCCGCCCGCCCAGCCCGCGAGCGGGACCAGCGCGGTGCTCGCCGCCAGCAGGCCGGCGGCGACGGCGTACCGGCGCACCAGGCCAACCCGCCACCGGACCATGCCGTAGGCGACACCGGCGCCGAGACTGGCCGCCGTCAGCAGGCTTGGCAGCAGTCCGGCCGCGCCGCCCCACCCGTTCGCCCTCGCGTAGGCGACCAGACCGATGTCCATCGTCCCGAAGAACATCCCGAGTGCCGCGGCCGCCGCCAGCACGGGCACCATGCCGCGGGCGCGCAGCACCGACCGCTCCCGCCGGGGACGCCGGCGTGTCCCGGCTCGGCGCGATGAAGCTTCTCCGAGGCCCGGGCCGACCTCCCGCCGGGACGCGGGTTCCGGCCGCGCGACCGGGAGCAGGGCAGAGTGAGACGGAGCGGCGCCGACGCGCTTCCGGGTCGCCGCGGGGGCGGGCAACGCGGTGAAGGCGGCGGTGCCGACCGCGGCGAACAGCAGCGCGGCGGCCACGCCGGCGGACGGGGTGATGCCGGCGAGCGCGGCGGCCGCGGCCGGCCCGGTGACGAAGGAGACCTCGTCGAGCGCGGACTCCAGCGCATAGGCGGTGTCGAGGCGACGATCATCGCCGAGCCGGTTCGCCCAGCGCTGCCGGGCCACCGGGCCGACCTGGGGGAGGGACGCGCCGGTGGCGACCGCCGTGGTGAGCAACAGCCAGGCGGGCGCGTGGGCGAGCGCGGCGACGAGGAATGCGATGCCGGCGGCGACGTGCACGCCGGCGAGCACCGGCAGCACCGCGCGCGGCCCCGAAACGTCGATGCGGCGGCCGATCGTCGGCCCGGCGGCAGCGCCGGCGAGGGCGATGGCGGCCGTCGTCGCGCCGGCGAGGCGGTAGGAGTCGGTGGTCGCGGCCACCAGGAGCATGCCGCCGATGCCGATCATGGCGATGGGCAGTCGGGCCAGCAGACCCGCGGCCATCATCGACTTGGTGCCCGGCAGACCGAGTAGCCAGCGGTAGGCCGACGTACCGCCGGCGTCCGCTGCCTCGTCGGCGTCCGCGGCCCGGCTGGGCGCCCCGGCCTCGCCGGGTGGCATCGGTGTTGGCGCGGGCGGCGGAGGTGTCGGGGTGGGCGGCGGGCCGAAATCGCCGCCGTCCGGGACCGCCGTGGGCTGGGCGGTGCCCGCGACGGTTACGGAAAGTGAGGGAGGGTGAATGTTTTCGAGCGTGCTTGGACCGGACGACGGGCTCATCAGGGCATACCTCGCGGCCAAGGCGCGGCGGGCGCTCAGCCGGCGGGGTGACGAGTCCCGGATGCGTCGTCATGGCCACACGGTGTGCCGCCCGCGAACGTCGGGCCCGCCCGGCGCTGATGGCCAGATCGGGTCGGAAACCGTTCGGAAACATGCTGGCGGCACCGCCGTAATGGGCGGCCACTGGAAGCCTAACAGCACCCGACGGGCGAGATGCCCGATGTGGCCGTCGCGACAGCGCTCTGGCTAGGTGCGGAGCACCTCGTCGATGGCCGGAGGAGACTGATATCGGCCCGCCGGTTCTCAGGACCGGCGCGAGCCGAGAAGTCCGCCAGGCGTGGCCGCGGGCCTGCTCGCCAGGGCCCCGCCCGCTCGGGTGGCGCCAGCATGGTCGGCGGGCGCGACTGTCCGCTGGGCGGAACCTGCCTGCCTGGCGTGCAACATAGATGAGGGTGACCTCGTTTTCAAGACCTGGTTTGTGATCGGGAGGCTTCAGATGCCGCGTGACGTCGGGGTGCGTCTGCAGGCGCGGCAGGCGCGCAGCGTCGCCACCTTCGAACGGATCCTCGAGGCCGCCGGGGCGCTGTTCGACGAGGTGGGCGTCGACGCCACGACCATGGAGGCGATCGCCGACCGGGCCGGCGTCTCGATCGGTTCGGTCTACCGGTTCTTCGAGAACAAGAACGCGCTGAAGGCGACCCTGTCCGCCCGGTGGACCGCGCGGATTCGCGAGGTCCTCGATCCCGAGCACGCCGACGACGCCACCGTGGGCACCGCCGAGGACGTCGCCGACGGCACCGCTGGGGACGCCACCGCGGGCACCGCCACGGGGGAGGGCCTCGAGCCAGGCCCGGCACGCCCAGGCCGCCGCGAGCCGGACCCCGTCGATGCCGACCCGACGGCCGACATCGACGTCTCGGTCGACCACTTCATCACCGCGCTTCGCCGGGTCCTCGGCGAGATGCCGGGAGCCCGGGGGCTGCTCGCCACGGAGATGCGCGAGCCACTCGGCGAGACCAACGCGTGGACCGACTACCTGCAGCGCTACATCGCCCGGCACGCGCCCGACCTGCCCCCCGAGCGCCGGACCATCGCGGCCCACACGTACCAGACGATCACGTCCGCGATCATCCTCGCCGCCGTGAACGCGGGGCCGGCGCTCGACCGCCACCTCGACGAGGTGCGCACCGTCCTCGCCGGCTACACCCGGGAGCTCGCCCGGGAGTCGGCCGCGGTCCGCTCGCACCGGGACGGCACGGCCTCCGGCGCGAAGGCCTGAGACCTCGTCCCGCGTCGTCCCGCGTCGACCCGGCGCCGGCCGGGCGACCTCAGTCTGCCGCCTGGTAGGTCGCGAGCGCTGAGCGGCGGACGTCGTCGGGCAGTGCGCGCAGCGCGGTGAAGTCGCCCTTGAGGTAGGCGTCCAGGAACGCGGTCACCGACTGGTCGAGCGTCTGGCCGGCCCGGTCGTAGAACATCGTCGAATGCCCGGCGCCATGCAGGGTGACGAAGGAGCGCGGCCCGCGAAGGGTGTTGAAGATCTCGGCGCTCTTGGCCAGCGGCACCACCGCATCCTTGTCGCCGTGCACGATCAGCAGCGGGATCGGCGGGTTGTCGGCGAAGGTCCCCCTGAAGGGGGCGAGCGTCCCGGCAAGTGACACCACGGCCCTGACCCGTGGGTCCCGGCAGCACGACAGGTAGGCCGCCGCGAGCGTGGTCGCGGCGCCGAGCGAGTGGCCGGCGATCGCCAGGCAGCTCGCCTGGAGGTGTTCGGCCAGCGGCGTGCCCGCGGTGGTGCTCCACGTGCCCAGCGAGGTGATGACGAAGCTGACGTCGGCCGGCTGGTTCGGCAGGTCCAGGATCGTCGCGCCGGGACCGCTGGAGAGCGGGAAGGTCGGGGTCGCCACGACGTAGCCCTGACGGACGAGCGGTGCCGCGATGACGTCCGCCGCGACGGTCCCGTCCGCGAGCACTCCGTGGGACAGCACGACCAGGGGGAACCGGCCCGGCGCCGGTCCCGCTCCCGGGACGGCCGGGGCGTCCGGGGCGGCGCCGGCAGCCGGGACGATCGGGTAGCTCACGACGACCGGGATCGTGCGCTCGGGCTTGCCGGCCAGGCCACGGTCGGGCGCCGCGTCGGTAGGCCGGCTGTGGTCGACGAACGTGACCTGGGTCCGGCCGATGCCATAACCGCGCTGGGTAGCGGCGGCCGGGTCATCCGCCGGCAGGCATCCGTGGGGAGCGGCCGACGCCGTCGCCGCCGGCCGCGCCGATGGCGGCGAGCTGGCGGATGGCGACGAGCTGTCGGAACACGAGGTGAGCAGCCCAAGGCCCAGTCCAAGCCCCAGCCCGAGGGCGACGGCCCCGGCCACCCTGGGACCCGGTGAGACCCACCTGAGTGACCGGTTCATGCCGATGCCCCCTACCGCGTTCTGTGGCTCATTCCAGGTCCGTCGTTCTGCTGAGCTTTTCCCACCGCGTCAGGTCCGCGCGCAACAGTTCGTGGTGGGCGGCGATGCTGTCGACGGCATCGTTGCCCAGCGCCAGCCGTAGCGGTGGCTCGGGGCTGTCCAGCACCTCCAGGATCGCGCGGGCGGCCCTGCGCGGGTCGCCGGGCTGGGTGCCGTCCATGCCCTCGACGGCCGCGCGGGTCTGGCTGGTCGAGGCCGCGTACGCCTCGATCACCCGCGACCGGTGCATCCGTGCCCCGCCGAACTCGGTGCGCAACGCCCCGGGCTCCACGATCAGCACCCGGATGCCGAACGGCGCGACCTCCGCGGCCAGCGCCTCGGAGATGCCCTCGAGCGCGAACTTCGCCGCACAGTACGCCCCGAAACCCGGCATGGTCACCTGGCCGCCCATCGAGCTGACCTGAACGATCGTCCCACCGCGCTGCGCCCGCAGCTGCGGCAGGACGGCCTTGGTCACCGCGACGGCACCGAAGAACATGACGTCCATCAAGGCCCGCAGGTCCGTGAGGTCGAGCTCCTCGACGGCACCGACACTGCCGTGGCCGGCGTTGTTGACGACCACGTCCACGCGGCCGAACTCGGCCACCGTGCGCGCGACCGCGGCGGTCACCTGCTCCTCGTCGGTGACGTCCAACGGCGTGGTCCGCACCCGCTCCGCACCGGCGGCGACGAGATCGGCGAGCTGGTCCGGCTGTCGCGCGGTTGCCATCACCCGGTCGCCGGCTTCCAAGGCCGCCAATGCCAGCTCTCGGCCGAATCCCGCGGAACATCCGGTGATCAGCCAAACCCGGCCGGTCTTCGTCATCGTCGCTCGCATTCGTGTTCAGGTCGTCCGCGCGCCTCGTCGCGCACTGTCGCGTCTACCCTGCCTCGGAATGGCGGAACCGGGCCAACACGCGTTTCCTTCTGCGGTTACAGTCTGATTCTGTGACCGTGGAGCTGCGCCATCTGCGATATTTCGTCGCGGTCGCCGAGCACCTCAGTTTTACCCGCGCCGCGCGGCAGCTGCACGTCGCCCAGCAGTCGTTGTCGCAGCAGATCGGCGCGCTCGAAGGCGGTCTCGGGGTGCGTCTGTTCGACCGCGACACCCGTGGAACGCGGCTCACCGACGCGGGGGAGGCATTCCTGCCGGAGGCCCGCGCCGTGCTCGCCAGGGCCGAGGCCGCCGTCACCGTCGTGCGGCGCGCCGGCCGCGGCGAGATCGGCCACCTCGACCTGGCGTTCCTCGCCTCCACCGCCAACTACATGATGCCGCCGGTGGTGCGGGCCCTGCGGGAGCGTTTTCCCGGCATCGAGCTCACCACCCACAACGGGCAGATCGACGAGCTCGTCGCCGGGCTGCGCGACGGCCGGTTCGACGCGGCGTTCACCCGTCCGCCCCTCGTCGCCGACCTGGCCATCCGTACGCTCGCCACGGAACCGGTCTGCGCGGTCCTGCCCGTCGGCCACCCACTCGCCGACCGGGCCGAGCTCCACCTCGCGGACCTGGCCGACGAGAACTGGGTGCTGACACCGCGGGAGTCGTGGCCGCCCTGGCACGAGAAATACGACCGGGACTTCGCCGCCGCCGGCATCACGCCGAGGGTCGTCCAGCGAGCCAGCGGCGTGTCGAACCTGCTCGGGCTCGTCGCGGCCGGCGTCGGCGTGACCCGGCTTGCCCGCTCGGCGCGCAGCATCCGGCGCACCGGGGTGGTGTTCGTACCGCTCGCCGGGGACCGCRCCGAGACCGTAATCGCCTGGCTGCCCGCCCACGACCGGCCCGTGCGGCGAAACCTCCTGGACGTCGCCGCCGACCTCGCGGCGACGTCCGACCTCACGCGCTGGGGCTGAGCCGTGAATGCCAGCCCGGAATACGTAATGCGGTCGAGAAACGCGATGCGGGCGCGGCGCGGCGTGGCGCGCAGGTCGGTGGGTTCGGTCAGCCGGTCGGCCGGTCAGACCGAAACGCCGGTCCGGTCGACGAGTTCGAGGCTTCGCGTCCACAGGTCGGCCCGGGCCTGCTTGTCGTACGCCTGGCGGTTGGGTGCCGTGTCGCGAGTCCGGTCGAAGAAGCGGCCGGTGACGCCGGCGACCTCGGTGCTCGCGACGAGCCGGTGCGTGGCGGCGACGCCCTCGTCGATGCTGTCGATGTGGTGGCCGATCTCCGCCAGCACGATCTTGGTGGGCATGTAGGTCGCGGGGTGCAGGCTGTTGACGGTCACCTCGGCGGCGGGCAGCCGGTCGGCCAGCTCGAAGCCGGACATGATCTGGGCGAGCTTGCTCTGGCCGTAGGCGCGCGTGCCGCTGTAGCCGTGCTCGATCATCAGGTCGTCCAGGTCCAGCGGATGCTGGCCGATGGAGGCGACGTTGACGATGCGGGCGGGGGCGGACCGGCGCAGCAGCGCAAGCAGGTCGAGGGTGAGCAGGAACCCGGCCAGGTAGTTGACGGCGAAACGCAGCTCGTAGCCGTCGACGCTGGTCCGGCGGGTGCGTCCGTCGGGCTCGCCGGAGCCGATGCCCGCGTTGCTGACGAGGACGTCGAGCCGGTCGGTCGCCGCCCGCACGTCGGTGGCGAGCCGGCGCACCTGGGCCAGCTCGGCGAGATCGGCCTGGACGGTCGCGGGTCGCGGGCCGTGGTGGGTGGCGTGGATGTCGTCGGCGGTGTGCGCAAGCTTGTCGGGGTCGCGGCCGTGCAGGATCAGGGTGGCGCCCTCGGCGGCGAGCCGGTGCGCGAGCGCGCGGCCGAGACCGTCGGTCGCGCCGGTGATCAGGACGGTTCGCGGGTCGGTCATGTACTCCTCCTGGCTGCGGGGGTGAACCTGCCGATCGGGACGCGGATAGGAGAGATCGTGCGGCCGGCGGTGGCGTCGGTGCCGGCGGTGAGTCGACGGTCAGGACCCATACTCCGCCGTCGCGGGCGTCACCAACCTTGGGGAGCGACGACGGGGCCGAAGGAGGACCGTGGACGACCCGCATGTGCATGTCGAGTGGACCGTGCCGAACACCAGCGCCGAGGTGCGGGCGGTGACGGCGTCGGTGTTCGGGCTGGTCGGCGACGCGCCCCGCACGGTGCGCGCGGGATGTGGCGCCGAGGTGCCATACGCCGCGACGTCGCCGCACCCCGAACGCGTCACCTGCCTGCCGTGCCGAGATCACGCCCGCGACCGGCATCTTCGCTACGCCGCCACGATCGAGCAGTCGGCGCCGCTGCTCGGCGCCGACCAGGTCCAGGCCGCCCTCGCCGCCGCGCGCAGGCTGCGCGCGCTCGCCGACCGGTTCACCTGACCTGGTCCCCGCGACGTCAGACCTTGTAGCCGCCGTCGACGCTGATGACCTGGCCCGTGATGCCGCGCCCGTCGTGGCCGGCGAGCAGCACGGCCATTCCGGCCAGCTCGTCCGCCTCTAGGACCCGGTGCTGGAGGCTCTCGGACCTGGCTCGCTCCTCCTCCGCCTCGACGGAGGTCCTCCGGGCCCTGGCGATGCGCTCGAAGTCGAGCATCGACGTGTTCGTCCAGCCGGGGCAGAGCACGTTGGCGTTGATGCCGAACCGGGCGCCCGCCTTCGCGAGCTCCTTGGTGAATCCGACGAGACCGTGCTTCGCCGCGGTGTAAGGCACCGAGCCGCCGGTGTTCTTCGCCGCGCCCGAGCCGATGTTGATGATGCGCCCGAAGCCGCGGTCGCGCATCGACGGGAGGGCGGCGCTGGTCGCCCACCAGGCCGACGTCAGGTTGAGGACCAGGGTTCCCTCGAAGGCGTCGTCGTCGCCGGCGAACGGGTCGAGGTTGCCGGCGACGCGGCCTCCGACGTTGTTGACGAGGATGTCGACCCGGCCGAACCGGTCGAGTGCTTCACGGACGGGCCGCCGGGCGTCGTCGCGGTCCGACGCGTCGGCGACGACGGCCAGCCCCCGGTCGGCTCCGGCTCCGGGTCCGACCCCGGCCCGCGCGAGCGTGGCGTCGAGGTCGGCGCGGGTCCGGGAGGAGACCACGATCGTCGCCCCCTCGGCCGCGTAACGGACCGCGATGGCCTGGCCGATGCCCCGGCCGCCGCCGGTGATGACAGCGACCTTGCCGTTGAGGGTCATGCGCGGTAGCCGCCGTGCTCGGCCCAGAATGCCTGCCAGCTGTTCTCCGCGTAGGGCACGGTGCCGACGCCGTCGTGGTGCTTCGGCCATTCGGCGGCCCGCTGGTGCAGTGGCCGTTCGGCGGTCTCGATGCCGAACCACAGCTCGTGGCGGCGGGAGGCGAACTTCCACTCCCCGTCGACCCGCCGGTAGCGGTCGCGGTACAGGATCGCCTGCTCGACGAACCGCCCCGGCTGGGCGCCATCGCGGGGCTCGATGTACCCGCGGCAGTAGACCAGCCCGTGCGCCCTGTCGTCGTCGTCGAAGTCGATCAGGTGGTTCCCGACGAGGAGGATCGTCACCCCCACCGCGCCCATGCTCTGCTGGAATCGCGACCGCCACGCCGCCGGACCGCGTCCGTCGCCGGTGTTGGCCTCGGGGGCGAACAGCTCGGCGGCCGCGTCCAGGTCACGGCTGTCGAGGCCCCAGGCGTAGCGGTAGGCGAGTTGGCGGATCTCGTCGCGGTCGGCGGCCCGCCGCAGGCGGCCGAGTTCCTTCTCCGTGAGCTCTGTGAGCGGCATCCGGCTCCCTCGGCCTCCTGGCCCCGGCGCCCCGACCGCGGCTTCCCTGGCGCGCGACGTCGGCGCCAGATCGAAGATCTATAGATAATATATACACTATGCTTGCTCGTTGGCGCGGATCCGATCCTGAGTGAGCGCCGGCCGCCAGTTCCCGCCCGCCGTGAGGAGCAGACAGACGTGTCCATTGGTCTCGACGACGACCACGCGGCGCTTGCCGACTCCGTCCGGGGCTTCGTCGCCCGGCACGCACCGTCCGAGCGGGTGCGGGCCGGTCTRGYGGACTGGCCGGGCGGTGCGGCGCCGGACTACTGGCGCGACGTCACCGAGCAGGGGCTGACCTCGCTGCACCTGCCGGAGGAGCTGGACGGCGCCGGCGCGGGGGCCGTCGCGCTCGCGGTCGTCGTCGAGGAGACCGCCCGCGGCCTGCTCCCAGGGCCGCTGCTGCCCAGCCTGCTGACCAGCTCGGTGCTCGCGCGGTACGGCGGCGACGAGCTGCGCAAGCGCGTACTGCCAGCCCTGGCGGCCGGCGCCACGGCGGCCACCGCGCTGTCCACCCACGGCCTGACGGCCTCGGTCGACGCCGATGGCGGCTACCGGGTCAGCGGGTCCACGGTGCCGGTGCTCGGCGCCCCCCGCGCGACGCTGCTGCTCCTCGGCGCCGCCACCCCCGACGGCGGCGAGCTGTGGTTCACCGCCGAGCCAGGTCCCGGGGTCGAGGTGGTCGCGGGCGCGCCGGTCGACCACACGCGCGCCGTCGGGACGGTCACCCTGACCGATCTCGCCGTCGGCCAGGAGAGCGTGGTCGCGGCCGGCGCCGGCCAGGTCCGCGCGGTGGCCGCGGTGCTGTTCGCGGCCGAGGCGGTCGGGCTGGCGCGGTGGTGCGTGTCGACCGGCGTGGACTACGTGAAGGTCCGCGAGCAGTTCGGCCGGCCGGTGGGATCGTTCCAGGCCATCAAGCACAAGTGCGCCCGGCTGTTCGTCGACGTCGAGACGATGTCGGCGGCGGCGTGGGACGCCGCGCGGGCGCTGGACGAGAACGACGAACAGCTGGCGGTGGCCGCCGCGGGCGCGGCCGTGGCCTGCCTGCCCCGGGCGACGGAGATCGGGCTGGAGACGATCACGCTGCTCGGCGGGATCGGCTACACGTGGGAGCACGACGCGCACCTCTACTGGCGCCGGGCGATGACGCTGGAGAGTCTGCTGGGCCCGGCCGCCGACTGGGAGCACCGGCTCGGCGAGCTGGTCGCGGGCACGAGCCGCGACTTCGACATCGACCTCTCCGGCGCCGACCCCGCCTTCGGGGAGCGCGTCGCCGGCGTGCTCGCCGAGGTGGCCGCACTGCCGGCGGACGGGCCGGCGCGGCGCGAGCGGCTCGTCGCCGAGGGCCTGGTGGTGCCGCACTACCCGAGGCCCTACGGCATCGCGGCGAGCCCGATCGAGCAGCTGGTGATCCAGCGGGAGTACGAGCGGTCCGGAGTGGCGCAGCCGAGGCTGATCATCGGTGACTGGGCGCTGCCGACCATCCTCGCGCACGGCACCGACGAGCAGAAGGAGGCGTTCGTGCCGCCGACCCTGCGCGGCGAGCTCGTCTGGTGCCAGCTGTTCAGCGAGCCAGGCGCCGGCTCCGACCTCGCCTCGCTGTCCACCCGGGCGCAGAAGGTCGACGGCGGCTGGCGGCTGAACGGGCAGAAGGTGTGGACGTCCAACGCCCACGAGGCGCACTTCGGTATCTGCCTGGCCCGGACCGACCCGGCGGCACCGAAGCACAAGGGCATCTCCTACTTCCTCGTCGACATGACCTCGCCGGGCCTGGAGGTCCGCCCGCTGCGGGAGGCGAACGGCGGCTACCTGTTCAACGAGGTCTTCTTCAACGACGTGTTCGTCCCCGACGACCGGCTCGTCGGCGAGGTCAACCAGGGCTGGGGACTGGCCCGCACGACGCTGGGCAACGAGCGGGTCAGCATCAGCGGCATGCAGCACATCCCGACCGACCTGCTCGACCTGGCCGCCTCCGGCACGCTCGCCGCCGCGCCGCGCGACGTCACGCGCGAGGTCGGCCTGACGTTCGCCGCCGCGCACACGCTGGCCGCGCTCGCCCTGCGCACCACCCTGCGCAGCCTGTCCGGCCTGCGGCCCGGCGCCCAGGCGAGCGTGTCCAAGGTCGCCTCCGGCGTCCTCGTGACCCGGATCGCCGAACGGGCGATGCGCTGGCTCGGCCCCGCCGCCGCGGCCGCCGACGGTCCCGGCGGCCAGCGCACCCAGCGTTACCTGACCGTCCCGCCGCAACTGATCGGCGGCGGCACCGTCGAGATCCAGCTCAACGTCATCGCTGAGCGCATCCTCGGCCTGCCCCGCGGCTGAGTCGTCGGGGCCCGCCCCCGCGGCTCGGCGCCGGGTCAGCATGGCGGGTCGGCGTGACGGGTCGGCCTGAGAGGTCAGCCCGGATCGCCCGGCGCGTCGCGCGCGCCGGGCATCCGCCGCCGGGTCGTCAAGAGTTCGTACGCGGGGCGCAGCGCCTCGCGCAGGTCACCGAACGGTTCCACCACCAGCGGACCGCACAGTTCCAGCAGGATGTCGGGGCGCGCGGCCGGCACGCGCTGATCAGGCGGGGCGCCCTGGCGGCCCGCGGGGGACGGCGACGACCAGAACGGGGAGAGGGAGCTGGGCAGCGGCTCCCCGCCCCCGCCCCCGCCCCCGTCTGCCTGGGCCGCCGTCGTCGGGACGCGCGGCGGGCCGGGTGYCGCCTGGGACCAGCCCGGTCCCGCCGGCCAGGAGTAGGCGCGCGGGCCACTTCCTGAGGGTGTGCCGCTTCCCGAGGGGGAGGCGACGCGTGGGCGCAGGCGGCGGATCTCGCCGAGAAGGGCGTCGCGCTCCCGGCCGCGCAGCGCGAGGAGCGCGAACGGGTCGAGGTCGATCGTGTCGGCGAGCTGGTGGCAGGCCGCCACGAGGTGCGCGCACGGCCGGTGCCAGTCGGCGCACGTGCAGTCCATCGCCAGGTCGTCGGCACGGGTGGGGAAGAGCGAGAGCCCGAGCCCCGCGAACGTCTCCGTGAGGTCCGTGGGCATCGAGCCGGCCAGCAGCGTGGCGGCGTACCGGGCCTCGGCCGCGAGCGCGTCCTCGATGCGGCCCCAGTCGGCGTCGCCGAACGTCCGGACGGCGAGCCGGGCCTTGTGCAGGTCCTCTCCCGGGTCGCGGACCATCGCGACGACGAGGTTGCCGGATCGCCGCACGTGCAGCACGGCCTCGGTGCGCACCAGGGCGCGGCCGGCCCGCAGCGGCTCCGGCAGCGTCATGCCCTCGACCAGCGCGAGGAACTGGGACGACCACCACGCCCGCCCGCGCCGCTGGCCGCGTCCCCCGTCTTCGCCGCGGCTCCGGTCGCCGCCGCGGTCAGGGGTGCCTCCGCCGCCGTCCGGGTCGGTCATTGGACGGCCTCGGGAGCGAGCGCGACGAGGTCCAGCAGCTCGTCGGTGGACAGCGAGGCGAGCCAGCTCTCGCCGCCGCCGACGATGGTCCGGGCCAGCGCCGCCTTGTCCGCGAGGATCCGGTCGATGCGCTCCTCGAGCGTGCCCATGCACAGCAGTGTCTGGACCCACACGTCGCGCCGCTGCCCGATGCGGTAGGCGCGGTCCGTCGCCTGCGTCTCCACCGCCGGGTTCCACCAGCGGTCGATGTGGATGACGTGGTTCGCCGCGGTCAGGTTCACGCCGGTGCCGCCGGCCTTGAGGGAGAGCAGGAACACGCCCGGTTCCCGCCGGGTCTGGAAGCGCTCGATGAGCGCGTCCCGCTCGGCCGCCCGCAGGCCGCCGTGCAGGAACGGCACCTCGACACCGAGCCGGGTGGCCAGGTACGGCGCGAGCATGGCGCCGAAGCGGGCGAACTGGGTGAAGCAGAGAGCGCGCTCGCCGCCCGCGACGACCTGGRCGAGCAGCTCCTCCAACCGGGCGAGCTTGCCGGACCGTCCCGCCAGCGCCGAGGAGTCCCCGAGCAGGTGGGCCGGGTGGTTGCAGACCTGCTTGAGCCTCGTCATCGCCGCGAGCACGACGCCGTTGCGTCGTACCGGTGACGAGGCGTCCCGCAGCCGCGCCATCATGTCGTCGACGACCGCCCGGTACAGCGACGCCTGCTCCGCCGTCAGCGTGCACAGCTGGCGCAACTCCACCTTCGCCGGCAGGTCACGCAGCACCGACGGGTCGGTCTTGACCCGGCGCAGCACGACCGGGCGGATCCGCCGGCGCAGCCGGGCGGTCGCGTCGGCGTCGCCGTAGCGCTCGATCGGCACCGCGTAGCGGGCGCGGAACGAGCTGGCCGAGCCGAGCAGGCCCGGGTTGACCGCGTGCATGATCGACCAGAGGTCGCCGAGCCGGTTCTCCACCGGGGTGCCGGTCAGCGCGACCCGGTGGCGGGCGGTCAGCCGGCGCACGGCGCGGGCCTGGGCGGTCGCGGCGTTCTTGATCTGCTGCGCCTCGTCGAGGACGAGCCGGTCCCAGGTGACCGGGCGGAACTCGTCGACGTCGCGGGCGAGCTGCGTGTAGGTCGTGAGGACCAGGTCGTGCCCGGCGGCGGCCTCGGCCACCGCCACGGTCCGCTGCTGGCTGGCCGCGTGGTGGACGTGCACCCGCAGGCCGGGCGTGACCTGCTCCGCCTCGCGCAGCCAGTTCCCGAGCACCGAGACCGGGCAGACGACGAGGGTTGGTCCGCGGCTGGCGGCGCCTCGGGTCGCGCCTCGGGTGAGCAGCTCCAGCGCCAGGACCTGGATGGTCTTGCCCAGGCCCATGTCGTCGGCGAGGACCGCGCCGACGCCGAGCCGGTCGAGCAGAGCGAGCCAGGCGAGCCCGTGCGCCTGGTAGGGACGCAGCCGCACGCCGAGGCCGGCGGGCGGCTCTACCAGCGGCGGCCTGTCATCCGGCGACCTGTCACCCGGCGACGCTCCACCAGGCTGGCGGCCGGTGCCGGCGAGCAGCGCGCCCAGCCAGCCGTCCGCCGCCACCTCCACCTCCGCGCCGGAGACGTCGCCTCCGCCTTCGTGGGGGTGCAGGCCGGTGTAGGCGAGGACGTCTCGGACGGTCATCTGGCCGCCGGCGGACTGCCGGGCGAGGTCGAGTCCGGCCAGCGCGCCCGGGTCCACCCGGGTCCAGCGGCCCCGGACCTTGACGAGCTCGGCCTTGGCCGCCGCGAGGCTCTCCAGCTCGGCGCGGCTGAGCTCGACGTCGCCCAGGCTGACGGACCACCGGAAGTCGACGATCTGGCCGAGGTCCGTCGTGAGGTCACGAAGGATCGGCGTCACCGGGTTCACCGCGCGCACGGCGAGCCGGGGGGTGGGGCGGACCGGCCGCGTCCACCAGGACGGCACGAGCACCCCGAAGCCCTCCTGCTCCAGGTCGCCGGCGAGGCCGAGGAACTCCCGGGCATGGTCGAGGGACAGGTCGAGTCCGGTCGGTCGGGCCTCGCGCAGGGCCCGGCCCAGCTCCGGCCACACGGCGACGGCCCGCCCGAGCCCGGCGAGCAGCGACTCCTCGGCGTCGGTGGTCCACGCCGCGGGCCCGGCGGGCCGGCGGCCCCAGACCTGTCCGGCGGGCACCTGGACACCGGGGTCGTCGACGGCCTGGAGCAGGAAGTCGACCCGCCAGGCGTCGTCGTCGCCCGGAGCCGTCCTCGACAGGGCGCCCGGCTCGCCCAGCCGGAAGCACACCCGTGCCGGCCACGCCCGCGTCCCGCCCGAGCTCCACGTCCCGACCTTCTCGGCGAGCTCACCGACCGCGGCGTCGACCGCGGCACCGGCACTGGTACCAGCACCGGTGGCGCCGTTGGCCGCGCCGCCGCCGGGGGTGAGGCGCGGGTCGCCGCCGAGGGCGCGCAACCAGCCGGCCGTCGCGGCGCCGAGAGGCGACCGCCGTGGTCCCGGGGCCTTCGGCGTATGACGGGCCTGGCGCAGCCGGCCGCGGGCGTGGGCGTCCACCAGATCGTCGAGCGCGGCGTCGAGGGTCGCGGTCGGGTCGTTCCCGGCGGTGGCGCCGGCGCCGACGGCCCGGAACGCCGGGGGCATGGCGGCGGCCAGCTCGTCGAACCGTCCGGCGTCCGGCCCGGTGAGGACCGGCCGCCAGCGCGCCAGTGGCCCGGCGCCGTCCCACCCGACCGCGGGAAGGACCCGGCCACGGTCGACCAGGTCCGCCGCGAACGCGTCGACCGCCAGCAGGAACTGGGCGGAGGCCCCGAGCTGGAGCGCCTCGCCCGGCCCCCGCGCCGCGCCGAACGCCAGCGGAGCATCCGGGCGGACCGTGTAGACCAGCCATGGCCGAAGCGCTGGCCCGTGGTCGGCCGCCCCGGCCCCGTCAGGCGCGGGACCGGCGTCGGCCGCGCGGGTCGCCCCGGCCACCGTGGCCGCCCCGGCGGCGAGGTCCGGCGACGCCAGCGGTCCCGTGGCCGTGCTCGGCAGCAGCATGGTGAGCTGCCCCGCCGCGGCTGGTCCGCCGGTGGCGAGCGGGGCCAGCTCCGAAGGCAGGGCCGCGAAGGGATGGAGCGCCGGGGAGCCGTCGGTTTCTCGCGGCGCCTGACCCCACCGTCGCGTGTCCTCGGCCCACAGCCAGATCCCGCCTACGGTCGCGCAGGCGCCGTGCACGACCAGCATCGACCCTCCCAGGGGCCGTTACCCGGGCTCGGGCATCGCCACAGGACTCGCCCGCCAGCTTACGTAGGCAGCAACTCGCCGGCTTCCTCGTGGTCGGAGCGGGACGGCTGCCGCGGCAGGGTGAACCAGACGGTCTTACCGTCGCCGGCCAGCGGCGCCGCGCCCCAGTCCTGCGCGAGCGCGTCGACCAGGTGGAGGCCTCGGCCGCCGAGCGCGCCGCTGTCCGCCTGCTGTGCGCGCGGAATACGGCTGTCGGGGTCCTTGACGCCGATCCAGAGTTGAAGGTCGGAGGCTCGGATCTCGACGGTCGGATGGCCTCGGCCGTGCAGGACGGCATTGGTGACGAGTTCGCTCGTCAGCAGGAGGGCGACGTCGACGAGTTCCCCTTCGACGCCGACGTGGTTCAGCAGCGGGGCGAGCCGCCGCCGGGCCTGCCGAGAGGAGTGCGTCGCCGCCGGCAGAGTAAAGCGCCCTATCAGACGACCCTGCGAGGTCTCCGGCGGCGTGGTCATGCAAGTGGCATGCGCGGAGCCGGTGTGCTTCAAACCAGCGGAGCCGGCCGGACCGGCCCGGCCCAGCCAGGTCCGAAGTATGGATGCCCGACCCGGTTGAAAGCAGGGTGCATGGCTGGTCGCGCGCCGGGAGCACCCATGGCTGGGCGTCACGGACTTTTGGTCGGTGCTTATGGCAATGAAGGGCCCGGCGGCTGAAAAGGCGGCGCGGTGAGTCGGTCCTGGCCGTGTGGGGTGTGTGTAGCGGCCTTTCGGGGACGAACCACCTAGGTGGGGCGAATCGGCGAAAGGAACGGCACCGTGACGACACTCGAGGACGCGTCCGCGCCGGGCACCGGACCGCTGCCGGTGAGAAGGACGAGCGCGGTGCCGGCCGAGCGCCCCGCGGAGCCGAACAGCGTCAAACCCCCTGCTCCTCGGCGGGCCGGTCCGGTCACCGAGCCCGACGCATCCAGCGGTCTCGCCGGGACGGACACGCCCGGGGGCGCCGGTGTCGAAGCCGCGCGAGCCTGTGCCCTCGAGGTGCTGCGTTCCAACGACGGCGGGAAGTTCACTCGGCCGTCGGGGCGGCTGTATCCACATCAGTGGCTGTGGGACAGCTGTTTTGTCGCCATCGGCCTGCGCCATGTGGACGTGGACCGGGCCGCCGACGAGGTGAGGTCGCTGTTCGCCGGGCAGTGGCCGAGTGGGATGTTGCCGCACATCAGGTTCTGCCCGGCCGGAGGTGAGCCGTACCACGCGGACCCGGGGCTGTGGCGGGTGCGGAGCGTGGTCGAGGCGCCGCCGGTGACGGAGACCAGTGGGGTCACCCAGCCGCCGCTGGTGGCGGAGGCGGTCGCCCGCGTCGGCGAGGCCATGCCGGCGCGGCCGCGGCTCGCCTTCTACCGGCAGGTGCTGCCTGGTCTGATCGCCTATCACGAGTGGCTCTACCGGGAACGCGACCCCGAGAACACCGGCCTGATCGCGGTCGTGCATCCGTGGGAGTCAGGCATGGATGACACACCACCGTGGTCGGACGCCGTCCGGCACCTCATGCCCGCGAGGGTGCGCGCCRCCAAGAACGCGGGAGCGGCCGACGTGCTCGACGGCCTTCGCCGCGACAACAAGGCGGTACCCGCCGGAGAACGGATCGCGGCGGACGAGCTGTTCACCCTCTACGAGCTCACCGGCCGGCTGCGGGCGGCGCGATACCAGTTCGACGAGCTCCGGACGGCTGGCCTGCCGCTGATCCGAGATGTGGGGTTCAACGCGGTGCTGGTGCGGGCCAACCGCCAGCTCGAGATGGTCGCGGCCGACACCGGGCAGGAGCTTCCCCCGACGCTTCGCCGGGCGATGCGCACCACCCGGGACGCGTTCAGGAACATGCTGGTCGACGGGTTCCCACGGCACCAGGACGCCCGCACCGGGCGGTCGCTGCCGGACGACACGGTGGCGGGTTTCCTCGCCCTTTACGCCGGCGGGCTGCCGCCCGAGGAGGCCGCCCGCCTCGCCGGGCAGCTCTTCGGCCCCCGCTGGACCGGGCGGTACGGCCCGGCCAGCCTGGCCTTCGACGCTCCCGCCTTCGACCCGGGCCGGTACTGGCGGGGACCGGTGTGGCCCATGGTGAACTGGCTGCTCGTCGACGGGCTGACCAGGGCGGGCCGGGTCGCCGAGGCGCGGCGGCTGCGGGAGGAGACCATCGAGCTGGTCACCCGCTCCGGAAAGCCCTACGAGTACTACTCGCCCGTCGACGGCGGTGGCCACGGCGCGCCCGACTTCGCGCCCACCGCCGCGGTGTTCCTCGACATGATCCACGCCGAATGACACGCCCTTCGCCGGATGACACGTCCACCCCGACGCTTCGAGCGGAGCGTCGTCGAAGCGGGGGTCGGCGAAGCGGCGGGACGTGAAGGATCTACTCCGCCGGTGCTGTAGTCATGATCCCCAGGCTGCCTGCTCGGGGGGTCCTAAATCCGGTCATCACCCCGTGTTCCTGGCATCGGCACGGGTATCCAACGCGCGTCGATGCATCCACCGCCCGTCGATCCGCCGGACCAGGCGGCAGCGAGGAGGTTCACCGTGGCGCTCAGCTGGAAGTGGCTTGTGGTCGACTGCGTCGACCCGGTCCAGGTCGCCCGGTTCTGGGCCGACGTCTTCGGCGTCCGCGCGGAGGCCGACCAGGACGACGGCGAGTGGATCGTCGTCTCGCCGGACAGCTCGGTGAAGCTGCTGTTCGTCCCGGTGCCCGAGGCCAAGACGGTCAAGAACCGGCTGCACCTTGACCTGACGCCGTCCTCGCCCGACGAACAGCAGGCCGAGGTCGAGCGGCTGGTGGCGCTCGGCGCCACCCGAGCGGACGTCGGGCAGACGGGCGAGGAGTCGTGGGTGGTGCTCGCGGACCCGGCTGGCAACGAGTTCTGCGTCCTGAGCGGCAAAGCCTGAACAGGCAGACGAGATTCGCCTCTGGATCTCTGGATCGGATCCCAAAGATCAGAGTCAGGCGGTCGCCGTCGTCTCGACCCGCTTCGCGCGGCGTGGACGTGAACGGCGGGGCTGGCTGCCGAGATCGTGCGAACGCTGCGGGGCGGCGCCCGCGGCGACGGCGTCGAGATCGGCATTGATGTTTTCCGCGATCAGCCCGAGCAGATGCCGCCGGTCTCCTTCGTCGATACCAAGCAGCAGACTGTCCACGAGGCTCATACCGGAACTCCCTTGTCCTGGGCCGCGGGACGATCCGGCAACCTGCCTCTCATCTACCCTGTTGACTAGATCGCCACACTTAATCGCCCATTTCCGGYGCCTGTGGGGCCGCTCAGGATGCTCGCCGCGCGGGTCGCGATCAGGCGAGGAAACCACCCAGGGCGTCGACGACCGCCGCCGGGTTCTCCTCCGCCATGTGGTGGCCCGAGTCGATGGGCAGGCCACGGAGGGTCGTTGCCCACGGCCGCCAGATCGCGACAGGGTCACCATAAAGTTCTTCCAGATCATCGCGGGTCGACCACAGCAGCAAAGTTGGGCATTGGACGGTGCGGCCGGCACTCCGGTCGGCCTCCTCGTGTTCCCGGTCGACTCCGAGGCCGGCCCGGTAGTCCTCCACCATCGCCCGAACGGTCGCCGGGTCGTGGCTCGCGGTGTGGAACTCCCGATGGTTCGCCCGGCCCATGGCCTCCGGGTCGCTGGTGTACCAGGTGTCGGGGTCGGCCAGGATGGCTCGTTCCGGCTTGTCGGGCTGGGCGAGGAAGAACCCAGTGGTACCAGCGGCGCGCGAACGTCGCGTCGCACCGGGCGAGCGCCTCGCTGATGGGCACGCCATCCATGACCACGAGCCGGTCGACATCGGCCTACGGCCTGTTACCTGGAGGGCTGGTCGATCTACCTGGAGGACTGGTCGATCATTCCCAGGGAGCCTCGTCGCCCATCTTCTTGTAGTACTTGGCCAGGTGGTTCTTGACTCGGGTGATGTCGGTGTCGGGGAGGTCGACGCCGCCGCGCGAGCCCTGCATGACCGCCGCCGCGGCCATCACCCCCCGCGGAACGACTGTCAGTTCGCCGTCGATCACGTCGGCGATGAGCAGCTTGTAGCCGGTGAACTCGTCTTTCTTGTCCCGGTCGTACCAGACGTGTGCCTCGCGGTACTTGCCGTTCGGGGCGTCCTGGGCCTGCGCCCACCGCCGGACCCGCTTCTCGGCCGCGGCGCCGTTCCAGGCACGCTTCCGGTCGGCAAGGGGAAGGTCGTGGAAGGTCGTGACAGACATGCGGGCCTCCTCGTCGTCCGCTGGCGATCGTTCTGCGTTGACCATTTCCCCAGTCCGGCCGCGCAACACCACCGGTTCGCGGCGTCCGGGCCGAGCTGGCCGCCGGGCCGGCGATGATCAACGCGTCGGCGTCCGGGCTCAGGGGGACTCCAGGCGGCTGGCGCAGAGCTGGCGCAGGGTCAGGGCGTTGCGGACGGCGTGACCGTGGCCGTCGTTGTTGAAGTAGGCGTAGACGTCGAGGCCGCTTCGGTGCCATTCGAGGAGCCGGTCGCTCCACCACCGCAGGTCGTCGTCGCTGTACGAACCGGAGTAGAGAGCGCCGTGGTCGGGTCCGTGTAGTCGGACGTAGACGAACGACGCCGTGGCTCGTAGGACGCACGGCAGGTTGGCGCCGCTCATGACGCAGTAGGCCGCCTGATGACGTTCGAGCAACCGGTAGACGGGTTCGGTCTGCCAGCTCTCGTGGCGTAGTTCCACGGCCATCCGCAGCCACGACGGAACACCTGCGAGGAAATACTCCAGGCGGGCGTCGTCCCTGCTCTGGCGGACGTCCAACTGGGTCAGGACCACCGCCCGGCGCTCGCCCAGCTCATGCCAGCCGCGGGCGATCCGCTCGGTCCAGGCCTCCGGGCCGTAAAGGCGCTTCGCGTGGGTAAGCCCGCGTGGCGCTTTCACCGACATGGCGAAACCGGTGGGCAGTCGCCGGCGCCAGGAGGCGAAGCTGGCGTCCGTCGGCCACCGGTAGAAGCTGGCGTTCAGCTCGACGGTGTCGAAATGGCGGGCATAGATCGCCAGCCGGTCCCGAGTGGGCGTTCCGGGCGGGTAGAGCACGCCCTCCCAGTGGTCGTAGCTCCAGCCCGACGTCCCGATGTACAGGCTCGCCACGGCACCACCCTGATCACGAACGGACGGACATCACGCGGACTGACATCACGCGGTCAGCCTGCTTGGCGTAGGAGCCGGCCGATCGGGGAGGCGCCGAGGTGGCCAGCACCACCCGGGCACCGCGGCGGCGCAGTTGTCGCAGCAGGTCGCGGGCACCCGGCAGCGGCCGCATCAGGCCGAAGAAGGCCGCGTAGTGCTCGGTGTGGGCCGCTTGCAGCACATCGTCGCGGTCACGGACGCGATGGGGCAGCATCGCGTCGAGCATCTGGTCGGAACCCATGCCGATCCGGCGGTGCAGGTCGGTGACCGTCACCGGATGCCCCTCCTGCCGGAACGCCCGATACCAGGCGAGGGCATGGAAGTAGTTCGTGTCGACGAGCGTCCCGTCGATGTCGAGCAATACCGCGACCGAATCACCCACGTCCGCCTCGGTACCCCCGTACGGGCTCGCCCATGCGGGCCACCGCCCCGAGCCTCGGCCGGGCGGGTCGGGCCGAAACGCGGGCTCCCGGATTCGCCGGCGGCCAGCTGGGGAAGGCGATCGGCGGGAACGACGAAGCCCAGCCGACGAAGGAGGACCGCTGTGAAGGTCGGGTACAGGCTGGCGACCGACACCTTCGGCCCAGCCAAGATCATCAGGCGGGAGGTCCTGGTGAGCGCGGGGCCCGATCCCGACGGTCTGCTCGCCTTCTTCGCCGCCGCCCCGTCGACGTCGCCGCGCGTCCTCACCCCGTCCGCGCAAGCGGCCTGAGGCGGCGGCCGTGGTCGTACCCGTGCCGGCACCCGCGATCGCGCCGGTGCCGGCGGAGCTGGCCGCAGCCTGCGCCGACGCGAACCTGTGGCCGCTGCCCCGCGCCGGGCGGACCCGAGCCCGCTGGTCGGCGCTGGCCGCGCTGGCCGAACGCGACCTGGTGCTCGCCCGGCTGGTCGAGGCGCACGCGGACGCGGTGGCCATCCTGGCCGAGCTCGGCGTCGGTCCGGTCCCGGTCGGCTCGCGCTGGGGGGTGTGGGCGGCCGAGGGGCCGGGCCAGCCGCTGGCCGCGCGGCCGAACCCGGACGGTGGGTGGGTGCTGGACGGGACGAAGCGGTGGTGCTCCGGCGCGACGCTGCTCACCCACGCCCTGGTCACGGCCCGAGCGACCGACGACGGTCGCCGGCTCTTCGCCGTCGCGCTCGACGCACCGGGGGTGACGGCTGGGCCGGACGCCTGGGCGGCGGCGGGGATGAAGGGTGCCGACACCCGCGCGGTCACCTTCGCCGGAACGCCCGCCCATCCCGTCGGAGGGTGCGGCGACTACCTGCGCCGGCCCGGCTTCTGGGCCGGCGGCATCGGGGTCGCCGCCTGCTGGTACGGCGGCGCGGTGGCCGTGGCCGGCCCGCTGCGTTCGGCGGTGGCCGCCGGCCGGGACGACCCGCACGCCGCGGCCCATCTCGGCGCGGTCGAGGTCGCGCTCGGCGCCTGCGCCGACGTGCTGCGGACGGCCGCCGACCGGCTCGACACCGACGTCCTCGACGCCGGCGGGCCGCACGCCAACGGTCTCCACGCCGACGGGCCCGCACCCGACCGGCTCGACGCCGCCGGCGCCACCGACCGGGCCCGGCTCGCCCGCCGGGTCCGCGCCACGGTGGCCCAGGCGGCGAGCGACGTGATCGTCCGGGTGGGCCGGGCACTGGGACCCGCGCCCTTGGTCGGCGACCCCGAGCATGCCCGCCGGGTGGCCGACCTGGAGGTCTACATCCGCCAGGACCACGCCGAACGCGACCTGGCCGCGCTCGGCGCCGACGTGGCCACCCTTCCCGGCGACTGGTCGCTGTGACCGCCAGCCTGCCGCACAGCCACGTCGTCCAGGACCTGAACGGGCCGGGCACCTCCGAGGCGACCTGGGCCGACGCCGGCCTGCCCGGCCGCCTCCCGACCGTCGCCCCGGCGTCGTTGCGCCCCGCGCCCCCGGGCCGGGTCGTGGTCGTCGCCCCACACCCGGACGACGAGACGCTCGGCGTCGGCGGAACGCTCGCCCTGCTGGCCGCGCTCGCGGTGCCCGTCGTCGTCGTCGCGGTGACCGACGGCGAGGCGAGCCATCCCGGCCGGGCCGACGAGCTGCGACGGATCCGGGTGGCCGAACGGGCCGAGGCGCTGCGCCGGCTCGGCCTCGCCGGCACCGAGGTGCACCGGCTGGGCCTCCCGGACGGCGGGGTGAGCGCCACCGCGGTGGCGGCCCGGCTCCGGCCGCTGGTCACCGCGGCCGACCTCGTGCTGGCGCCGTGGCGGCGCGACGGCCACCCCGACCACGACGCCTGCGGCACGGCGGCCACCGCCCTGGTCCCGCCCGACCGGCTGCGGTCCTACCTGATCTGGGCCTGGCACTGGGCCAGCCCGGCCGACGTGCCGTGGGAACGCGCGCTGCGAGTCCCGCTGGGCGCGACGGCGGCCGCGGCGAAGCGCGCGGCGACCCGGGCCTTCGTGTCCCAGCTCGAAGGCGACAGGCCGATCCTGGCGCCGGCCACCCTGGCCCGGCTGCTGCGCTGCGACGAGGTGCTGCTGAGGGAGCCCCGATGACCGTTCCCGGCTCCTACTTCGACCGGCTCTACGCCGCGTCGGACGATCCCTGGGGCTTCCGCGACCGCTGGTACGAGCGGCGCAAACGCGCGCTGACGATGGCGCTGCTGCCCGACGCCCGGTACCGGACCGCCTACGAGCCCGGCTGCTCCATCGGCCTGCTGACCGTCGAGCTGGCCGGGTGCTGCGACCGGCTCCTGGCCACCGACATCGCCCCGGCCGCCGTGGCGGCGGCCCGCGACCGGACCCGGGGCCTGCCGCACGTCGACGTCCGGGTCGCGGCGCTGCCCGACGACTGGCCGCCCGGCCGCCACGACCTGGTCGTCCTGTCAGAACTGGGCTACTACCTGGACCGCCCCGACGCGGCCGAGCTCGCCCGCCGCGCCGCCGGCGCCGCCGGCACGCTGCTCGCCGTCCACTGGCGGCCCGACGTCGGCGACTACCCGCTGGGCGGCGACGAGGTCCACGACCTGCTCGCCACCGCGGCCCGGACGGCCGGGCTCACCCACCTCGCCCACCACCGGGACGACGACCTCGTCGCCGACGTGTGGTCCACCGACCCGCGCTCTGTGGCGACCCGGACGGGCCTGCGGTGACCACGGACGTCGAATGGATGGGCGTCGTCGTCCCCGCCCATGACGAGCAGGCCCTGATCGGCGGCTGCCTGGACGCGCTGGCCGTCGCCATCTCGTACCCCGACCTGGCCGGCATACCGGTCGACGTCCTCGTCGTGACCGACGCCTGCGCGGACGCCACCGCGGCCCGGTGCCGGGCTCGCGGCGTGCGCACGCTGGACGTGCGGGACCGCAACGTCGGTCGAGCGAGGGCCGCGGGGTTCGCGGCCCTGCTCGCCGGGGCCCCGAACGGCGCCGCGTCCGGGCGCTGGCTCGCGACCACCGACGCCGACAGCCGGGTGGCCCCGGACTGGCTGGCCGCCCAGGTCCGCCTCGCCGGCCGTGGGGCAGACGCCACCTTCGGGGTCGTCGACGTCGAGGACTGGAACGGTTGCCCGCCGATGACGCCGGACCGGTTCGCCGCCGGCTACGCCGACACCGCGCGCGGCCACGCCGGGCCGCATACCCACGTCCATGGCGCCACCATGGGCCTGCGTGCCGACGCCTACCTGCGGATCGGCGGAATGCCCGCCCTCGCCGTCGGCGAGGACCACGAGCTGGCCCGCCGACTGACCGCCATCGGCGGCCTGCGGATCGCGCACACCACCGCCGTCCGGGTCACGACGAGCGCCCGGCTCGTCTCCCGGGTCCGCGGCGGCTTCGCCGACTACCTGCGTGCCCTCAGCGACCAGCCCGCCTCCTGACCGACCCGGTCTCCCGGCGCGGCCGGCGCCGAGGCGGGCGGCGCCGGCGCGGGTGGTACTAGACCCCGACCGGGTTGAGCCGCAGTGCCCGCTGCTCCTGTCGCCGTACCTCGATCCGGCCGCCGGCCTCGCGCGTCTCGTAGACCGGCGCGGGCCGGGTCGCGGGGCCTCGACGCACCTCGCCCGAGGCCAGCTCGAACTGACTGCCGTGCCACGGGCAGGTCACGCAGCCCCCGGCCCGCTCCCCGCCGGACAGCGGACCGCCGCGATGGGTGCAGCGGTCGGCCAGCGCCACCACCCGACCGTCGTCGAGCCGTGTCAGCAGCAGCGGTACGCCGGCCACCGTCACCTGGACCAACTCGTCGGAGACGTCCACGGCCGCCGTCGCGTCGGCCCAGTCCTCGGGACCGGCCTGGAAGGCGGTCGTGTCGACCCCGACCCCCAGCGCGAACGCGAGGTGCCCGCCGAGCCAGCTGGCGGCGCCGAGCGCCCCCGCCCCGGCCAGCGTCCAGCCCCGAGCGCTCGCATCGGCGCGCAGCCGGCGCAGACCGATCGCGTAGGCGCAGAGACCGGCGACGTTCGCCGCCGCGTGCACCAGCCCGACCCGCTTCTCGGCGCCCTCGGTGTCCAGCCAGTCCGACCAGCCGGCGACCGCCGCTGGCGTCGCCGACAGCAGGCCGAGGCCGACGAGCCGCCGGACGGCGGCGCGGGTGGCGCCGCCGCCCGCGACGTCGAGGGTGGTCGCGCTCAGGAGGAACCCGGCCGGCGCGATCACGAGCGCGGGATGCAGCGGATGGCCCAGCTGCCGGCCCGACAGCAGGTCCCGCGCCCACGCCGGCAGCGGCACGGCGGCGACGGCCGCGCCGACCCGCTCGGCCAACGGATCGATCCGGCTCTGTCGCTCGAGCCAGTCCGTCATCCGATCGACGACCGGCCGGGGACGCGACGAAAGGTCGGGACTCATACCCGGGAACCTGCCTCGGCTGGCCGCGGCCAAACCCGACGCTCGACGGCGGAGCCGGCCGGCCCGCGGGACGAGTACCGCTAATCGCCACCCCCTCCCCGGAGCCGGTCGAACGGCTGAGGCAGGCGTTGTACCCCCGGCCGGTGCCGATGGTGAGGCACCGACCGGCCAGCGCCGGCCCCCGAGGTCGCGGCGCGGGTTCGGGCGATGTCTTCCGTCCTGACTGGGTGGGCGCGGCAGTGTGTCCGACGGACTCTGTCCGACGTACCCGTACTCGCACTCGCGCGGGAGGGCGGTCAGCCGCGGAAGAACGTCCGCAGGTCACCGACGAGGACGTCGGGGCGTTCCATCGCGGCGAAGTGCCCGCCGTCCGGGAACTCCGACCAGTGCGCGATGGCGGAGTTGTCGCGTTCGGCGAACGTGCGGATCGTCTTGAAATCGTCGGCGAAGACCGCCACGCCGGTTCGCGAGGGGTTCACCTCGGGCTCGCGCGCCGCCCTGGCCTCCTCGAGGTGGTAGCGCCCGGCGGTCGCCTGGGTGTTCGTGAACCAGTACAGCGAGACCTGGGTGAGGATCTGCTCGCGGGTCACCAGGCTGGTGCCGTTGCCGAAGTTGTTGAACAGTTCGCTCCAGGCCAGCTGCCCGACCGGCGAGTCGGCCATGGCCACCGCCACGGTCTGCGGGCGGGTCGCGTTGATCTGGTTGTAGCCGCCGACGGACTGGAACCACTTGAGGTGCTCGAGCGCGGCGTAGTCCTTCGGCTCGAGCTTCGCGAACTCCGCCGGGTCGCCGGAAGGGAACGAGAACAGCTGCAGCACATGCAGACCGAGGAAGCCCGCCGGCTGCAGGAGACCGAGTTCACGAGAGATCATCGCGCCGGCGTCGCTGCCGTGCACGCCGTACGACTCGTACCCGAGCCGCCGCATCAGCCCGTCGACCGTCTGGGCCGCTCGCCGCATGGTCCAGCCGCGCCCGACGAGCGGCGTGCTGTAGCCGAAACCGGGGATCGACGGGACCACGACCGAGAACGCGTCGTCGGGGCTGCCGCCGTGCGCGACCGGGTCGGTGAGCTGGTCGATCATGTCCAGGTAGTCGACGAACGAGCCCGGGTAGGTGTGCAGAAGCAGCAGCGGGGTCGCGTTCTCCTCCTTCGACGGCACGTGGACGAAGTGCACGGTCTGCCCGTCGATCTCGGTCAGGTACTGCGGGAACGCGTTCATCCGGGCTTCCTGGGCGCGCCAGTCGAACTTCGTCGCCCAGTATTCGACGGTCTCGGCGAGGTAGCTGTTCGGGACGCCGTACTCCCAGTCGTCGGTGGGAGCGGGCCGCGGCAGCCGGGTGCGGGCCAGGCGCTCGCCGAGGTCCTCAAGATCGGCCTGCGAAACCTCGACGCGGAACGGGCGGATGTCGTTCGTGGTCTTCGTCATGGCACTTACGCTAGAACCCGTATAGGAACACTTCGTTCCTATTTATGCGACGATCCTCGACATGCTTGAGACTTCGTCCCGGCTGCTCGCGCTGCTGGCGTTGCTGCAGTCGCGACCGAACTGGACGGGATCGGAGCTGGCGGACCAACTCGCGGTCACCACCCGCACGGTCCGCAACGACATCGACAGGTTGCGTGACCTTGGCTATCCCGTGGAAGCGGTCCGCGGGCCCGCCGGCTACTACCAGCTCGGCGTCGGGGCGAAGCTGCCGCCGTTGCTGCTGAGCGACGAGGAGGCGGTGGCCATCGCGATCGGCCTGCGTGCGGGTCGCGGTGTCAGCGGGATCGAGGACAGCAGCGCGGGGGCGTTGAGGAAGCTCGAGCAGGTACTTCCGCATCGGCTGCGGCGTCAGGTGAACGCTCTGCATGAAGCAATGTTGGAGGGCCCGGCGAACACCGGCAGCAACGTTGCGGACCCGGTCGTGGACTCCGCGATGCTGGCGATGATCGCCGCGTGCATCCGGGACCGCGAGCTGCTCCGCTTCGACTACACCGCCCCCTCCTGCACGGACCAGTCGCCACAGCTCAACGACGCCTCGGCGCCTTTTGGCGACTGGCCAGTCCTCGTCGAGCCCTACCGGCTGGTCAGCTGGCAACGGCACTGGTACCTCGTCGCCCGAGGCCCGGAGACGGGCGCTTGGCATACCTACCGCGTCGACTGGATCGCGCTCCGGGACGCGACCGGGCGCAGGTTCGCGCCGTCCGAGCTGCCCGGCGGGGACTACCCGAGCTTCGTGCTGCGCGACGTGGCCAAGGCCGGGTGGAAGGTGCATGTGCGGATCACCGTCCACGCGCCGGCCGATGAGGTGCTTTCACGGATCAACCCGACCGTCGGCGTAGTGGAGGCGATCGACGACTCCACCTGCGTCCTCGTGACCGGAGGGGACAGCCTAGAGATCATCGCGGTCTACATCGGCATGCTCGGCCGCGACTTCACGGTCACCGAACCGCCCGAGCTGGTCGAGCATCTCCGCGTGCTGGGCAACCGCTACCTCGGGGCCATCCAACCCTGACCGTGGTACGGCGGCCGCCGTTTCGTGATCAGGGCTACGGCCGCGGAAACCTCAACCGTGTCCGGACAGCCAGGCGCAGGAGAATCGTCGCTGCTACCGCTGGTCTCGCTGAGCATCCTCCTCGAGAACGCGGCGCGCCAGGTACCACCGCAGCGGCGGGATGCGCATGGGACGAACCCAGAAGAGTTCCATCGTGCCCGGTACGGCGACCGTCCCACCCCATAGCCGACTTCCGACGAACCACACCGTCGCACGGTCGCAGGCTTCGAGCGCGGGCCACCGCCAGATGGATGTCACCGGGGACATGACCGCCTCGTACGGGCCGCGCGACTCGGCGGCGCGAGGTCCGACCGGTTGCGCATCATGTGGTGGCGCCGGTGGCCACAGGATCAGCGTCGGCTGGCCGTTGCCGCCCCCGACCGTCCCGAACCGGCACGGCCGCACCGTCCACGGGTTGCGCGACAGGAGGAACCGCATGCGCCCTACGTGAACGAGCGCGATCAACCCGCAAGCCACCGTTAGCCCGCCGAACGCGAACGGTAGGAACGCAGGGCCCCCGTCACCGATCAGCGTCAGCGGCAACCCCACCGTCATCGCAAACACGCCGATGCCAACCGTCCCCCAAGCCCGACGATGACGCTTCCGCAACGCCCGAGCGGTCTCCGGACCATTCAAAGCAGCACTATCGGAGCGACTCGCGCGCGACACGCCCGAAGTGTAGCCGTGATACCGACGCCGGCTTCTGCGGTTGCCACGGAACGATCGGCCTCGCGCCCGGATCGAGACCGCACCGCGCGGAATCCGCCAAACACGACGCGATCTGCCGTAGACGCAGCGACGCGAGTTTCGCGCGCAGGGAAAGTTCGGAGGTGAAAGAAAAATCAATAAAGCGGCCCGGGCGGTGTTAGCCGCACCAATCCCGGGCCTTGACCAAGACCTTGAGCTACCAATGAGCGGACCCAATGGCAAGGTGGTTAGCTGTCCGGGTGGCCCCGGTCACCCGCCGGTCGGGTTCGTGAGGGGTTCGAGGATCTGTTCGACTTCCGTGTGGCCGGTGCCCGGGAGGTGGTGGGGACGGTCCGCTCGGCACAGGTCCAGGGGCGTGTGCCCGTCGGCGTCGCGCAGGTTGGGGTCGGCGCCGAGGGCGAGCAGGCATYGGACGCTCGCGGGTCGACCGTTCGCCGCGGCCAGCCGCAGCGGATGACGGCTCCAGATCTCGTCGACCCCGTCGACCGGCGTGCCGGCCGCGACCAGCTCCTCGACCACCGCCAGGCGTTGATGGTCGGTGGCCATCATGAGCGCCAGGAGAAGCTGCTGCGGGCTGGCCTCCTCGAGAGGCCAGCGGCTGATGTCGCCGGCCGCCGCGGCGACGACAAGGTCCGCGATGCGCGCCCCGGCCTGCACCAGGACGTCCACCACCGCGGTCATCCCGAACACGGCGGCGTGCAGAAGCGCGTTCCCGCCGGGAACCCCGCCGGAGGTCGGCGACGAGGTGGCCTCCAGGTCGGCGCCCGCCTGGATGAGGACCTTGGCGACCTCCGCGTCGCCGTAGCTGGCCGCCGTGATCAGCGGAGTCTCCGGGCCGCCCGGTTCGCCGTCGACCGGTGCTCCGGCCGCGAGCAGCGCGCCCGTCAGCGCCGCGGTGCCGGGGACGTCGCGCCAGATGTCGCGAGACGTGTCGTAGCGCAGCATCGCCACGTAGCTCAGCGGCGACGCGCCCAACGGGTGGTCACACCACCGCGTCATCTCGGCGACGGCCAACTCGGGCTCGCGCGTGAGCAGGTCGACGAGGCCGGCCACATTAACGTCGTCGAGGGCCTCGCGACGGTCGACCTCGGTCTTCAGCCTGGTCCAGCTGATGAATCCGTACTCCCGGGCGAGCGCTAGCTGGGCGTTCGCGAGACTGACCTCGTCCGCGACGGCGCGGACACGCGCCAGCGCGGTGGCGTCACCGTTCCGGGCGGCCCGCAGGAGGTCTCTGGCCTGGTGGCGGAGCTGCTGGAAGTCCGGGCGGGCGGGAAGGCTGGGCATGACGTCCCCTCGTCAGCTCGCGGTCCGCGCGCCGAGCCGGAAAGGAGAACGTCAACGGCCTGGGCAGAACATGTCTCTCGAGGTGGACTCAGTCCTGCCCGCGGACCCGGAAGCGCCCTCACACGCTCGCCGCCTATCCTAGCCACCGCCGCCGCGGCTACCAGCACAGATCGCTGTTTGTGCCCTCAGGTGGTCACGACCCGGCCTCGCTGGCAACCACAGCAGGGCACAAACGACGATCGCCGGCCGCCGGGTTAACGCGGCGGCGTATCCGAGAGAAAGGCGCGCGCGTCTGGCAGCGCCTCCTCGATCGTCACTCGTTTGAACACGCCGTGGGCGTCCCTGTAGATCAGGAGAGCGCCGGCCCGAGCGAACTCGGAGAGGACCTGACGGCAGCCCCCGCAGGGCGCGCACGGTCCTTCCTTCTTTTCGACGACGGCGACGGCGGCGATCTCCAGTGTCGTCCTGCTCGCGGTCACGGCCTTGACCACCGCCGCGCGCTCGGCGCAGATCGACATCGGGTACGACCGGTTCTCCACGTTGGCGCCCGAGTAGAACCGGCCGTCTCCGGTGACCAGTGCCGCGCCGACACAGAACATCGAGTACGGCGCGTAGGCGAACTCCGTGGCCTCCGTCGCCAGTCTGACGAGCTCGTCGACGATATTCTCGTCGATCTGTGTACTGCTCACCACAGCCCCTTGAACCTCGAAATCGAGCGCCACCAGCGTGGGCGCAGGCGTCTGGCCGGCGGCGGACCGAGCCGGCATCCCGCCGGCGCTACTCCTCGCCGCGCCGGTAGACGAGACCGTCCGCCTTCGGTGGCCGCAACCGCTGCGAGGCGAATGCCAGCACCAGCAGCGTGGTCACGTACGGGGTGGCGGTGACGACCTGGCTGGGTAGCGAGTCGGTGCAGGCGTACCAGGTGGCCAGGCCAGCGGCGGCCACGAAGCATGCGACGATCACCGCGATCCGTGGTCGGCCACCGCCCTTGCCGGCCTTTCCGGCAACGGCGCCGCCAACGCCGTTCGCGCCCTCACCGCCGCCCTCACCGCCGTTCCCACCGTCACCGTCACCGTCGGAGTCACCCGTACCGCTGGGCACGGCCGCCAGTCCGCCGCCGCCGGCTCCAGGAATCCGGAACCACCGCAGCAGCGTGACGGCCCCGACCGCGGCCAGCAGGACCGCGGCGACCAGCAGCAGCGCGTGCACGGCTGGCGCGTTCCGCAGCTGCAGCGCGTCGGTGTAACCGAAGAGCCCTGCGCCGGCGGCGAGCCCACCCGGACGCCAGTTACCGAAGATCATCGACGCCAGGCCGATGTAGCCGCGGCCGCCGGTCTGGCCCTCGCGGTAGATGTTGGCCGCGACCTCGGCGAGGTAGGCCCCGCCGAAACCGGCCAGCCCACCGGAGATCATGACCGCCACGTACTTGTAGGCGTAGACGTTGACGCCGAGCGTCTCCGCGGCGTGCGGCTCCTCGCCGCACGAGCGCAGCCGCAGCCCGAACGGGGTCCGCCACAGGATGCCCGCGCTGAGCGCGACCAGCGCGACCGCGATCAGCGTGAACAGCGAGATGTGGGTGAGCAGGCCGCGCAGCAGCCCGGCCAGGTCGGAGACGAGGAACCAGTGCCGGTTCTCGACCGGCCGCAGCGCCGACTCGATGCCGGGCACCGACACCCGCCCGACCGGGCCGATCGGCGGCGACTGCGACTGTCCGCCGCCGGGGGTGCCTTCGAGCAGCTCGGCGGCCAGGTACTTGGTGACGCCCAGCCCGAGGATGTTGACGGCGACGCCGCTCACGATGTGGTCGACACCGAAGGTGACGGTGGCGACCGCGTGCACCAGCCCGCCGATCGCGCCGAACAGCACGGCGGCGACCAGCCCGGCCCAGGGCCCGTGCTCCCAGCCGATGCAGCCGGCCCCGAACGTGCCGAGGATCATCATGCCCTCGAGGCCGATGTTGACCACGCCGGCCCGTTCGGCCCACATCCCGCCGAGCGCCGCCATCGCGATCGGCACCGTCGCCCCGAGAGCCGCCGACACGGTGCCCGACGACGTGAGCTGGTCGGCCCCGGACAGCGTCCGGGCGAACGCCAGGACGAGCAGGACGCCCCCCGCGATCCACAGCCAGCGCGGACCCGCGGCGCGGCGCCACCTCGGCGTCCAGCCGGTGCCCCGACAGGAGCCGGACGGTGTTCCGGGCCCGGAGGCCGGCGGCGGTGGGGACGGGGGAGTGGGGGTCAGGACCGTCGTCACGCTCCCACCTCCTGCGGCGTCGGCGGGACGGGCGGGACAGGGGCCGCCGGTGGAGGACCGCCCGAGGCGAGCCGTCGCGCGACCTCCCGCTGCTCGGCCCGGGTGCGGATCCGTCGCACCAGTTCGTAGGCGACGACGACCGACAGCACGATGACGCCCTGGGTGACCTGCACGATGTCCTTCGAGACGCCCTCGAGCTCCAGCGAGGTCGACGCGTTGTCGAGGAAGCCGAACAGCAGCGCGCCGATCGCGATGCCGACTGGGTGGTTGCGGCCGAGCAGCGCGATCGCGATCCCGGTGAAGCCGAGCCCGGCGGGGAAGTCGATGGAGAACGTGTGCGACGCGCCGAGCAGCTGCGGCATGCCGACCAGCCCGGCGACCGCGCCGGACAGCAGCATGCTGATGACGATCATCCGGCCGACCTGGACTCCGCTGGACTTCGCCGCGTCCTCGCTGGCGCCGGCGGCCCGCAGGTCGAAGCCGAACCGGGTGCGGGACAGCAGGAACCAGTAGCCGACCCCGACGATGACCGCCAGGATCGCCAGGCCGTAGACCTTCAGCGGCGAGTCCGGGATGACCGAGATCCCGGGGATCTGCCCGGAGGGCGGTATGAGCCTGGTRCCGATGTTGTTCGAACCGGTGGTGCGCACGGCGAGCCGGCCCGGCGTCAGCAGGTAGGCGATCAGCGCGGTCGCGATGAAGTTGAGCATGATGGTCGAGATGACCTCGCTGACGCCGCGGTAGACCTTCAGCAGCGCCGCGGCGGCCGCCCACAGCGCGCCCACGGCCATCGCGATCAGCAGCACGACCGCGACATGCAGGACGTGCGGCAGGCTGATGGCGGCTCCCGCGGCGGCGGCGAGCAGCGCGGCCAGCCGGTACTGCCCATCCACGCCGATGTTGAACAGGTTCATCCGGAACCCGATCGCGACCGCGACCGCCGAGAAGTAGTACGTCACCGCCGAGTTGAGCATCAGCGCCTGGGACCGCGGCCGCTGGGCGTAGGTGACCATCGTGTCGAGGACGTCGAGCGGATTGCTGCCGGCGCCGACCAGCACCAGCACCGTCACCGTGACCGCGGTGACCAGCGCCAGCAGCGGCGCGGCCAGCGCGGTGCCGGTGGAGGTCAGCAGCTTCCTGGGGTTCGGCGCCTTCACCGGTCCTCCCCGGACTCGACCGCGGCCTCGGACTCGGTATCGCCGGGTTCGACCGCGACCTCGGTACCACCGCCATCCGGCTCGGCCTCAGAGGCGGCGGGCGCAACGGGCGTAGCGGGCGCGGCCGGCGTGCCGCTCATGCCGGACATCGCCGACCCCAGGTCCTCCGGGGTGACGCTGCCGGGATCGGCCTCGGCGACCAGCCGGCCGCGCAGGATGACCCGCAGCGTGTCGGACAGGCCGATCAGCTCGTCCAGGTCGGCGCTGACCAGCAGCACCGCCAGGCCCTCCCGGCGGGCCGTCCGCAACTGGTCCCAGATCGCGGCCTGCGCGCCGACGTCCACCCCGCGAGTGGGATGCGCCGCGACCAGCAGCTTCGGACTGCCGCCCATCTCCCGGCCGACGATCAGCTTCTGCTGGTTGCCGCCGGACAGCGCGCCGGCGGCGACGGCCACCGACGGGGTCCGCACGTCGTACTCGGCGACGATCCTGCGGGTGTCGGCCCGCGCCGCGGACGGCGTCAGCAGGCCGGCGCGGGAGTTCGGCGGCCGGGTCTGATGGCCGAGCATGCGGTTCTCCCAGAGGGAGGAGTCGACGAGGACGCCGGAGCGGATCCGGTCCTCGGGCACGTACGCCACGCCGGCCTCCCGGCGCCGCCGCGTCGGCCACGCCGTGACGTCGGACCCGTTGGCGGCGTCGCCGAGCAGCACCCGGCCGGCGGCGGCGGGCCGGATGCCCATCACCGCCTCGATCAGCTCGGCCTGGCCGTTGCCCTCGACGCCGGCGATGCCGAGGATCTCCCCGCGCCGCACGGTGAAGCTGACGTCGGTGACGGCCCGGCGGCCGTCCTCGGTGTCGACGGACAGCCCCTCGACGGTCAGCGCCACGTCGTCGGTGACGGTGTCCTCCGAGGTCTCCGGCGAGGGCAGCTCGCTGCCGACCATCAGTTCGGCCAGCTGCCGCGCGGTGACCTCGGCGGGCCGGACGGTGCCGACCGTCGTCCCGCGCCGGATCACGGTGATGTCGTCGGCGACGGTGAGCACCTCGTCGAGCTTGTGCGAGATGAAGATGATGGACAGGCCCTCGTCTACCAGGTCACGCAGCGCACCGAACAGCTCGGCGACCTCCTGCGGGACGAGGACCGCGGTTGGCTCGTCGAGGATGAGGGTGCGTGCCCCCCGGTAGAGCACCTTGAGGATCTCGACCCGCTGCCGTTCGCCGATGCCCAGGTCACGGACGTAGGCGTCGGGCCGGATGTCGAGCCCGTAGCGGGTGGCGATCTCGTTGATGCGGGTCCGCGCCTGCCGAGAATCGAGCAGGAACCGGCGCCATCCGCGCTGTCGCGGCTCGGCGCCGAGCACCACGTTCTCGAGGACGGTCAGGTTGTCGGCGAGCTTGAAATGCTGGTGCACCATGCCGATGCCGCGGGCGATCGCGTCCGCCGGGCTGTGCAGCGTGACGTCCGTGCCGTCGACGAGGATCGTCCCCGAGTCCGGACGGTGCATCCCGTACAGCGTCTTCATCAGCGTCGACTTGCCGGCGCCGTTCTCGCCCACCACCGCGTGCACGGAGCCGCGCCGGACGCGGATGGAGATGTCCCGGTTGGCGACCACGCCGGGGAACGTCTTGGTGATGTCGCGGAGCTCGACGGCGAAGACCTCCGGCCCGGTGCCGGCGGCCTCGGCGGCTCCGCCCGCCGTCGCCGCGTCGTCGCCGGGGGCTGCCCCCGCGACCGGCGCTCCGGTGTCGTCGGCGGCTGACGCCTCTCTGCCCTCGGTGCCGATAGGAGACGCTCCTCGTGGGATGGATGAAACGGCCCTGTCAGGCCCATCCGGTGGTTCGGATGGGCCTGACAGGGTTCAGTTCCTCAGTTCCTCAGTTCTTCGGCAGTTCTTCGGTGCTTCAGCTCGTCGGGACGGTGATTGTCCCAGCGATGATCTTCTTCTGGTAGTCCTCGGCCGTGGCGGTGTACGGCGCGACGATGCTGTTCGACGTCGCGAATGCGACGCCACCGGCCTTCAGGTCGTACACCTTCGGCCCGGTCAGCGGCTTGCCGTCGACGTACGACTTGATCATGTCGTAGACGGCGACGTCAACCTTCTTGATCATGGAGGTCAGGATGACCGGCTTGACGTCCGCGGCAGCACCCAGGTACTGGTCCGCGTCGACGCCGATGGCGAGCTTGCCGGCGGCCTTGGCGGCCGTGAAGACGCCGCTACCGGAGCCGCCCGCCGCGTGGTACACGACGTCGGCGCCGCTGTCGTACATACCGGCCGCCGCGGTCTGGCCCTTGGCTGGGTCGTTGAAGCCGGTGAAGTCCGGCGGCTGGGTCAGGTAGGTCACCTGGATCTTGATGTCCGGCTTGACGGCCTTGGCGCCCGCCTCGTAGCCGGCCTGGAACTTCTGGATCAGCGGGGTGTTGACGCCGCCCACGAACCCGATGTTGTTCGCCTTCGTCGCCTGGGCCGCGATCGCGCCGACGAGGAAGGAGCCCTGCTCCTCGGCGAAGGTCAGGCTGGCGACGTTCGGGACATCCGCGAGCGTGGCGTCGTCGATGATCGCGAAGCTGGTCTTCGGGTACTCGGGGGCCACCGCGCCGAGCGCCGTCGCGTAGGCGAAGCCGACCGCGATGATCKGGTTGTTGCCGGCGTCGGCGAGCTGCCGCAGCCGCTCCTCCTTCTGCGCGTCGGTCTCGTTCTCGGTGGCCTCCAGCTCGGTCTTCCCGAGACCGAGATCCTTGACCGCCTTGTCGAGGCCTGCCGCCGCCGAGTCGTTGAAGGACTTGTCGCCCCGGCCACCGATGTCGTACGCGAGGCCGACCTTGGTGGACCCGGCAGTGGCGCTGCCGCTGGAGCCCGCGGGCGTCGTGCTGTCCCCCCCGTCGTCACCACAGGCCCCGAGGACGAGCACCGCCGCGCTGGCTGCGGCGACGAGTCCCGTCATCCTCCGAAAGTGGCCGAATCTCCGCACACGCCTGTCTACCCGCAAGGAACCTGTCTCCCCTTCGTCTGCCTCGGACGCTCCGCCCGCGGTGCTGCCGGCATCGGCGCCTTGCGGGAACCGATCACCCAAAAGCGCCTGATCCGGGCGTAATCGTCGAAGGCTAGAAGTAGAAGGTTTCGCTGGTCAACCGTCCGTAGTTTCTGAGTCCCTGATCCTGTAACGCTTATGTTTCGTACTCCCCAAGGGTGGGGTCGGGGTTGACGCATCGGGGAAGTCGTGGTTGACCCGCCAGGGAGGCTGAGGCGATGTTCTACCTGGCCCACCGCCTGTTCGAGCCGGACGCGAGCGGCTGGACGACCTGACCGGCCTGCTCGCGCTGCTGCAGGGACCCAGCCTGGACGACGGAGCCTGCCTCGAGGTCGGCTACGCCGTGGCTCTCGGCGCCCCGATCGTCCTCATGACCACCGACTTCCTCACCTACGGCAACACCGCGGACGCGCCGAGGTTGCCGACCTGCTACGTGGCCGCGGCGACCGGCCGCACCGCCCTGGCCCGGCAGCCCGTCCCGGCCTGGACCTTCGCGCCGGGCCGCGAGCCGAACTGGCGCAACCTGATGGTCCAGTGCGCGGTCAGTGGCATGTTCCGGTCAGCGGCATGTTCAAGGACGCCGCCGGGCTCCTGGCCCTCCGAGCGATGCGTCGACCCGGTTCTGAACCGTCCGTACGTCGATCTGGACGAAAAACGGAAGGTCACCGACACGGCGGCGGACGTCACGGTCGACGTCCGCTACATCCACGGCGGCTTCACCGGTACGAAGGCGAAGTCCGCCCTCTACTTTCCCCTGCGGTACCAGGGGCGATTCTTCGAGTCCACCTATCCCACCCTGGCCACGGAGGAGGCCGCGGCGAACGCCGTCGCGTTCGCCATCACCAACGGCGCGTACGCCGTGTCGACCAACAACGCCGGCGGTCTGCCCGGCGCCGGCGACATCGCCGGCTACCGGGTCAACGCGGCGGCCGCGAAGTTCTCCCGCACGGTCGCGAGGCAGGTCTACGGCGACAACGCCCGCCCGCGCGGCTACATCTACGGGGCGAGCGGGGGCGCCTACCAGACGATCGGCGCGCTCGAGAACACCGAAGGCGTCTGGGACGGCGGTGTGCCGATGGTCCCCGGCAGCCCCAACGCCATCCCCAGCAGCATGACCGTCGAGCTCCTGGCGCTGCGCGTGCTGCGCGACGTCTTTCCGCGCATCGTCGACGCCCTGGAGCCAGGCGGCAGCGGCGATCCGTATGCGGGGCTCACCGATGAGCAGCAGTCGGTCCTGCGCGAGGCGACCCGGCTCGGCCTCCCGCCCGGCGGCTGGTGGGACTACCGGAACATGAGCGGGGGAGCGTTCTTCGCGGTCGCCGGCGGTGTCCGGATCCTCGACCCGACCTACGTCGAAGACTTCTGGACCAAGCCGACTGGGACTTCGACGGCAAGGGCGGCTACCCGGAGCGGTCCGAGATCGACAAACCCGCCCAGAAGGCGCGGCTGACCACCACGCACACCTTCGCCAAGGCCGGCACGTACTTCCCGGTCGTGCGGGTCACCTCCCGGCAGCGGGGCGCCACCGGCCCCTACGGCCTCGTCCAGAACCTCGTCCGCGTCCGGGTCGTCGTCCGGTAGCCGCCGATCCGGAGACGGCGTGAAATGACCGCGAGCGAGCCGGTCGGGGGCTGCTCGACGGGTGACCGGGGGACCGCCGCCCGTTGGCCGGCGGGTTGACCGGACGGCTGGGCCGGGGGCTGGCCGGCTGTTGGCGGGGCCGAATCATTGGTTGGATCAGGAGGTAACGGGGTTCGTCCCTTTCCGGCATGACCGGGATCCCTTCCCGGCGCCAGCGAAGAAAGTAGTGAATCAATGTCCGCCATCACCGACCAGCCTCGCCCGACCGACCAGCCGGCCTATCCGGTCCGCATCGACGCGGCGCCCGGGCCCGACCCGGGGCTGTCGCGGTGGCTCTGGCTCGTCAAGTGGCTGCTGGTCATCCCGCATGCCATCGTCCTGTTCTTCCTCTGGATAGCGGTGCTGGTGCTCAGCATTGGCGCGTTCTTCGCCATCCTGTTCACCGGCCGCTACCCGCGCTCTATCTTCTCGTTCAATGTCGGAGTTCTTCGCTGGTCCTGGCGGGTGAACTACTACAGCTACGGCGCGCTTGCCACCGATCGCTACCCGCCGTTCTCGCTCGGCGAGGTCCCCGACTACCCGGCGCAGCTGTCGGTCGCCTACCCGGACCGGCTGTCTCGCGGCCTGGTCCTCGTGAAGTCCTGGCTGCTGGCCATCCMGCACTACCTGATCGTCGGCCGTCTCGGCAACGCCCTGGCCGGCCTGCTGACGTTGTTCGCCGGGGTCATCGTGCTGTTCACCGGCCGCTACCCGCAGTCCGTCTACGACCTGGTTCTGGGCCTGCGGCGGTGGGCTCTGCGTGTCCAGGGCTACGCGATGTTGATGACCGACAGCTACCCGCCGCTCCGGCTCGACATGGGCGGCCCCGACCCGGCCGCTCCCGACCTCACCTGAGGCTGCTCCGCGGAAACGCCTCGCTCTCGGCGGCCGTCATCGCCATCCGCCGCCCGCGCCGCTGTTGACGCGGCGGGGTCCGGGACCGGGGCCGCTGGACGTCGTGGGTGCCATGCGGTCACTAAGGTGGGCGCCTGCTCCTCAAGTCAAGTACCTTGCTCCTCAAGACAGTCGCTTTAACTCGGGGGAGGGCTTCCGTGGGCATCGATCGCATGGTTCCGACCGTGCATCCGCACCTCGGCGGCGAGGGGCGGCGGGAGAGCGCCGGCTGTAAGCACGGGCGCGCGTTCCCCGCCACCCACGAGGCCGGAGCCCAAGGCAGGTCGGCGAACCTCGGCCGTGCGAAGGCCGCGGCGATCGCATGACGCGCCCCCTACGCCTGATGGGATCCGCGGCCGTCATCACCGGCGCGGGCAGCGGTATTGGCCAAGCCACCGCGCTCGCGTTCGCCCGTCGCGGTGCCCGGGTCATGGTGAGCGACCTCGACCTGGACCGGGCACGCGCCGTCGCGGCCGAGATCACCGCCGGCGGCGGCGAAGCGTTCGCGGTACGGGTCGACGTGACGCGGGAGGCGGACCTGGCGGCGCTGCGCGACGCCTGCCTCGAGCGGTTCGGCCAGGTCGACCTGGTGATGAACAACGTCGGCGTGCTCGCCATGGGCGCGCCCGAGTCGCTGCCGGACGAGGCCTGGCAGCGGGTACTCGAGATCAACCTGATGAGCATCGCGCGCAGCAACCGGGTGTTCCTGCCGCTGCTGATCGGGCAGGGCCGGGGGCATGTGGTCAACACGTCGTCCGCGTCGGGTCTGCTCGCGTACGGGTTCGACCGCCTCCCGTATGTCGCGAGCAAGCACGCGATCGTCGGGCTGTCCGAGGCGCTCGCGCTGTACCTGGGCCCACGCGGCATCGGGGTCACGTGCGTGTGCCCGTCCGGGGTGATCACCAACATCCTGGAGCAGGTGACGGCCTACGGCCAGGTGACCTCCTCGCCACGCGCCCCCGACCATCCCGTGGTGCCCGCGCAGACCGTTGGCGAGCTGGCGGCCGACGCCGTGACGCACGGACGGTTCCTCGTCCTGACGGTGCCCGAACTCCAGCAGGAGCTTGTCGCCCGAGCTACCGACCCGGAGGCCTACCTACAGGCACTGATCGCGGAGCAGACAGCGTGAACCGGTACCTACGCCGGCGAGCGGGCCGGCGGTGACCCAGCCGCAGGGCGCGCCGACGGGTGCGATGGCACTGCAACTGCTGCTGACCGCCGAACGACTGTTCGCCGAGCACGGCATCGATGGGGTGTCCCTGCGGCAGATCACCACACGGGCCGGATCGGGAAACAACTCGGCCGTCCACTACTACTTCGGCTCGAAACGGCGTCTGATCGAGGCGATCTTCGCTCACCGGATGCCCCAGCTGGTGCAGCGGCGCGCCCTTCTGTTGGCCCGCATCGACCCGGACGACCTGCGGGCACGGTTCGAGGCCCACCTGCTGCCAGTGCTGGAGCTGGCGGAGTCACCCGACAACTTCTACGTGTCCTTCGTCGAGCAGCTCCAGCGCAGCAAGGAGTCACGAGGCGCCCTCGGCCAGCCGGAGGAGATCCAGCGGTCCCAGAACGAGTTCCTCCACGACATGCGCCGGCTGCTGGCACATGTCGAGGAACCTGTCCGCACGACGCGCATCCGCGAGGTCCAGGAGCTCAGCGTGCATTCCGCCGCGCGGCGCGAGCAGGCGATCGCGGCCGGTGAGCGGGTTGTTCCGTTCGGCCCGTTCGTCAGCATGACGATCGACGGTTTCACCGGCTATCTCGCCGCGCCGGTGTCACCGGATACCCGGCGGTTTCTGCCCGAGTCTGACCAGGCGCTTCCCGCCGCGTCCCTCCGCCTGCTCTGAGCCGGCCAGGTGCGCCGGGTCGGATCGGCTTGGCTTGGCCCGTGGAGCCGGACCGGCCTGATCCCGGGTAAGAAACTCACATCCGTTTTCGGCGTGGATTCTGTGATCTTGAACCGGCTCGAGGTCAGCTCCACAGTGTGGCGATGGGAGCGGCGGTGATGTTGGCGCCGAGCGGGTAGGTGCGTTTGCCGGTGTGAAGGACGAGGCCGGCGACGAAGCGGTCGTCGAGTTCGTCACGGAGCCAGGCAAGATGGCGGCCGGCGTCGCGGTTGGGTGCGGCGTCGGCTTTGACTTCAAGGCCGATGACGCGTCCGCCACCGAGCTCGATGAGGATGTCGATCTCGTGGCGGCCACCTTCCTGGCGCAGGTGGTAGAGGCGGGGGCGACTGGCGCTGACCGGGATCTCGGTGCGCAGCTGGGCAACAACGAAGGTGTCGAGGATGCGGCCGAGAAGGTCGCCGTCGCGCAGGACGGCACGGACATCGACGCGCAGCGCGGCGCCGATGAGTCCGGGGTCGGTGAGATAACGCTTGGGGACCTGGACCAGTCGCTTGAGGCGGTTGGTCCACCAGGAGGGCAGGCTGTCGACGACGAGCAGGTTCTTGAACAGGCCTTCATAGGCATCGGCGGTCTTGGAGTTGATCCTGGCTGCTTCGAACATGGTCTTGCTGGCGACGATGCCGGCGGAGTTCAATGCCAGGACCTCGAAGAAGCGGCGTAGGCGGTCAGGATCGCGGGACTCACCGAGGAGTTCGACGTCACGGGTGAGGAGCTGGTCGAGGTAGCTTTCCAGCCATTCCTCGCGGCGGGCGGGTGAGAGGCGCAGGGCGGGTTCAGGGAAGCCGCTTCGCAGCGCCAGCTCGAGATAGCCGGGCAGGTCGGGCGGGTCGGCCGGGGTGGGCAGCGTGTCCGGGCCGGTGTCGGCGATCCGGTCGATGAATGTGGGCCCGTCGATCCGTCCGTCGATCTCGCGCATGGACAGGCCGGTCATCGCGACCCGGACTAGGCGGCCGGTGCCGGGCCAGTTCTCGGCCTGCAGGTCGGCACGCACGGAACCTGCGACCAGGAATCGTCCTGGCCTGGGGCTGACATCCACCGTCCGTTTGATTGCGCCCAGCACACCCGGAACGGCCTGCCACTCGTCGAGCAGCACAGGTTCGGGAAACTGGCGCAGCGCCGCGTCGGGATCAGCCTGGAAGGCGACCGCCTCGGCGGGTTCGTCCAGGCGGATCATGGTCCGCGCATGCCGTGCCGCCGTGGTGGTCTTGCCTGTCGCCCGTGGCCCGACGATCAGCACCGCCGGCAGCTCCGAGAGCATCTCGCCGATCCGGGCGTCCACCAGCCGGGGGAGGTATGAACTGGCCACAACCACCTCGGATCCACCGGCCGGAGACCACGCTACCGGCACCACACGGGTGTGAGTACCAGTCTGCCACAGTCATCGCTACCATTTTCATGCAGCTGCTGGTACCAACCTGCCGCAAGCGCGCGACTGATAGATCGCTGCCTCCGTGTTGCCGTGGTCGTGGATTCGGCCACATCGCGACCGTGGCGATACGCTTGTGGTGATCATGGATGGTCGTGGGCGCGTGGACGGTCGGCGACCGGGTTCGGCTCGTCATCGCCGCCGACCAGGACTCCGGGCCGTCTTTCGATCATGCTTCGGCCGCTGGGGCGGACCATCTCTCGCGCTCGCGCGACGAATCCGCGCTTGGCGACCCGTTCTACCTGCGCATTTGCCGCCGCGGGCGGGATCGGGTCCGGCATGAGGCCGAGAGATGACGGTCGTGTTACCTGTCACATTGCCGGACGTTCGGCGGATACCGGCCGGAAAACTGTGCTGGGTTCCTTCGAGGCGCCGGGTTTCCCGGACGGCGCGTGGTGTGGACGGTAGATGGAGGGATTCCCTTGACCCGGCCCGAGACCGTCATTGACGACCGCGCGACGGCGACGGCGGTCGAGGCCGTCGTGAACACCGGGTCCTACCCGCTGTTCGCGCCACCGGGGAGCGCGGCCTGGAATGGGCTCGTCCTGGGTGTCCGGCGGGAGCTGGCCGAGTCCGGATGCTGTGTGCTTCCGGGATTCGTCAGGCCGGAGGCGCTGGAACGGCTGCGCACCCAGTGCGCGGCGCTGGCGCCGCTCGCCTACTACGGCGACGAGACGGTGAACGCGTACAACATCGCGCCGGAGACGCCGCTGCCGCCAGACCATCCCGGGCGGGTCAGCATGCCGCGGGGCAACGCGTTCGTGGCCCGGGACCGCATCCCACCCGACCACGCCGTCCAGCGGCTCTACACCAGCGTCGCTTTCCAGGCATTCGTCGCGGCCTGTTTCGAGCTGCCCGCCGTGTACGAACTGGCGGACCCGCTGGCGGGCCTGTGCGTCAACATCGTCGCTCCCGGGCGGGAGCATCCCTGGCATTTCGACACCAACGAGTTCGCGGTGAGTCTGCTGACCCAGGAATCCGAGGGTGGCGAGTTCGAGTACTGCCCGGGGATCCGGTCCGCGGCCGAGGAGAACGTCGAGGACGTGGCGGCCGTGCTGGCCGGCCGAGGCGACAGGTTCATCCGGCGGTTGCGCCTGCGGCCCGGAGATCTCCAGCTCTTCCTCGGTCGCTACTCGCTGCATCGGGTGAGCCGGGTGACCGGCCTGGCCCAACGGCACAGCGCGATCTTCGCCTACAGCGCGCGGCCGGGCGTGGTCGGCAGCCTGTCCCGGACCAGGCAGCTGTTCGGCCGGGTGCTGCCGGAACACCAGAAGGCGGCCGACCGGCCCGTCCGGGTGGACGCGCTGCTCGACTGACCGCCGCCCGCGTCGCACCACCGGGGTCCGCCGGCGCGGGCGCCCCCGCGTCGATGCCGCCGTTCGCCGCCCTCCGTCCTTCGACGGGCACTCCACCGCCCATTGCAGCCCGCCCGTTCCGGCCCGCTCATTCCCGCCAACCCATTCCTGACCGAGCATTCCGGACCGATGCCCGCCCTGATCGCCCAGCCGCTGGGCGTATCGAGAGGAGCACCGACCATGGACTTCGACGCGACCGGAAAGGTTTCACTCGAGCACGTCTACAACCAGCCCGACCCGCGTGCCTACTTCCGCACGCTGCGCGCACTCGACTACCGGTTACCTCAGCTGGCCAAGCCGTACTTCGCCAAAGTCATCGACGAGTGCCAGGAAAGCCGCCCGGACCGGCGGCTGAGAGTGCTTGACGTCGGATGCTCCTACGGGATCAACGCGGCGCTGCTGAAGCTCGACGTCGCGATGGACGATCTGTACGAGCGTTACGCCCACCCGCGAAGCCGGGCGGCGCTGGTGGCCGGCGACCGGGCGCTGGCAACGGCCCGCGGGGGCGCCACCGATATCGAGGTGATTGGCCTCGACGTCTCCGGTCCCGCGGTGGCCTACGCCCTCGACGCCGGGTTCCTCGATGACGCGCTGCACGCGGACCTGGAGTCCCGCGAACTCACGGAATCGGAACGGGCCCGCCTCGCCGGGGTGGATCTGGTCATCTCCACCGGCTGCCTCGGCTACGTCACCGATCGGACCCTCACCCAGATCGTGACGGCGGCCGCCAGCCCGGACCCGGCTCCCGGGCCCGACGAGACGGCGGGACGCGGCGGGCCGGCTCTGCCCTGGATGGCGCACTTCACGCTGCGCATGTTTCCCTTCGACCCGATTGCCGAGACCCTCGCCGGGTTCGGATACCGGACGGAGGCGGTGGACCGGCTGTTCGAACAGCGCCGGTTCGCCTCGCCACAGGAACGGGACCAGGTGCTGACGACGCTCGGCGGGGTCGGGGTGGATCCGCGCGGGCTGGAGGCCGAGGGATCGCTGTACGCCCAGCTGTTCATCTCCCGTCCGCCCGAGTTCTCGCCGGGTATCCGATCGTGGTGAGCACGGAACGGGCGGCGGCCTGGCAACCGCCGGGATGACGCGACTGGCGTCATGATCGGCTCACCATCCACGACCACGACGAGGAAGACGACCAGGATGACCGTCCAGACCGGCCGCGAGACCGCCGCCACGACCGCCGCCACACCCACGGCCGAGACGGGGCCCGGGGCGGGCACGGAGCCCGCCGTGGGCACCTTCGACAGCGAGGACAGCCTGCCTCGAGTCCCGCTACCGGACCTGGCGGACAGCTGCGCACGGTTCCTGGAATGGTGTGCCCCGCTGCTCACCGCGGAGCAGCTGGCCGCGACCGAGGCGGCCGTGGGCGACTTCCTCGCGCCGGACGGACCGGGGCGGCCGCTGCACGCCGAGCTCGCCCGGTTCGACGCGAGCGACGGCGTGCACAGCTGGCTCGACGAGTTCTGGCCCGCCCGCTATCTGGGCCGGCGGGACCGGATCGCGCTGAACGCCAACTTCTTCTTCCTGTTCCGGGACGCCGCGACGCCGGCCGGCGACTCTCCAGTCGGCGACCTCCCGGCCGGCGACCCGCAGGTCGAGCGGGCCGCGGGCCTGATCGCCGCCGCGCTCGACTACAAGATCCGGCTGGACGCGGAGCGCATCCCACCGCTGCTGCGGCGGGGCCAGCCGCAGTCGATGGTGCAGAACCGGTTCCTGTTCTCCACCACCCGCATCCCCGGCCGCGACCAGGACACCGTCCGGGTGCCCTACAGCGCCGCGTGGCCGGGTCCGTCGGACGCCCGCCACGTCGTGGTGTTCCGGCACGGCCAGCTGTTCCGGCTGGACGTGCTCGGCCCGGACGGCACCCCGCACACCCTCCCGGAGCTCGCCGCCGGGCTCACGGCCGTGGTGGCCGCCGCGGGTCCCGCGCCGGCGCCGGACGACACCGCGGTCGGGCACCTCACCACCAAGGCCCGCGCGGCGTGGGCGCAGAGCCGGGCGGCACTGCTCGCCCACGATCCGGCGAACGTGGCCGCCCTGGAGGAGGTCGAGCGGGCGCTGTTCTGCGTCTGCCTGGATCACGTCGTCCCGCCGGACACCCTGGCCACCTGTGACCAGCTGCTGCACGGCAGCGCCGCGAACCGGTGGTACGACAAGGCGGTCTCGTTCGTCGTCTTCCCGAACGGGCGTGCCGGGATCAACGTCGAGCACTGCGGGCTGGACGGCACCACCATCCTGAGCTTCGTCGACGCGCTGCTCTCGGCGCCGCCCGCCGAGCTCTCGGCCCGCTCGGGTGCGCGGGAACACGGCCACCCGTCGGTCCGGCCCGTCTCCTTCGTCCTCGACGCGGCGCTGCGGGCGGACATCCAGGCGGCGTCGGAGTCGTTCGCCCAGTTCGGTGCGGACACCGTGGCGCTGGCGCTGTCGTTCCCGGAGCACGGCGCCGACCGGTCCAAGGCGCTGCGGATCTCGCCGGACGCGCTGGTGCAGCTGGCCTACCAGCTCGYGCACCACCGGGCGAAGGGCCAGATCGGCGCGACGTACGAGTCGATCGCCACCCGGCAGTGGCGGTACGGACGCACCGAGGCGATGCGAGTCGTCACGCCGGAGGTGTTGACCTTCGTCGCGACGATGAACGATCCGGCGGCGGATCCGGCCACTCGCCGGGCGGCGCTGCGCGCGGCGGCCGACGCCCATGTGCGCCGGGCCGGCGAGTGCCAGCGCGGCGACGCTCCCGAACAGCACCTCTGGGAGCTGGCCTTCATCCAGCGTCGCCGCGGCGCCGAGCTCGGTGCGCCCACGGCGCCGCCGCTCTACGAGTCGCCGGGCTGGCTGGTGATGCGGGACGACTACCTGAGCACCAGCTCCGCCCCGTCGGTGAACATCGAGTACTTCGGCTTCGGGTCGACCAGCGGGAAGTGCATCGGCATCGCCTACGTGCTGCTGCCGGACCGGCTGAACATCTACCTGAGCACCCCCCGCCCGGTGGCCGCCGGAATGCACGCCTTCGCCGACCGACTGCGCGAAGCCCTCGCCGAGCTCGACGAGCTGCTTACTCCGGCCCCTGCCGCCGACCACTCCTGAGCAGGCACAACGGCGGGCCGATCCGGCGAAAGCCGGATCGGCCTACCCGGTGGCGCCGTGGGTCGGACTCCTCTGATCGCGTTTGATCGCGTTCCGTGTCCTGGGTGGGTCCCAGGCGCGTCCAGGACGCGTCGAGGGCGTGTCCTGCCGGCCATGGCACGATGTGCCATCGCTGTCAGTCATTGACATTGGATGGGCGACACCTTACGGTTCCGTTTCATCCACGTTTCGTCCGCGAGTGGCAACGGCAGCGCTGGCCATTCCGCACTGGTCGTCGCTTCTCTCGGAAATGCAGTGATGGGCGATGACTGGTGGGAGAAATCGGATGAGGAAACGTCGCCATGCCGTCTTTTCTGGGTTATTAACGTCGTTAGCGGTGACGCTCGCCGCGTTACCGGCCGTGCTCCTGGGCGCGGGAACGGCGGCGGCCGCCGAGCCAGCCCCGACCCCGGCCCCGACCGTGACCGGGCCGGTGGCGGGGGGCACTCCGGCGGAGTTCATGTTCTCCACCAGCTTCGACCTGGCCCAGGTCGGCTACCGGGAGTCGGAGTTCTTCCTGTCGGGCACCGCGAGCGGCTACACCTCCGCCACCCCGTTGACGAGTGACGGCAAGTGGGCCGTGACACCGAACGGAACCGCGCCCTACACGACCCGTGCGGTGGTCCGGCGCCCCGTCGACCCGAAGAAGTTCAACGGAACGGTCATCGTCGAATGGCTCAACGTGAGCGGCGGGGCCGACGCCGGGCCGGACTGGACGTTGACCCACAACGAGCTCGTACGGGAAGGCTTTGCCTGGGTCGGGGTCTCGGCGCAGTGGACCGGCGTCCAGACGGCGAAGGGCAACAACCCGGGGACGCTCCCGGGAAACCCGGTGCGGTACGCGCCGCTGTCCCACCCCGGTGACAGCTACTCGTACGACATCTACTCGCAGGCCGGACAGGCCCTGCGCGGCAACTCCGCGCAGCTGCTGGGCGGCCTGAAGCCGCGCAAGCTGATCGCGGCCGGAGAGTCGCAGTCGGCGGCTCGCCTTGTCACGTACATCGACGGGGTACACCCGCTCGCGCGCGTCTATGACGGGTTCCTCGTACACAGTCGCGCTGCCAGCGGCGCGGCCCTCTCGCAGGTGGCACCGCCCGCGCTGACCCCCGTCGTGCCATCGCCCTCCCCGGTCCTGATCCGTGACGATCTCAACGTCCCCGTCTTCGTCTTCCAGACCGAGACGGACGTCGTCTTCAGCAACCTCACCGCCCGCCAGCCGGACACAGGACGATTCCGCGCGTGGGAGGTGGCGGGGACGGCCCACTTCGACGACTACGGGTTGCAGATCGGGCCGACGGACACCGGCGACGRGCAGGGCGCGATCGCGAGCCTGGCCGCCATGCAGAACCCGCCGACCGTCACCTCGGCTGGCACGTGCACGCTCCCGGTCAACACCGGTGGCGCGCACTGGGTGCTCGACGCGGCGGTGTACTGGTTGAACCAGTGGGTCGTGAACCGCGTGAACCCCCCTCGCGGGCAGCTGCTACAGACCACAAGCGCGTCACCGGTGGTGTTCGCCAAGGACGCGAACGGCAACACCCTCGGCGGCGTGCGGTCCCCCCAGGTCGACGCCCCCATCGCGGCCCTCGGTGGCGTGGGGAACACGCCCGTCCTGTGCGGCCTCTTCGGCACCACCGTGCCGTTCAGCGCGGACAAACTCGCCGGTCTTTACAAGAACCACGGCCAGTTCGTCGCGCAATGGAGCCGGTCGGTGGCGGACGGCGTCATCCACGGTTTCCTGCGCCCCGCTGACGCGGCGGAGCTCGAGAACGCCGCGATACGCTCGCAGATCGGAAAGTAGGAATTCTCACGCGCTGAACCCGGACGCGCCCGGCGCGTCCGGGTTCAGCGCCTCGCACCAGGCGGGAGGCCGGCGGTGGCGTCCAAATCGCTTGCGCTGCGACTGAGTGAGCAGCGCTCCGAGATGATGATCTCCGAGCTGGAGGGCGTCGCGCTCAGGCTCTTCGAGCAGCGTGGGTTCATCGAGACCACGGTCGAGGAGATCGCCGCGGAGGCGCAGATCTCCGTCCGGACCTTCTACCGCTACTTCCCCTCGAAGGAAGACGTCCTGCAGGTGAGGATCGAGCGGCGGAGCAAAGCCCTCCGAGCAAGACTCGCGGCCTGTTCCACCACCGAACCGCCGATGCGTTCCCTGCGTCTCGCGCTCAAGGAGGAGTTCGCCGCGGAGGATGCGGAACGGCTTCGGCGTTGGATAGCGGTCATCGCGGTTACTCCCACGCTACTGCGCGGCGTGCTTGGCGGCATTCAGCTCAACACGCACAGGGTGACCGCCGACTTCCTCCGTTCTCGCTTGGGATTGCCCGCCGACGCCCTGTTGCCCACGATGCTCGCCGGGGCCGTGGGTGGAGTCATCCAGGCGGCCCAGACGAACTGGTTCCTCAACGGTGGCGATCTGGCGAGCGCGATCTCCGAAGGCCTCAGGGTGCTTGAAAGCGGTATGGAAACCAATCCGATCCTCGGATCCGCAGGCACGGGCGGGACCACCGCCCCGGATGCCGAGTAACCGGAGCGGCGGCCGGGGGCGGGGTCTGGCCGAGACCGCGGCGCGGTCTGGCGAGACCGTCGGGGGAGGCCGAACCCGGACGACCTGGGCGGAACCGGACGCGGACCGGACGCGGGACCGGACATGAGACGACCGGCCGGGTGCGGACGCACCCGGCCGGTCGGGCGTGCGGAGCCGCCGTGGGCGGCGGGTCTCACCTCTTCAGGGGCATCGCGTCCTGGTCAGAAGCGGCGCGGCGAGGAGTCGACGCCGGGCATTTCCTCCAGCCCGCCGGCGGTGGCGTCCGAGGCGATCTCCTCGTTGATCGACGCCGGGAAGCTGGGGTCGAACGTGGACGGAATCGAGGTCGACGGCGTGGCCGACAGACGATCGGGCGTCCCGGCCCCTGCCCCGGTCTCGGCACCGGCCGGTGTCCCGGTGCTCGCGGTCACCGGCGGCGTCGAGGAGGTCAGGCTCTCGTCGTGAACGGTGCTCGCCGGCGCGCTCGGCTCGTCCTGCTGGCCGGAGCCGGCAAGGTACCTGCGGGCCGCGACGGTGGCCGCCGCTCCGCCGCCCACCAGCAGCATCATGCCCAGGCCGCGGCGGCGTCGCCGGTGCACCCGGCTCAGCTTCCGCTCGGCCTTCGCGAGCTTGTTCTCCAGCACCAGCTGGGCCTTGTCGGCCCGCACCCTGGCCTTGCGCTCGGACCGGATGGCCCGGCCGGACCGGGCCTTCTCGATCCGCAGCTCGGTGGCCGCGCGGGCGTGCTCGGCCGAGAGCTCCGCCGCGCCGCGCGCCTTCTCGAGCCGCCGGCCGGCGCGACCCGAGACGGCCGTCGCCTTGGCCGCCGTCCGGGCCGGAACCTTCGCCGCCTTGCCGGCCTTCCGGCTGACCGCGTCGGCGCCGGCGCTCGACGTGTCCGCCACCTTGCCGGCCAGCGCGCTGCCGGCGTCCCGGGTGGCGGTCGCGGCGGTCTGCCCCGCCCGGGCCGCCCCCTGACCGGCCTTGACCGTGGCGTCAGCGACGCTGTGGCTGGCCTTGACCGTCGCGTCAGCGACGCCGTGGCTGGCCCTGACGGTGGCGTCGGCGACGGCGTGCCCGGCCCGGTCCACGTGGTCGGCGGCGGAGCGGGCCGCGTCGGGAATCGCGCTCACCGGGACGGCGTCGGTGACGTGCGCGAGCCGGTCCTTGATCGTGGTACTCATCGGTCTCCCTTCCTGGCGTGCCCCCAGCGGTGGGGCCGGCGCGGGGTTGAGGCGGGTGACCCCGCCGCTGGCCCTTCAAGATCTGACGACCTTGCCCTACCCTCCGTGGCGGCCAACCAACATTCCCACCCTCCGTGGTTATCCGCTCACTCTCGTGCCGCGCCGCTCGGCTCGGGTGAGAGAGACCCTTGGCGGGTATCCCGCGCAGCACCGATCATGGCTACCGTTCGCCGACGTTTCGGTGGCTGAGGTCGTGACCGGAGGTAGTTGATGAGCTCGCTACGCGTGATCCAGTGGGGGACCGGGAACGTTGGCCGGCACGCCTTACGGGGGATCATCCGGCGGCCGGATCTCGAGCTGGTCGGCGTGCACGCCCACTCGCCGGCCAAGATCGGACGGGACGCGGCCGAACTGTGCGGGTTGAGCGAGCCCACCGGCGTGGTCGCCACCGACGACATCGACGCGCTGCTGGCCCTCGATGCCGACTGCGTGTCCTACACGGTCCAGGGCGAGTCCCGGATCGACGACACCCTCGACGAACTGTGCATGATCCTCGCCGCCGGCAAGAACGTCGTGAACACCGCGCTCGTCTTCCTGGTCAATCCGGCGTTCCTCGACGACGCGACCCGCGGACGGCTCACGGAAGCGTGTGAGAAGGGCGGGACCACGCTGCTCACCTCCGGCATCGACCCGGGCTGGTCCGGAGACGTGGTCCCGCTGCTGGTGGCACAGATGTGCGAACGCGTCGACTCGATACGGGTCAGTGAGCTGATGAACTACGGCGAGTACGCCGACCCGGCCTTCACCGGCGAGGTCTTCGGTTTCGGCCTGCCGCTCGACCACCCGGCCGCGCTGTTCGAGCCCGGAGCGGTGACCTTCGGCTGGGGCGGTATCGTCCGGCTCCTGGCCGACGCGCTGGGCTGGACGCTCGACGAGATCCGCGAGGAGCACGAGCGGCTTCCCGCCCCGGAGACGTTCCATACGGCGATGGGCCGCATCGAGCAGGGCAGCACCGCGGCCGTCCGCTTCGACGTGACGGGCGTCGTCGGCGGCCGGCCCGCGATCGTCGCCGCCCACGTCAACCGGCTGCGCGACGACATCGGCCCGGACTGGCCGATCCTGGCCGGCGGCCGCTCCGGCTACCGCGTCGAGGTCACCGGCCACCCGTCGTTCACGCTCGAGCTCGAGCCCCGCCTCGACGGCGGCGGCGACCACGCCGAGGCTGGCCTCATCGGCTCCGCGATGCGCATCCTCAACGCCATCCCCACCGTCTGCGCCGCTCCACCCGGCCTCGTCACCCCGCTCGACCTGCCCTTCTTCACCGTCAACGGGGCCTGACCGCCCAGCTGAACCCAGACCTCGACGGCTCCGCGGCCGCCTCTCCGCCGCCGGCCGCGGCCGGGCACTCATCGTGGTCCGGGTCGGGCGCGTTTCGACTTGGACGAGCCCGACACGGAGGAGGCGAGGGTGCGTGCCGATGAGGAGCTGGCCTTTGAAGGATTCGTGGCCGGGGCCGCCGACCGGCTGCTGCTGAGCGCGGTCCTGCTCGTCGGCGGGGACTGGGCGGCCGGCGAGGACCTGCTCCAGGGAGCGTTCGAACGCACCTACCGGCACTGGTCGCGGATCGCGGACGGCCAGCCGGAGGCGTACGTCCGCCGGGCGCTGGTCAACGGCGCGACGAGCCGGTGGCGGCGGCTGCGGGCCCGGGTCGCCGAGGTGCCGTTGATCGTCGACGGCGAGTGGACCGTCGACGTCGTCGAGGTGGGCGTCGACCATGCCGACCGGCTGTCCCAGCGCGAGGGCCTGGTCCGTGCCCTGCGATCGCTTCCGCCCCGGCAGCGGGCCGTGGTGGTCCTGCGTTACTTCGACGACCTGCCCGAATCCGAGGTCGCCGCCGCACTCGGCTGCTCCGTCGGCTCCGTGCGCAGCCAGGCCTCGCGGGGCCTCGCCCGGCTGCGCGGCAGCGAGCACCTGGCCGCGCTCGGCGCCGTCCGCGCCCCCAGGACACGCCGCCGTGGCGCGGGAGACCCCGACATCCTGACCAACGAGATGGGGCAGGGGGGCCGCGCTCCGTCGTCATCGAGGGCGTTCGCCTCGCCTCCGCCGCGACCCACCCGGTGAGGGGGAAGAAGCTGTGAGCACAGCAGGAAACGGGCGTACCGACCCGCCCGGAGCGAGCCGCCGAGGCAACTTCACCCCGCGGGACCAGGCCGCGGCCGGCACGCGGCAGCCGCGGTACGTCGTGGAGGGTGACGTCGTGGACGGCCCGACCCAGGACCTGGCGGCGCAGCTGCGCGCGCTGCGGGCCGAGATGCCCCGCCGGGGCGTCGACAGCGTCTTCCTCGACCTGGTGCGCGCCCGGGCTCGCCGTCGCCGGTCACGCGCTCGCGTCGCCGGGGTCGCCGCGCTCGTCCTGGCGATCGTGGTGGGCATCGGCGTCCCCGTGAGCCACCGCGGTGGTGGGAACGACCACATGCCTCCCGCGGCCTCGTCGCCGGCCGCCCCGTACACCTACGGCGGGATGACCATCACCTGGCTGCCCGTCCCGATGGCTCACCAGCTGGACATAGAGTCCCAGTCGGTTCTTCACGGGGCCGTGGGGGCGCTACCGGGAGCCCCGCCCATCAGCATCGCCGCTCACCTTTTCAGCCAAGATTCCTACGACCAGAACATCGCCGCGTTCACCAGCGAGTTCGTCGCGCCGTCCACGGCGGTCGCGCCCGTGGCGGACGAGCCGTCCGCCGTCTGGGTGACCGTGATCTGGCAGCCGTCGGACCCGTCGGTCGCGACGGCCCGACAGCTGCGCAGTCAACTGAAACAGCTGCCGGAGGTCGTGGGCGACACCGAGGTGTCGGAGACGACGGTGGGTGACCAGCCCGCCGCCTTCGCCCAGAACGACCTCAGCGCCGTGACCAATCTTCACCTCCGGGACACGAGCTACCGCTACGGCGGTCTGCTCACCTGGCTCACGCCCAGCGGCGCCCTGCTCGCGGTGGAGGCCCACAGTTTCACCCCMGTCAACGTCGCCGTGCTGCGGCGGATCGGCGCCGGACTGGTCCTCGGCCAGCAGCCGCCGAGCACGCCCCCGCCMGCGTGACGCGGCGATCGCCGAGGCGGTGAATGCCGAGGTGGTGGGGGCCGCGATCCACGACGTCCTCACCCACGGCCCGCCCGCGGGATTTCTCGGCATCTCGATCGCCCGATACGAAATTTGAATCGAGTCCATTGTTCCTTCCGCCCTGCTGTCGTCCTCCCTAATCGGGAGGTAACGTTCCGGCTGGAATTCTCGCCGACCCGGTCGACGGGTGGTTTCTCCGTCCCTGATCATTGTCCGGGCGCTGTCCGAAGGACCGCGAAATGACGATCGAATCCAGTGACCTGATCGCGAGGCGTCGGGCGGCGCCCGCCGACGACCTGCTCAGCGACCTCATTGCCGTCCAGGAGCAGGGTGACCGGCTGTCGGTCCGCGAGCTGCTCGACCTGTGCGTGCTGCTGCTCGTCGCCGGCTACGAGACGACCGTCAACCTCGTCGCCAACGCCGTGATCGCGCTCGCCCGGGATCCGGCGCAGTACGCGGCTCTGCGGGCCGATCGCGCGCTTGTGTCGCCGGCGATCGAGGAGACGCTGCGTTTCGACCCGCAGATCCAGTATGTGGGGCGCACGGTGCTGGCCGACATGGACCTCGGCGGGCAGCCGCTTCGCGCCGGAGACGGCGTGATCGCCTTGTTGGCCGGCGCCCAGCGCGACCCCGAGGTGTTCCCGGACCCTGACCGGTTCGACATCACCCGCTACGCCGGACCGGCCGCGCGCCATCTCGGTTTCGGTCTGGGCATCCACTACTGCCTCGGGGCGCCGCTCGCCCGCCTGGAGGCGGAGATCATGCTGACGGCGCTGCTCGACCGGGTCGAACGGATCGAGATCGCCGCGGAACAGCTGCCCTACCGGCCGCATCTCTCCGTCCGCGGCGTCTCCGCGCTCCCCGTACGGCTGACCCCCGCCTGACCGGCCACGCCCCCGTGCCTTCCTGACCACGCCCCGCGTCTCCGCTCGGGCCGTGGCCGCTACCCTTGCCCGCTCACCACACGCTGTCGCCGCGCAGAACCGCGTCCGCGCCACCATCGACGAAGATCACCTGTCCGGTGACATGGCTGTTGTGCGGGCCGGCCAGCCAGGCCAGGTAGAGCAGCTGTCCCGCGCCACGGTCGACGGCGGCCTGTGCGGCGGTGACGGCGGCCGGCTCGTCCGCGGCCAGGCAGCCGGCCACGATCGCCGGGTCGGCCGGATGTAGGCAGGCCACCGAGTCGACGACGACCGCGGCCGGGTTCGTGCCAGCGGCCAGCAGCGGACGCAGCCCGGTCAAGGTGGCGACGGCGCCGAAGAAGTTGACGCRCACCGTCCGCGGGTCGCGCCGGGAGACACCGGCGCAGGCGACTACCGCGTCCAGCCGGCCACCGGTGAGCTCGCGAACCCGGTCGACCAGCTCCTCCCGCCCCGCCCTGGCCGCCAGGTCGACCGTGACCTCGGTGTCCTTCAGATCGACCCCGATCACGGTCGCACCCTGGTCGAGGAGAAGCTCGGCCGTGGCCCGGCCGATGCCGGAGGCAGCGCCGGTGACCACATAGGTACGGGACATGACCGCATTTCCCCCCCGAGCCCCCGCCGGCGGGCCGAGTCCGGCACGCCAGCCAGGCGCGGTATCCGGCGGAAGGATCCGCCGATGTCGCGGTCACACCCGCGGCGCGTCCTGGTCCACCTTGCCTCGGAGCCACCGCGTCCGCACCCGCGTGGCGGGCGGCGCCGGTGCTGCCGGTGGTGCGGGCACCGGTGCTGGCGCTGTCTGGACCTGCGGCGCTGTCTGGACCTGCGGCGCTGTCTGGACCTGCGGCGGTACCGGGACCTGCGGCGGCTGGGCGTCGGCGATGCGGTGGCGACGCGCCACCCGGCGCAGCTGGATCATGCGGCCGGTCCCGGGAATCGCGACCAGCAGGGCACCCGCGATCGCGGCGAACAGCATCGCGACCGCCAGCGGCAGATGGCCGTGGGCGCCCAGGAACGAGACCTTGACCCGCTGGCCGTTCTGCAAGATGAAGATCAAGAGGATCACGAGGATGACCGCGGAGAAGATCATTGCCGACCAGGCCCGGCTCAGACGGGTCGGGCGCACGACATGCTGCGGGACGGCGGGCGGCGCCGGGTCTGTCTCGGGTGGCCGTGCGTCTGGTACCGGGTCGACTGTTGTCATACCCGCGTGATACCCAGTCTCCTTCTGTTTTAGGCCGCCTTCGGCTACCGTCTCATCGCTTTTACTCCTTCGGCCTGAAACTAGGTGCCGAGCAGTGGGAGGGGCAGGAAGGAGTGCTTCTGCCAGATCAACCGGGATCGCTCCTCCGGGTAGCTCGTGACGGCCGAGGTGCTGTCGAAGACGTGGGTGAGGCGCCGGTCGGGGTCATAGGCGGGCCAGCCCGGGTCGCCATGAATGGCGAACCTCGTCCAGGCGGTCCGCATCTCGGCGGACAACGCCACCGCCTCGGGGCTGGGACCTTCGCCGATCAGCATGGCGGGCTGGCCGCTGGTGAGGTTGCCGAAGACGAGTGGCACGTCGAGGCCGTGGCAGGCGCCGAAGGCGCCGCCCATGCCGGGGGCGGCCCAGGCCAGCTCGTAGACGTGCGCGTGGCCGCCGCCCGCGACCTGCGCCTCGGCGAGGTGCAGGGAGGGCATCCGGAACAGCCAGTCCGAATGGACCAGTTCGTACAGCTGGTCGGGGCTCGCCTGCGGATAGGCGGCGTGGTAGCGGCTGGCACCGTCGTCACCGGGCGCGAAGACCTGTAGCGCCTCCGTCGCCTGTTCGAGCGTCACCTGGCCGAGCAGGCCGGTGATGGCGGTGAACAACCGCTGTTCGTCGCGGGTGTGCCCGGCGAGCAGACCGACGCCCCGACCGGCGCCACCGGCCAAGGCCTGCCACGGCGTGGTCGGCAGGACCTCGCCGTCGACGACGGGGGCGAACAGGATCGACCGATGCGCGGCCTGGCCCCAGCGCCCGGCCCGCTCGACGATCCCGGCGGCGACCAGGTCACCGGCGGCGGCCAGCAGCGCCGGCTCCACGCTCGCGAGGTCCGCGACGGTAGGACGCATCCCCACCTCGTCGGCACAGGCGGCGGCGATGTCGGCGGCGAGCCGCCGGGAGAAGAACGTGCCCGGCACGCTCTGGGCGATAGCCCTGCGGAAGAGCCCGGCCGCGCGGGGCATGGCCAGCAGGGCCGCGACAGATCCGCCGCCCGCCGACTCGCCGAAGACCGTGACCTCGTCGGGGTCACCGCCGAAGGCGGCGATGTTGTCGCGTACCCATTCCAGGAGGGCGACCTGGTCGAGCAGCCCACGGTTGGCGGGTGCATCGACGATCTCGGCGAAACCCTCCGCGCCGAGGCGGTAGTTGAACGTCACGACGACGACCCGGCCGTCCCGGGCGAGGTGGCCGCCCTCGTACTCGGGCGAGCTGGACTTACCGAAGACGTAGCCCCCGCCGTAGATCCACACCATCACCGGAAGCCGCGCGCCGGGCTCAGGCTCGGGCGACCAGACGTTGACGGTCAACCAGTCGTCGTCCGCCGTGCCCGCGGCGGTCGAATCCTGGCCGAACGCGTCGGCCTGCGGGGGTGGCGGTCCRTACGACACGGCCGGCCGTACGCCGTCCCAGGTCTGTGGCGGCCGCGGCGCGGCGAAGCGGAGCTCGCCGACCGGCGGCGCGGCGTAGGGGACACCGCGGAAGACCGCCAGGCCCCCCTCCCGGCTACCACGCAGGGTCCCGGCCGCCAGGCGGACCTGAGGCGCGGGCCCGGCGGAAACCGATCCGGCATCGATGCTCGTCACGGTTCTCCCTCGACAGATGCCGCATCCGCGGTCGTAGCCGCGGCTGTCGACGCGGGCGACGGCATCCTCACGCCAGATCGAATTCCTCGCCAACCATTTTTTGAAGATCTGACTGTTGGTGATCTAGCAGGTCCAGACGCCTCCGCCCGCCTGGTGAGCATGATCGTCGAGGTGGTGATCGCGTCGGCGGCCCCGGCCGCGTACCGCACCGTCGACCGCGACGCGCGGGTGTGGCTGGCGTGGGTGGTGATCCGCGCCGTCKGGCGCAGCAAGGCGCGCCGCTGTTGCGACAATGGTCTAGAAAGGTAGATCTGCCCACGGAGAATCCGGGTCGGATCGTGGTTCCCGCGCCGCCGGACGAGGCAGGCGGCCACCGGTCGGGATCGACGATCAGTGGCCTGAGCAGTTGTCATGGCGCCAGAGCGTGCGGAGGGATGACTTGTCGGCTGCTCTGACGGTTCGCCGCCGCGACGAGGTCTTCGTCGTGGAGCCAGGCCAGTCGTTCCTCGTGGGCCGGGACGCCACCGCCGATCTGGTGGTCGCCGACCCGCGGGTGTCCCGGCGTCACCTGCTGATCGAGCCGACGGCCGACGGCTGGGAGGTCGTGGGCCTAGGGAGCGGCGGGACGTGGATGGCTGGGCACCGGGTAAGCCGGATGCCGGTCCGTGCCCAGTCCGAGTTCCGCCTGGGCTCGGTGGACGGGCCGCGTATCACCGTGGCCCCGGCCCGGGCCGCGGTGGAGGCGGAGATGGAAGCGGAGGCGGAGGCGCCCGCCACCATGCCGATCCGGCGGCCGACGCCGCCCGCGCGGTCCCAGGAGGTGACCGTCCACATCGGTGACCTCGGCGCGTTGACCGGCCGGCGGCTCGGATCCACGGGGCCCGGTCCCGCCGCGGTGCCCGAACTCGGCGGCCCGGGCCACGTCCACCCGCTGCGGCCCGGTCGGATGTCCGTCGGCCGTGCGCTGACGAACGACCTGGTCGTCGGCGACCTGCTCGCCTCCCGGAAGCACGCCGAGCTGACCGTCGGCCCGGACGGCGTGCGCGTCGTCGACCTCGGCTCGGCGAACGGTACCTACGTCAACGGCCGCAGGGTCGAACAGGCGTCGCTGCGCGCCGGTGACCTGATCGCCGTCGGCCACCACGTGTTCCAGGCCGTCGGCGACGCGGGCGACGCCGATGACCCGCGGGCGGTCCCGACCTGGCTGGCCGAGTACCTCGACACCGGCGACGTCGCCTTCGAGGTGGAGGGCCTGTGTGTCGACGTCGACGGGGCCCGGCTGTTGCACGACATCAGCTTCCGCCTGCCCGGGCGGTCGCTGCTCGGGGTGATCGGGCCCAGCGGGGCGGGGAAGACGACGCTGCTGGGCGCGCTCACCGGGTTCCRCCCGGCCGGCGCCGGAACCGTCCGCTACGGCGGCCGCGACCTGTACGCCGAGTACGACGAACTGCGCCGGCGCATTGGCTACGTGCCGCAGGACGACATCCTGCACACCACCCTCACCGTTCGCCAGGCCCTGGACTACGGCGCGCGGCTGCGCTTCCCCGCCGAGACCACCTGGGCGGAGCGCGGCGCACGCGTGGACGCCGTGCTCGCCGAGCTCGGCCTCACCACCCGCGGAGCGGACAAGCTCGACCTCGCCGACGCCACCGCGACCGGTGAGTGGACGCTGCCCAGCGGGGTCGACCTGTCCGACCGGCGAGTAGCGACGCTGTCCGGTGGCCAGCGCAAGCGGACCAGCATCGCGCTCGAGCTGCTCACCCAACCGACCCTGCTCTATCTCGACGAACCGACGTCCGGACTGGACCCCGGCCTCGACCAGGAGGTCATGCGGTCGCTGCGCGGACTCGCGGACGACCGGCGGACGGTCGTCGTCGTGACCCACAGCGTGGCCCAGCTCGACCTGTGCGACTTCCTGCTGGTTCTCACCCGGGGCGGGCATGTGGCCTACTTCGGCCCGCCTCAGGGCGCGTTGCCCTTCCTCGGCCAGGCCAGCTGGGCGGACGCCTTCGGAGTTCTCGAGAGCGCCGACGGCGCGGCTCGACTCGCCCGCCGGCACCGGTCCTCGGTTCACCTCGCGAAGAACCCGCCCGCCACGCCGGTCGCCCCGCCCCCCGCCCCGCCGGTCGTCCGGCGAGCGCGCGCGCCGCTGCCGACGCCACGCCAGCAGTCGATGCTCTCCCAGCTGCTGACCCTGAGCCGCCGGTACGGGCGGATCATCGCCGCCGATCACTCCTACCTGCGCATGATCGTCGCCTATCCGTTCCTGTTGGGGCTCCTTCCGCGGCTGGTCGAGACCCCGCACGGGCTACGCGCGGTGCCGACGGGAGAGCCGAACCGGGACGCGATCCGCGTTCTGCTCGTCGTCACGCTCGTGGCGAGTTTCCTGGGCATGTCCAACGCGATCCGTGAGATCGTCAAGGAACGGCCCGTCTACCTGCGTGAACGCGCCATCGGCCTGTCTACCACCGCCTATCTCGGTTCCAAGGCGCTGGTCCTGACCATGATCACCTCGGTGCAGAGCATCGTGATCACCGTCATCGGTTTCGCGGGGCGGCTCCCGGCCGACGGGCTGCTCACCAGTTATCCGATCGTGGAGATGACGGTCATCGTCGCGGCGACCGGGACCACCGCGGCCATGCTGGGCCTCGCGGTGTCCGCGCTGGTCGACAACGCCGACAAGGCGATGCCGCCGCTGGTCGTACTCTCCGCGGCACAGCTGGTGCTGGCCGGCCCGCTGATCTCGCTCGCCGGTCGCCCCGGGCTGAACCAGTTGTCCTGGCTGTTGCCCGGCCGCTGGGGCGACGCCGCCGCGGCCTCGCTGACCGACCTCATCGACGTCCAGAAGCTGACTGACCCACGCCTCAACCCGGGAGTCTCTCCTGATCCGCTCTGGCGGCACACGACGGAGACCCTGTTGCTCGACCTGGGCGCCCTCACCGCGCTCGGCCTTGCCAGCCTGGCCGCCGCCGGTCTGTTCCTTGGCCGGCTCGACCCCCGTTTCTCCCGTCCTGGCCCCGGCTGAGCGGAGCCCTGACTCGTCGGCGGCGGCTCCCGATGCGCTGCACGAGGCATCGAGAATCCTGGCGCGTCTTCTGGCGAGAGCTCGACTGCCGCGGGTGAAAAATAAAGGCGGGCGTGAAGGAAGCCCCGCGGCTATCGTGGTGCTCAGAATGATGGATGTATCTACACAGAACGTGAACCTCGAAGGTCGCGGACGGAAACCAGACGCTCAGCCGCCCGTTGGTTTTCCCGATGCCCGGCCGGTGCCGTGTCCGGAGCCCGAGCCGTTGCCGATGCTTGGCGTCGATGTCGGCGGTGTGCTCACGAGCCGGGCCGCCGACGACCAGGACACGTCGTTCTTCAGCTCCCAGCCGATGCTGACACCGGCGGTCGCCGGCGCGTTCGACGCGCTGACGACGTTGGCCGCCGGCCCGTTCGCCGGCCGGATCCACATCGTCTCCAAGTGTGGTCCGAAGATCGCAGCCCTCACCCGCGAGTGGCTCGGGCATCACGAGTTCTTCGAGCGCACTGGGATCCCGTCGGCGAACCTGCACTTCGTCCGCCGCCGCCCCGAGAAGGCCCCGGTCTGCGCTCGCCTCGGCATCACCCATTTCATCGACGACCGCCTCGACGTCCTGGTCCACATGACGACCGTGCCGCACCGCTACCTGTTCCTGGGCGACGCCCCGGAACGAACCGCCTCCGAACCGGTGCCTCCGTGGGCCGTTCCGGCCACGTCGTGGACCGATCTGGCCGTCCTGCTGGCGGCCGGCCGCGACCACTGACGCGGGCCCGGCTGGCAAGTCCGTCAGATCGTCACGCGGCGCAGGGTGGTGAAGCCGCCGGCCATGAGCGCGACCGCCACGGCGGCGAGCACCCCGGTGAGCCCGATCGCGGACAGCGTGGTGAAGAAGTGCCCGACGTCGGACCAGCTGTGGGACCAGGTCGTGGCGAGCGCCCCGGCGAGCAGGACGGTGACCTGCCCGGCCGAGAAGGCGATCAGGCCGATGAGGGACCAGCGCCGGTAGACCAGGCCCCACCAGCAGCCGTAGACGTAGAGCAGGGTGAGAACGACGAACGACGTCAGCCAGGCCTCGTACCAGGCGCCGTCGAGGATGTACGGCAGCCGGAACATGCGCATCGACAGGCCCCAGCCGCCGGTCGCGCCCTCGACGGCCCGCAGGACGGTGAGGATCACGCCGGTGACCGCGGCGTAGGTCACCGCGAGGAGGGCCGTCCCCAGGTAGTAGCTGCGCCGGGACAGGCCCAGCGCGAGTCCGAACGACAGCCCCTTGGTGATGCTCTGCAGACCGATGACGAAGGCGACCACGCAGACGGCCGCCAGGCCGCCGACCGAGTGATCGCCCTGGTCACTGCTGGGGAGCAGGCCGACGACGATCACATCGACCGTGAAGGCGAAGACCAGCCCCGCGCCCGGCGCGACGAGGTAGGCGACTCGGTCGAGCAGGTGGTAGCGGGCGACCTTGATCGCGGTGCGGAGAGTGCTGGCGGTGGGGGCCGCGGTGTTCACGCGTGTGACCTTTCCGTTCGTTCGCCGGCCGCCCCGGCACTGGCGTGGACGACGGCCTGCTGCAGTGACAGGGGGGTGAGGGTGAGGTTCAGCTCGCGGGCCCACGCCCGGTCGCCGTCGGTCAGCGGGCTGCCGACCACCACCGACGCGTGGGACGCGAGCGTGCGACGGTCCCAGACGCGCCGGCCGGCCGCGAACGCGTCCACCGCCGGCACCGCTCCGCTCACGGCCGTCGTGGCGCCGCGCACGGTGTCCGCGTCGGCGTCGAGCACGACCCGCCCGCGGTCGATCATCACCACCCGCTCCAGCAGCCCGGAGACCTCGTCGATGAGGTGCGTCGACAGCAGGACCGTCCGTGGGTGCTCGGTGTAGTCCGCGATGAGCTGGTCGTAGAAGATCTGGCGGGCGACGGCGTCGAGGCCGGCGTAGGGCTCGTCGAACAGCGTGACCTCGGCCCTCGCGGCCAGGCCCACGACGATCCCGACGGCGGAGCGCATCCCGCGGGAGAGCTTCTTGACGGGCCGGCCGACCGGCAGGTCGAACGCGCGGAGCAGGGCGTCGGCCAGCTCGCCGCTCCAGTCGGGGTAGAACCACGACGCCGCCCGCAGGACATGCCCAACCCTGACGTCCGGATAGGACTGGTCCTCGCGGACCAGCACCATCCGACGCAGTACCGCGTCGTTCTCGATCGGGCTCGCGCCGAGGACCCGGACCTCGCCGGCCGACGGAAACTCCTGGGCCGCGAGAATCCGCAGGAACGTGGTCTTGCCGGCGCCGTTGCGCCCCAGCAGACCGGTGATGGTCGCGTCCTCGATGTCGACGGTGACGTCATCGAGGGCGACGTGGCCGCGATAGCGGCGGGTCAGGCCACTCACCGCGATGGTGGGTGTCATACCGTGATGCCTCCCCTGGCGGATCTGGGTTCTGTCTCATCGAGGGCGGCGCCGGGCGGGCCCTCGCTCACCTGGCGGACCAGCGCGAGCAGAGCCTCGGCATCGATACCGAGCCGGTTCGCCTCGTCGACCATGGGCGCCACGTACCGCTGGGCGAAGGCCTGGCGGCGGCGTTCCACCAGGCGCTCGCGGGCGCCCGCGGCGACGAACATGCCCACGCCGCGGCGCTTCTCCAGTAGCCCGTCCTCGGTCAGCACGTTGAGCCCCTTCGCCGCGGTGGCCGGGTTGATCCGGTAGAAGGCCGCGAGCTCGTTGCTCGACGGCGCCCGCCCGCCCTCGGGGAGCGTGCCGTCCGCGATCTCGTCGGCCAGCCGCTCGGCGATCTGGGCGAAGATCGGGCTGCTGTCGTCGAGCACGCCCCTGCCCCTCTCCTCGGCCGTACCCATCCGTCCCGATGGTTGGTCGGTTCATTACTTGACTAATGTACCGACGAACGGAGGGGTGTCAAGGCTCGGCCACTGGTCGCCGGACGGGTCCCTCACGCCGGCTGTGGTCAGCCGCCTCGACGGCCACCTCGACGTGGATCAGATGACGTCGGCGGTCCGGGCTTCGCCGGTTCGACGGCCGGCCGGCGAGAATCGAAGACGGAGTCGTTCGAGGGGGACACCTGTGCCAGAAGGAGACACCGTCTACCAGGCCGCCCGCCGGCTGCACCAGGCGCTGGCTGGTCAGGTGCTGTCTGTCAGCGACTTCAGGGTGCCGCGGTACGCGACGGTCGACCTGACCGGCAGCACGGTGCTCGAGGTGGTGCCTCGCGGCAAGCACCTGCTGATGCGTTGCTCCGGCGGTACTACGGTGCATTCCCACCTTCGGATGGAGGGTGCGTGGCGCACCTTCGCCGCCGGCGAGCCCTGGCGTGGCGGACCCGGCTGGCAGATCCGGGTGGTGCTCGGCAACGCGCGGCACGTCGCGGTCGGCTATCGGCTGCCCGTTCTCGACATCCTGCGGACCGCTGACGAACCGGCCGTCGTGGGTCATCTCGGTCCCGACGTGCTCGGGCCGGACTGGGACCTCGACCGTGTGCTGGCGGCCGCGCTGGCCCGGCCGGAGAGCGAGATCGGCATGGTCCTGCTGGATCAGACCGTGCTCGCGGGCCTGGGAAACATCTATCGGATCGAGGCGTGCTTCGTCGCCGGCGTCTCGCCGTGGACGCGGGTCGGCGAGGTTCCCGATCTCGGCAGGCTTGTCAACCGAGCCCGACAGATGATCCTGGTCAACGCGGATCGGCCCACGCGGGTCACGACCGGGTCGGCGCGGCCGGGGGAGCACCTGTGGGTCTACGGCCGCGGCCGGCGGCCGTGCCGTCGGTGCGGTACGGCCATCCGGGTAGCTGAGCAGGCGCAGTCGGACGCCCCCGAGGAAGGGCGCGTCACCTACTGGTGCCCGCGCTGCCAACGCGGACCGGCCCCGATGGGCTCGCCTGGTGCCGGCGGCGGTACCAGCATCCGGGCGTAGCGCGGCAGGTGGCGACACGCGGCGGAGGCGGGTCAGCCGCAGTGGGACCAGTCACTGCTCCACGAGACGTTGCCGAGGCTGCCACCCCATTTCACGCAGATCGCCTTCGCGTACGCCCTCACCGGACCCGCGTAGTACTGGTAGGAGCCCGCGTCGACCACCTGTGACGAACCGTTGCGCGCCTGCACCCAGGCCGACATCGACTGAGCCGTGCCCACGCCGGCACCGGACTTCAGCGTGACCACGCAGTTGTTGCTGCCGTCGTACATGAGGAAGATCTTGGCCGTCGTGGAGCCGTTGGTGAGGGTGTGGCTGTCGACCTGGGAGTAGCCGGAGCCGCACACCTGGGCGGCGGAGTAGGGGTTTGTCTTCGCCGCGCTGGGAGTGGAGGTGGTGGTGGTGGTGGTACCGGCCGAACCGGAGTTGGAACCCGAACCCGAACCCGCCCCGGATCCCGAGTTCGCGGTCGAGCCGGCACCGGATCCGGATCCCTGCGTGGATGCTGCCTGCTGTCCGGGCGCGGCGGCCGGTGGTTCGCCCGCGATGGTGTCGGCGTGGGTCGAGAGGACCGCTGGCGGCGGCTGAATACCGACCGGCCGAGATGGCGCGCCGGCGTCGGAACCACCACCTGAACGCGGCGGGGCCTCGTTTCCTGGCTCTGCCTGCGTACTGGGGAGGTCGGCTGGTGCTTTCCCGGTGCTCGGTGTGGCCGTCGCCCCAGGCCGCGCGGGCCGGTCGGGGTTTGGACTCGCCGCGGACGTGGTCGGTGCGGGGTCGTTCGTGGCCATGGCCGAGCCGTCGTTCGCGGTAACGGCGATCAGGATGATCGCGGTCACCGCGGCGGCGAACCCCGCTGTCGCGATGCTGGCCAGCCAGACGCGCCGGGGGATCGCGCCGCGCGGCCGGGGACCGGGTGAAGACCGCCGCCAGGATTCGAGGAAGGCCCCGTGCTCGGCGGGGCTGGACGGGCTTGGGCTGGACGGGTCGGGCGCCGGCGGCTGCCCGCCCGTCCCGATGCTCTTCGGGTGGTCGTTGGCCGCGGACCCGCCCAGTGTCAGGATCGGTAACCCCGCATTCGCGTCGAATGTCCGATTCGGAGGCTAACCGCCCGACTCAGGTCGCATACCTGCTTCACGAAAAGTTTGGCGACTGTTCGTGGAGGTCGTTCCTCCGTGTCTCGGCGTGCCCTCGCCGCCTCCTCGCCTCGTCGCCTCGGCCCGAGCGCCGGCGTCACCGGGTCGCCGACGTCGATCTGGTCAAACCTCACCGAGCTGACGCCGCGCGGCGCCAGGCCGGATCGCGAGCCGCCAGGGCCTGCCCTGGATCGGCGGTACACACATCGAATTCACATCGTGGCGGTCCTAACGTGCGGCCATGCGGGTGCCGGTGGTCGAGGACGAGAGGCGTACCGCCGCGTTGCCGCGCCGGGGCCGCCCGGTGAGGGGTTCACCTTCGACGGAGATGTCGTCGGATGACGCGTGCCAGATCCGCCCCGGCCGGGTCGCCGTGCCGGGATTGGACCGCCTGGCTGACTTCGCCTCACATCGTGGCCTCATGAGCCGTGTCAATGCTGGGAAGGTATGGAGCACTCCTTCGGGTCGGATCTGACCGCTCCGGGCGGGCCAACCGGTCCTCGCCCGTCCATCGGCCCCGAGCGGTGGACGATGCCGCGGACGCTGGTGGTCGCGGACAAATTTCCCCCGGTCATCGGAGGCATCGAGACGTTCGCCCGGCAGCTGTCCGCCGCGCTACCGGCGGACYGGCTCGTGGTCGTCGCGCCCCCGCATCCGGACGCCGAGCGCCAGGACGCGGCCGCGCCGTTCTCGGTGATCCGCAGCTCCGCGGCCGCGATGACCTCTCCGGACGCCGGGCGTCGGCTGGGACGACTCGCCGCCGCGGCGGACTGCTCGGCGGCCTGGTTTCCGTCCGCGACACCGCGCGCCCTGGTCACGCCCGCCCTCCGGCGAGCCGGCGTCGACTGGGTCGTGGGCTCGACGCACGGACACGAGTTCGGCTGGTCGTACGTCCCGGTCGGCCGGTCGGTCGTGCGCGCCGTAGGCGACCGGGTCGATGTCCTGACATACGTGACGGACTTCAGCCTGCGGCGACTTCGTACGGTGGTGTCGCCGTCGGTACGTTTCGAGCCGCTGACCGGCGGTGTTGACGTCAACCGGTTCCGGCCCGATGCCGGCGGCGCGGACCTCCGTCGCGTCCATGGTTGGGGCGGGCGGCCTGTGGTGGCGTGCGTCGGCCGCCTGGTCGCCCGCAAGGGTCAGGACATGCTGATCCGCGCGTGGCCGGCCGTGCTGCGCCGTCACCCGGGTGCTCTGCTGCTCATCATCGGCCAAGGCCCGGACGCTCGCGTGCTGCGGCACCTTGCCCGCAGCGTCGGTGTCGACGCGAGCGTGCACTTCACCGGCGCTGTGTCCGCCGATGCGTTGCCCGCCTACCTGGACGCGGCCGACGTGTTCGCATTGCCGTCTCGCGCTCACGCCATGGGCCTCGGTCGGGAAGGCCTTGGCCTCGCGGCCCTCGAGGCCGCGGCCGCCGGCCTACCGGTGATCACCGGCGCCGCGGGTGGAGCGCCGGACGTCGTCCGTCACGGTGAGACGGGCCTGGTGGTCGACGGCGCGGATGTCATCGAGGTCGCCGCGGCCGTGAAGATGCTTCTTGCCGATCCGGTCCGCCGATACCGCATGGGCGAGGCCGGCCGCGCCTGGATGCGTGCCCGCTGGACCTGGGAGCACCTCGGCGCTCGGCTCGCCGCCCTGCTCACGCCTCCGCGGGTGGGCACCGGCAGTGACGAAAGGATGGGTGACGGTGGTGGTTGTTGTTGCCAACAGGGTCATCGTCAGGCGGACAACCGTTGGTGATAGGTGCGTCGCGTGGACAGGACCGCGTCGGATCGGTATTCCGGTGTCTTCCACAAGCTGGCCGAGCGGCGGGAGAGCCCCGCCATCGAGGCCGGGTGCCTTCGGGGTGCCGGTCGAGGTCAGTTGCCCTCGGGGTGCCGGTCGAGGCCCGCGAGCTCCAGCAGGCCGGTGCGTCGTACCTTGCCCATGGCGTTCACCGGCAGGGCGTCGACCTGGGACCAGATCTCCGGGACCTTGTAAGGAGCCAGCTCGCGGCGGCACAGCGCCGCGAGCGCGTCGAGATCCAGCGCCGCCGGGCCCGCGCTCTCGACCAGGGCGGCCACCCGTTGCCCGAGACGGTCGTCGGGCACGGCGCACACCGCGACCCGGGCGACGTCCGGGTGCGCCGAGATGACCCGTTCCACTTCGAGCGGGTAGACGTTCGCCCCGCCCCGGATGATGACCAGCTTCCTGCGGTCCAGCACCCGCAGCCAGCCGTCGCCGTCGACGGTCCCGATGTCACCGGTCGCGACGGGTCCCGGTTCCGGCGGGCGGACGGCTCCCCGCTCCCAGTACCCGAGCGTCGGGTGCCACGCTCCCGCCCACGGGCCGGTGGCGGCCCCGCTCAGCCGCAGCTCACCGGGCTCGCCGGCCGGCAGCCGGCGCCCCTCGTCGTCGTAGGCCGCGACGTCGTAGTGCGGCAGGACGCGGCCGCTCGCGCCTGGGCGCCACTCCTTACCCGGCGGGTCGATCGACACCACCGTGGGCGCCTCGGTCAGGCCGTAGGTGGCCCGGGGGAGCAGCCCGTGCGTGTCGGCGAAGGCCTGGCGCAGCGCGTCCGGGGTGTCGCTTCCTCCGCTCCACACCTCCTCGAGGGAGCTGAGGTCGGCCTCCGGGCGTCTGGCGAGGTCGTGGAGCTGGGCCGGCGCCCCGTTCCACACCGTGACCCGGCGAGTCGAGATCCACTCAGCGACGCCATCGACGTCGCGGCGGTTCATCACGACGGCGCACCCACCGGCCTGCGCGGTGAGCAGCGTGGACAGCACCATCAGGTTGAGGATCGTGAACGGGAAACTGTCGCCCTTGCGCAGCTGGGGGCCCCAGCCGCGGGTGGCGACGAGGACCGCGCCCGGCAGGAGCAGGTTGCGCTGGCTGTGCACCACCGCCTTCGGCCGCCCCGACGTCCCGCTGGTGAACGCGATCCCGGCCGGCGCGTCGGCGTCCACCTCGACCGGCGGGGCCTGCTCGGCGCCGGCCAGCAGCACCGCCCACCGGTCGGGATCGACGCGGCCGGGGGAGCTCAGCTGGCAGCGCGGCCCGGCCAGCACGACGCGCGGCTCGCAGATATCGCGCAGCTCCTCCTGCTCGCCTCCTGCCAGCGCCTCTCCGATCCCCGCCCAGACCGCCCCGATCCGCTGCGCGCCGTGGAAGGCCGCGACGATGTCCAGGTCGTTGGGCAGGCAGGCCGCGACCCGGTCGCCCGGGCGGACGCCGAGTGACCACAGAGCGCCAGCGGCCCGCCCGGCCTGCTCGTCGAGCTCGGCGTACGACCACGCGCCGGAGACCGCGTCGACCGCGGTGGCGCCCGGCCGCGACGCGAGGGCGGCGTCCAGCACCCGGGCGACCGTGGCCGGGAGGCGCGGCGTCGCGGACCTGTCCATCGTGGCTCCCGCCTTTCGTCGCACCCTGTCCGACGTCACGACGTGCCCGTGCTCCTCGGCCGGGCCGGCCCGTTCCCCGGGTAGCTCCGCGGGACGCCCGCGCCGTGCCTGACGCCCGGCCATGYGAACGTAATCCAAGGCTTACGTGTCGTGAACACCTACTGGTGACGATCGACGGATGGTGGGCCTTGAGTTCCGGCTGCTTGGCCGCGTCGAGATGTACCGGGACGGGCAACCGGTGGACGTCGGCGGCCCCAAGCAGCGGGCTGTCCTCGCCTCACTCCTGCTCCGAGTCCGCAGGGTGGTCTCGGTCGATCAGCTCATCGACGACCTGTGGCCGGAGCAGCCGCCGGCCCGGGCGGCCGCCACGGTACAGGTCTTCGTCTCGCAGCTGCGCCGGGTACTCGAACCAGAGCGTTCCCGCGGTAGCACGGCGACCGTCCTGGTCACGGCGTCTCCCGGCTACCTGCTCGACATCGAGCCCCAGGCCGTGGACGCGCACGTCTTCACCGACCTGGTCGCCCGTGGCCGGGAGGCGCTCGACGCCCGGGACCCGCAGCGGGCGGCACGGCTGCTGCTGCGCGCCGAGGCGATGCTGCGCGGCCCGGCACTCGCCGACGTCCCGGTCACGCCGTTCGTCCGGGCCGCGGCGGCCCGGTTGACGGAACTGCACCTCGGCGCGGTCGAGGCCCGGATCGACGCCGAGCTCTCCCTGGGTCGGCACGCCGCGCTCGTCGCGGAGCTCGAGCAGTGGGTGCGCCGGCACCCGCTGCGAGAGCGCCTCCGGGCACAGCTGATGCTCGGGCTGTACCGGTGCGGGCGACAGGTGGAGGCGCTGGCCACCTATCGCGAGACCCGCCGGGTGCTCAACGACGAACTGGGGCTCGAGCCGGGCGCCGGGCTGCGAGAACTGGAGCAGGCCGTGCTGCGGCAGGACCCCGTCCTGGCCTGGCGGCCGCCGCCGCCCGTGCCCGTGCCCACGGCGACGTCCACGTCTACGGCGATGTCCGCGTCCGCGTCGACGTCCCCGGCCGAGGTGGCGACGCCGGACCACGAGCCGCCGCCCGCGGATCGGCGCGGCCGAGTCCTGGTGGTCGATGACACCGCCATCAATCGCAGGCTCCTCGCGTCCGCCGTGGCCCAGCTCGGTCACGAGGTGGAGACGGCGGAGAACGGCCACCGGGCGCTCGAGATGCTGCGGGCCGCCGATGACGATCCRCGCGGGTTCGACATCGTCCTGCTGGATCTGCTCATGCCGGTGCTGGACGGGTACGCGACGCTGGCCGAGATCAAGGCAGATCCCGTCCTGGCCGACGTCCCGGTGATCATGGTGTCGGCAGTGCCGGAGCTGGAGAGCGTGGTGCGCTGCATCGAGCTGGGCGCGATCGACTACCTGCCGAAGCCATACAGCTCGACGATGCTCCGGGCCCGGCTGCGCTCCTCGCTGCAGGCCAGGCGGTCGGCGGCCGAGCGGGAGACAGCCCTGCGGACCGAGATCGCCATGCTTCGAGCGGAGGTCTCCCAGGCTCGGATCGGCACCGGGCCCGAACACGCGTGAACCGTCGACCGATGTCGCTGCGCGGCGTGGTCCGCAGCGGTGCCGGCGTCGGCGTGGTCCTGCTGGCCGCGCTGTTGCTGGTCAGCCTGAAGGCCGAGAGCAGCACGCGGCAGGCGGGGACGGCCGAGGCCCGGCGGTCGCAGTCGCTACGCCTGGCCTACGAGCTGCGGCAGACCTCCGACGACCTGACCCGGATGGCGCGGACGTACGTGGTCACCGGTCAGCCGCGCTACCGCGCCTGGTTCCAGGAGATCCTGGAGATCCGCGACGGCACGGCGCCAAGACCGCGCAACTACGGCAACATCTACTGGGACGTCGTGACCGACACCGGTCGGCGTCCCACACCGTTCGGTCCTCCGGCGGCCTTCGCCGGGCTCGCCGCCGGGGCCGGGTTCACCCGCCAGGAGCTGGGCCTGCTCGCCGCGGCCAAGACGCGGTCGGACGCCCTGGCCACCGTGGAGAAGCGGGCGTTCGACCTGGCCGCCCAAGGGGGCGCGGCCAACCGTCAGCGGGCGACGGACATGCTCTTCGACGCGTCCTACCTGCGGGCCAAGGACGGGATCATGCAGCCGATCGGGCAGGTGCTGGCGCTCGTCGACACCCGCACGGCCGGGGAGACCGCGCGGGCCACGGACCAGGCCCGGGTCTGGTCGGTGGGCGCCATCGTGGCGGCGCTGCTGCTCCTCGCGGGGATGGCGGTGTTCGTCGTCGTGACCCGCCGGGCGGTGCTCCGCCCGGTCGCGGAGCTCGATGCCGCGACGGCCCGGATGGCCGCCGGCGAGGCCGACGTCCGGGCGCGGGTGGCGGGAGTCGGCGAGCTGCGTTCCCTGGCGAGGCGCTACAACGAGATGACCGAACGGGTGCAGGGGCGCTCCGCCGAGCTGCGGCTGCTGCACCAGGTCGCCGCCGCGGCGCATCGGGCCACCGACCTCTCCGCGGCCGCCGCGGACGTGGTCGACCTGGTCCGCGCGCACACCGGATGGCCGGTTGGCCGGACCTACCACCGATACGGCGACCGGCTGGTGCCCCTGACGACGTCCGCCGACCTCCTGCGCCCGAGCGCCGCCGCGCCCGGCCCGTCCAGCCTGCCGGGCCGGGTTCTCGCGACCGGGGAGGCCGTCTGGCTGCCCCAGCTCTCCGCCGAGCACGGGACGGCACGGGGACCCGGCGCGGGAATCGCCGTTCCGGTGCGTACCGGCCGAGGCGAGAGCGCGGAGGTGGTCGCCGTGCTGGAGTTCCTCACCGCCGGCCCCGCCGCCCCGGACGCCGCGCTGCTGGCTCTCCTGTCGGACGTGGCGGCCCAGCTCGGCCAGGTCGCCGACCGGGTCCGCACCGCGGACGCGCTGCGCGACGCCGCCTCCACCGCCCAGAGCGCCAACATCGCCAAGAGCGCCTTTCTGGCGACGATGAGCCACGAGATCCGGACCCCGATGAACGCGGTCATCGGCATGTCGGGGCTGCTCCTGGACGGCCGTCTCGACCCCGGCCAGCGCCACCTCACCGAGGTCGTCCACGACAGCGCGCACTCGTTGCTCCTGCTGATCAACGACATCCTCGACTTCTCCAAGATCGAGGCCGGCCGCTTCCGCCTGGAACGGGTGCCGTTCCACGTCGCCGAATGCGTGGAGGCCGCGATCGACCTCGTCTCGGCCGACGCCGGCACCAAGGACCTCGAACTGGTCTGCGACATCGAACCCGGCACCCCGGAGGCCATGGTCGGCGACCCGACGCGGGTCCGGCAGATCTTGCTCAACCTGCTGAGCAACGCGGTGAAGTTCACCGAACGAGGCGAGGTGACCGTCACGGTCGGCGCGTCCCCGGGCGACGCCGAAGGCACGCACGAGTGGCGCTTCGTCGTGCGCGACACCGGCATCGGCATCCCACCCGAGCACCTGGAGTCGATCTTCGACTCGTTCACCCAGGTCGACACGTCCACCTCACGGCGCTACGGCGGCACCGGGCTGGGCCTGGCCATCTGCCGCCGGCTGTCCGCCCTCATGGGCGGGACGATCACCGCCGCCTCCCAGCCCGGCTCCGGCACCACCATGACCGTCACCATGCCGGCGGCGGCGGCGACGTTGGCGCGACGGGACCCGGTACCCGAGGACATCTCCGCCCTGGCCGGTAGGGAGGTGCTCATGGTGGGCAGCGACTCCCGGACCCGCGCCCTGGTCGGGAACTGGCTGGTCCGGTCCTGGCGCATGCGGATCACCATCACGGCATCGACCGAGACCGCGCTTCGGTGGCTGCGCGCCGGACGCCGGTACGACGCGGTGGTTCTCGATCACCGCCCCCCTCGGATGGACGGCCTGGCCCTGGCCAGCGCGCTGCGAGCCATCCCCGCCGCGGAGCGGGTGCCGATCGTGCTGATCACCTCCTTCGCCCGGCTCCCCGGCCCCGACGCCCCGCAAGGTGTCTCGGTGGTGACCCGGCCGATCCGCCCAGCCGCGCTGTTCCGCGCGATGACCGCGGCGGCCGCCCGCCCGGCCGCCGTCACGACGTCGCTGGCCGCGTCCACCGCCGGTCCCGCGGTCCCCGAGCGGGCAGCGGACGGTGTCGGTGCCGGCGTCGGTGCCCTGCGGCTCCTGGTGGCCGACGACCACGCGGTGAACCAACGACTGGTGCTCCTTCAGCTCACCGGACTCGGCCATCGTGCCGATCTGGTGAGCGGCGGCGCCGAGGCGGTGGCCGCGGCGCGGCGCGGGCGCTACGACGTCGTCCTCATGGACGTCCAGATGCCCGACCTCGACGGCCTGGAGGCCACCCGCCGGATCCGGGCCCACTTCGGCGGCGGCGGACCGTGGATCATCGCGCTCACCGCCAACGCGCAGCCGGGCGCGCGGGAGGCCTGCCTGGCGGCTGGCATGGACGACTACCTCACCAAGCCGCTGGTGCCGCCCGACCTCGTCGCCGCGCTGGCACGGGCACGACCACCGGCTGGCCGGCCCGTCCTGGACCCGGCCGCGCTCGAGCGGCTGAGTGAGCTTCTCGGCGGAGACGCGACAGCCCTGTCCGGCCTGATCGCCGACTTCCTCGCCGACGCGCCGGGGCTGGTGGACACACTGTCCGCGGCCGGTCGCGCCCCAGACTCGGTGCGGCGAGCCGCGCACACCCTGAAAGGCCTCGGTGCCACCTTCGGGGCCACCGACCTTGCCCGGCTGTGCCAGGAGGTCGAGACCCACCCCGGCGCCGCGGGCGAGGTGAACCCGCTGGTGCGGGAGATCGTCGCCGAGCACCAACGCGTCGCCGTAGCCCTGCGCACGCTTCGCTGAAGGCGTCGCCGTGCGCGCGGGGTTGACGCCGCCGCTTTCGGCGGTGGCCAGGGCACTTGGTCGTCGCTTGGCGGTTGTTTAGCGGCCGGATGTTCGCTGATCGGCAGGGGTCAGCGCCGCCCCCGTCGCCCGTCGCCCGTTGTTCCGGCGGCCTCGGACCCGCGCCCGCAGAAAGGCAGTCCGCGATGAGCACCGTCAGCCTCCCGCACGACCCCGCAACCCACCAACCCAGCACCGGATCCGCCAAGGAGACCCTGGAGGACTACACGCTCCGGTTCGCGCCGCGCAGTTACCGGCGGTGGGGCACGGGCATGGTCGCGATCTCGGCCCTCGGTGGCATCGCCTACCTCGCGGACTTCGCCATCGGGGCCAACATCGGCATCTCCTACGGAACGACGAACGCCCTGTGGGGCATCGCCGTCTTCGCCGTTGTGATCATCCTGACCGGATTTCCGCTGGCCTTCTACGCCGCCCGCTACAACCTGGACCTCGACCTGATCACCCGGGGTAGCGGCTTCGGCTACTACGGCTCGGTCGTCTCGAACGTGATCTTTGCGTCCTTCACGTTCATCTTCTTCGCCCTGGAGGGCTCGATCATGGCCCAGGGCCTGAACCTGGGCCTCCACATCCCGCTGTGGATCGGCTACGCGACCTCCACGATCGTCATCTTCCCGCTCGTGGTGTACGGCATGAAGCTGCTCTCCACACTCCAGCTCTGGACGACGCCGTTGTGGCTGGTGCTGATGGTGCTGCCGTTCGCCTACCTGCTGATCCGCCACCCCGACTCGATCGGCGCGTTCTTCGACTACGGCGGGCAGGACGGCAAGGGCGGGTTCGACCTCGGCTCGGTCTTCCTGGCGGCCGGCGTCTGTCTCTCACTGATCGCCCAGATCGCCGAGCAGATCGACTACCTGCGCTTCATGCCGCCGCGCACGCCGGAGAACTCGCGCCGCTGGTGGACCGCGATGGTGCTGGCCGGTCCGGGCTGGGTGGTCTTCGGTGCCATCAAGCAGATCATCGGCATGTTCCTGGCCGTCTACATCATCGCCAACGTCGCGGACGGCGCGGGCGTGGCCAACCAGCCGGTGCACCAGTTCCTGGAGATCTACCAGGACCTCCTGCCGCACTGGGGCGCGCTGGCCCTCGCCGTCGCGCTCGTGGTGATCAGCCAGGTCAAGATCAACGTGACCAACGCCTACTCCGGTTCGCTGGCCYGGACCAACTCGTTCACCCGGATCACGAAGACGTACCCCGGCCGGCTGGTCTTCCTCGGCTTCAATCTGCTCGTGGCGCTGATCCTGATGGAGGCCGACATGTTCAGCTTCCTCAACACGATCCTCGCCTTCTATGCCAACTGTGGCATGGCCTGGGTGGTCGCGGTCGCCTCCGACATCGTGTTCAACAAGTACCTGCTCAAGATCTCGCCGCTGAAGCCCGAATTCCGCCGCGGCATGCTCTACGCCGTCAACCCGGTCGGGTTCGGGTCGATGGTGCTGGCCGCGGGAATCTCGATCATCGACTTCTACGGCGGCCTCGGCTCCGGGCTCAAGCCCTACTCGCCGCTCGTGGCGATCGTGCTCGCCCTCGTCCTGCCACCGATCCTGGCCGTGGCCACGAGGGGCAGGTACTACCTGCGCCGCACGGACGACGGCATCGACCTGCCGATGTACGACGAGTACGGCAACCCGTCAGGCGAGACCCTCACCTGCCACGTCTGCCGGCAGGAGTACGAACGGCCGGACATGGTCAGGTGCCAGACGCACGACGCCTACATCTGCTCGCTCGACCTCTCGACGGACAAGGTCGGCGACCACGTGCTCCCGGCCCAGTCCTGACCCACCCGGCCGACTGAGCCGACTGAGCCGACTGATCAGCCGGCGGCCAACCCGGGCACCCTTTCATGTCGGCCTCGACAGGGAGCCCGGGTCGGCCGCCGCCGGCCCACGTGGTCGATCATGTTTCCTGTCGTTCGCGAGAACCTGGTCTCGATACCGTCTCGGAGTGGCTCGCGGCCGGGGCTCGACCCGGTCGAGGTAACGCTCGATGAAGTCGACCGTCTCGGCATGGAATGTCGAGAGGCCGATCGTCTCCTCCATCGCGATCATCCGTGGAGTACTGATCATAAGAAACAGGAGCGCTTCCGGGGAGGGTGAATCCGGTGACCGCGGGTATTCGCTCGACCGGGCCGACAGCGCGGCGAGTGCGAGTGTGCGCGCCTGTTCTCCCGCCTTCACGAGTTCGCTTCGGATCTTCTTGTGATGATTGGCGAGGGCCATGAATTCCGCCATGAGGGCCGATCGAGCCTTGTCGCCGGCGTCCTCCCAGACGGCGCGCAAAGGAGGTTCTGTCTCGAGCGAGGTGGCCAGCCGAGCCAGGCTCTGCTCGATGCCGCGTCGGACCAGGGCAACGAGGAGGTCGTCGAGCGCCGGGAAGTAGTACTGGACGAGCCCGGGGGTGACGCCGGCCTGGGTGGCGACACCCCGGTAGGTCACCGCCGCATAACCTTGAGCGAGCATGAGGTGCTCGGCACCGTCCAGCAGTAGCGTCCGAGTCTTCGACGTTGCGGCGCCGACGCGACGCGACGATGTCATCGACTACCTTCCACGATTGCAGGGATCACGGACTGTGCCCTGCGCTACGGGGTCTACCGTGTGGCCAGCTCACGCAGGAGGTCCGTCGTTCGCCGCGTCGATTCCGCCCGTTCTTGTCTGTCGCGGCCGACCGGGAAGACGGCTGCCCAGATGTCGGTCGCGCCGGCGTCGAGCAAACCGCGCAGAGCCGCGCTGACGGCCTTCTCGTCGCCGACGATGGCGGCCTCGACAGGAGTGGACACGCCGCCGATGCCGAGGATCCGTTCGTAGTTCGCCCTGCCCGCGTATGCCGTCGAGTATGTCGCGGCGGCCGACCGGGCCTCCGCCTCGTCGTCGTGCACGGCGACCGGCAGACCGGCCACGATGCGCGGTGGCCGGCGGCCGGCGGCGGCCGCCGCGGCATGGATCCTGGGAGCGACGTGGGACTCGATGGCGCGGGCGGGCGCCATCCACGCACGGTCCCGTCGGCGATCTCACCAGCCACCTGCAGCAACCGCGGCCCGAGCGCGGCGACCAGGACCGGGATCGGGTCCGCCGCCCGCGCCATGATCCCGGCACTGTGGGCGCTCCAGTCCTCGCCGTCGGCGTCGAGGTCCCGGCCGCGGAGCAGGTCCGTGAGGATCCGCACGTACTCCTCCGTGGCCCGACCAGGGTGGTCGTAGGACATTCCGTAGACGCCCCGCACCAGCGGCTCGTGTGACGGTCCGATCCCGAGGGCGAAACCGGGGCGGCCCATCGCCGCGACCACGGACGACGCCCGGTTCGCCTGCAGCAACGGGTGGCACGGGTAGGTCTGCAGAACCGCGGTCCCCAGCTCGATCGAGGTGGTTTCCCGGCTGGCGATCGCCATCGCGACGAGCGGGTCACCCATGACCGCGCTGGAATACCACAGCGAGGTAAAGCCGTCCCGCTCCGCTTGCTGGGCCTGATGGACGACCTTTTCCGCTGATGTTCCCGCCGGTCAAGCCGATCCGCACGCCACTCTCCCGCCCGTTCGTAGTCCATGATCGTCGTCGGCGGTCAGACCGGCGCCCCATGGCAGGACTATACATACGTATAGCAAGCATGATATACGTATGTATGGCACAACGTCGAGAATCGGTGCGATCGGCATCGGAAAAAGGAGTCATGGTGCGTGACTGGAAGACCATCGACTACTTCACGGATCAGTCGGTCGTCGCGGACCCCTACCCGTACTTCGATGCGCTCCGCGAGGCCTGTCCGTATTGCCGTTACCTCACCTCGGCGTGGTGGCCGTAACCGGCCACGAGGAGGCCAGCCAGGTCTACCGCGAAGCGGAGACGTTCTCCTCCTACAACTCGGTGGTCGGCCAGTTCGCCTTAAGGCCGGATGCGACCGCCGGGGCGGCCCGGAGAAAACGGCCCGCCGTCGCCTCGCTGGGATGACTCCCTGGTTCGCGGCGTGGCCGGAGGCGGGCGGGGTCCGGGATCTGGGGTTCTGCTGGCCTCGACGGCTACAGCGTCTTCAGCCAGTTCACGAGGAGCCGGTTGACGTCGGCGGCTCGTTCCTGCTGAACCCAGTGACCGCAGCCGGAGAGGATGTGGCTGCCGCGAAGGCCTGGCAGGGTGTCGGGGAAGCGGGCGATGGCCCGGCTTCCCCACAGGGTCGGACTGTCCTTCTCCCCGCCGATGAAGAGGGATGGAACCCGGACCGGCGCGCCTCTCCACGGCTGGAGATCCTGCCAGTCCCGGTCCACGTTGCGGTAGCGGTTGAGGGCTCCCCGGAATCCGGTCCGCTCGAACTCCTCGACATAGAACTCAAGGTCGTCCTCGGTGAGCCAGGCAGGGAGGCGGTCGGGAGCGGGAAAGCGGTCTCGCAGCATCTTTCCGCGTGTCACGGTGCCGGCGGTGCTTTCGTCCGACGCCGACGTCGCCCCGTCACCTGACGACGCGAGATAGCCGCCGAGCAGCCATGATCGAACGTCGATCTCGATCTCCCGCTCGGCCCGTCCCGGCTCCTGGAAGTAGTTGATGTAGAACTCCTCGTCCGGGCCGGCCCGCCTTCCCATCTCGGCGAAGGCATCGGTGGGCCGCCGACCGCCCGGGGGGCTGTACGGGACGCTCAGCAGAGCTACCGCGGTGAAGATGTCCGGTCGCAACAGGGCCGAGTTGGCGGCGATCGGCGCCCCCCAGTCGTGGCCGACGACGATCGCCGGCGAGCCTCGGCCGGCGAGCCCCTCCACAACCCCGAGGTTGTCGACGACGTGCTGGAGCATCCCGTAGGCCTCGACCTCGACGGGGGCGGAGGACCTCCCGTACCCCCGGACGTCGATCGCCACGGCCCGGAACCCTGCCTCGGCGATCGCTGGCAACTGGTGACGCCACGAGTACCACGATTCGGGGAATCCGTGGATGAACAGCACCAACGGGCCGGACCCTTCCTCGACGCAGTGAATCCTCGTCCCCCGGGCGTCTACAACCTGATGCCTCACGAGGCCAGACGATATGTGAACGACCCGCGCCGCACATCCTTTCCAGCGCGATTACGGCCGGTTCTCAACGAACTCACCTCACCAGGGGCCCACCGCCCCATGGCCGTCACCGGTAGCAAAGCCACGCAGTGCGCCGAGGCTCAATGCCGACGTATTCGCTGCTTGTGGGGCGGGCGCGGGGCATCACAGCGCTCGGGGTGATCGCTGACGGCACGGTGGTGCTCGGCCCGGGAGCTGGTCGCCCAGGTCCGCATCCACCAGGCCCCGTTACGGACCGCGCCGCTTTTGCTCGGCGAACGGGGRCCGGTCAGCCCCGAGGCGTCCAGCGAGTGGCGGTGCCATGGAAGGTGGCGCCGCCGTCCCTGAAGTTCGGCTCCGCCAGCCACCCGAAGGCGACTGACGGGTGGACGGCCCAGAACGGCCCCGGCAGGTCGTCAGGGTCGAGCCGCTCGTCGTACTTGGCCGCGTAGTCGGCGCAGATCTGCTCGACGGTCGCTCGGTCGTGCTCCTGCTCGGCAGTGCCTTCGAGGATGACGAGACGGGTCGCGCTCTCGGTGTGGACGCTGATCGCCGATCCGCGGGCCAGGTTCTCGACGGCCTTCGACCCGGTCGAGAAAAAGACGGTGCCGTCGACGACAACACCCCAGACCGGCCGGGTGTGGGGTCGACCGTCGGCGTTGGTGGTCGCGATCCAGTAATGCGCGGCGTCTCTCAGTGTCGCCACTGCCCAGCGCCAGGGCAGCAACCCCGGACTCAGCGTCGAGCCATACATCCACGGCCGGCTCGCGACGGGCTCCGGGTCCGCGCTCACTGACCACCTTCTTCCGAAAGCGCCTATCTACCGGCCATGACAGGCGCGCGCCCGGACGAATCGTCAGCTACAAATTATCAAGAGCTGGCGCACCTGACACCGCCCTGTCGGATGTCCGCGGCCAGACCTTTCGCGGCGGACCGCGGCCTCGTTCCAGCCTACGAAGACGACCAGCGGGCCGCTACCGCATGCCGCTGGCTCCCAGGGGTCGACGGCGACGCGCGACCACGCGCCGACGGCTCCGTTTGCCGCATTTGGTAGTTTTGCCCCAACACGCCAAGATTCTCCGATCGGATCGATCGCCAGCAAGCCAGGCGTGGGCGATACCGGAGGGATTCCTCGTGCTAGAGACATCCGTGAACGTTGCCTCGCGCAGCGAGGAGACCAGACCGCTGAGCGCCGGCGACCGCGGTTTCCTGCACTTCAGCCGGCTCAACCCCGGGGAGGGTCTGGAATACGGGGTGGTGCTGTACGTCGATGACCCGACATTGACCGTCGCCGAGCTGCGGGCGCACGTGGCGGAACGGCTGCGCGAGGCGCCGGCGCTCACCGAGCGTCTCTCCCGGCCGTCCGCGTCCGCGTCCAGGGACGACACCGTCTGGGAACTCGACCACGAGCTGGACCTCGACTACCACGTCGGCGCCGAGGAGCTGCTCCCCGGTAGCGGGGAGGACGGCCTGCGGGCAGCGCTGGACCGACTCGCCGCCTGGCCGCTCGACCTGAACCGCCCGCTGTGGCGGCTCTGGCTGCTGCACGGGCACACCTCCGACAGGGTCGCCGTCGTGTTCCGGATCAACCACATCCACCAGGATGGCGGGGCCCTGCACCAGGCGCTGCACCTGCTGTTCGGACCCGATCGCGAACCGGCGATGCGGAATCTGTCGACGTTCGGCGCGCCGCGCGCGCGGGACTACGCCCGGATGGTCGCCGTGCTGCTGCGCGGGATCCCTCGGACGCGCCAGCTGGCCTCCTGKGGCGGCCCACCGCGGGGCCGGGCGCGGCACACCTGGGCGATCACCGAACTCGAGACGCTGCGCCAGATCGCCCGCCGGAACGCGGTGACCATCAATGACGTCTTCCTCGCGGCCACCGCCGGCGCGCTGCGCTCATGGTCGCTGCCGGAGTGGAGGCACGGTCGGCGCCCCATCCACGCCGTAATGCCGATCAGCCTGCGCACCCCCAGCGAGCGCGAGATGCTGTCCAATTTCAGTTTCGGCACCCGGATTCCGTTACCGTGCGCGGACCCTGACCCATTCCGGCGACTGGCTCGGGTCGCCGCGGAGACCCGGCGTGCCAAGGCAGGTGGAAGCGTAGCCGTGGTCCTGCGGCGGGCCCTGGACAGGATTCCGCCGGGCCTACCGCCCCAGATGTTCGCCCAGGCCGCGACCGCCGGAATACGCCCAAAGGAGATGGCACTCACGGCGACCAACATCGGGACGATGCGCGGCCCTTTCTCCGTCGCGGGCCGGAAGGTCTCCACGCTGATTGGCATGTCGCCACTGTTCGTCGGCCGGGCGCATCTCACGGTTGGGCTGTTCGGCCTCGGCTCGCAGGTGTGCGCCGGGTTCACGGCGAGCGCGAGCGTGCCGCGGCATGCCGAGCTGGCGGACCGCTGGCTCGCCGAACTCGCCGCCCTCGGCGGTCCCGTCCCTGTGCGCTCGGCTGCCGCTGTTCTGGACCACGGCCGGGCCGGGTCGTCTGGCGAACCCGGGCCCGCTACCACACGGCAGGCGCCTGCTTCCCTCAGCCGGCACTCGACATCGCGCGTACCCCGATGACCCTGAGGAATCCATACGCAAAATGACCGGAATCAGGGTGGTCGCGGCAGACTGCGATGCGTGCCACCCGGCGCCCGCCCGCCAACCCCAAGACCATCGTGTTCTTCGCCGCTGTGCTGCCGCAGTTCGTCGACCGGGGTCAGGGGCACGTCGCGCCGCAGATGCTCTTGCTCGGCCTGGTCTTCAACGTCATCGCGGTGGTCTCCGACAGCGCGTGGGGTCTGGTCGCGGCCACCGCGCGGGGCTGGTTCGCCCGATCGCCGCGGCGGCTCTCCCTGGTCGGCGGGCTCGGCGGGCTCACGATGGTCGGGCTGGGCGTCACGGTCGCCGCGACCGGGCGCAAGGACTAGCGGTGGCCAGCGGAAAACATCCGTCTCGTCAGGTGCGCGAGCCTGAACCGTCCGATCTTCTTGGTAGGCCCAGGGACCTCTCCCAGATCTTGTTCACCGTGTCGATCAACGTCTCCCGGTCGTACTCCACGCCCTCGTAGGACCACGCCATGACCACGCGCTCGACCATGAGGGTCAGCGCGTGCGCGGTGTGCCGGGGATCCAGGTCGGCAAAGGCCAGTCCCGCCGCCTGCCACCTGGTGATGGCTCGGGTCGCCCTGCCCTGGAAATGCTCGGCCACCTCGTCCCACTGGACCTTCAGCCGCTCGTCGTCGTCGCGGGCCTGGTACACCGCCCGCAACACGTGAGCATTGCGCTGGAAAGCCTCGATGTAGACACGGTTGACTTCCTCGATGCGGCCCACCGGGTCGAGCTGGGCGCTGACATGGTTCGGCGCCAGTGCCGTCAGCTCGGTGGACACGTCCTTCATCACCTCGTGCAGGAGGTCGTGTTTCGAGCGGTAGTAGTTGTAGAGCGTGCCCGAGGCCACCTTCGCCTCCGCGCTGATGTCCGAGAGACGGGCGTTGTAGAAGCCGTCACGCTCGAAGACGACGCGGGCCGCCTMCACGAGACGTCGGGGCGTGGTCTCGCGGCGAGGATCGTTCCGTCTGCGCCGGGGGTTCTCGGAGGCGTTCGCCCGATTCCGACCGGCGGCCGACGTCGGCACAACCACACCTCATCTCGACCTGGTGAGAGCGGCGCGGGCGGATGTCCGCCCGCGGGCGGACATCCGCGCCATCCGCGACCTGTAGCGATAGTACGAGCCCACCTTCCCAGGCCTCGTCGTCGCTGTAAGCGTTCTCTCGGACACCCAATGTGCTCACCATCGAATCCGGCGCCGACCGTCGTCGCCCCGCCGGGTCAAGATCCCGGGCCGTGAGGATGTGATCTTGATGAATGAGCTGGGGCGCGTCGGCCAACCCAAGGAAGAGGTTGACGTCATCCTCAGKTATAGATAACTTCCTCGCCGCGGACGGGCTTCACACCCAATCACCGGGTGGGTGCCATGGCGCCGTGCCGGAATCCCGATCGAGATGCGAGGAACCCATGCGATTAGCAAGGAAGCGACCGTGGGTCGTCGTCGGCCTGGGCCTGGGTCTCGCGCTCGCGACGATGGCGGCCTGCGGAAGCGGCTCGAGCGGTTCGAGCGGCATGCCGGACGAGAACGCCGCGACCGGCACGCCGATCAAGGTCGGATTCTTCCGGCCAGACTCGGGCGTCGCCACCCTCCCCGGGGTCGGCGCCGGGATGAAGGCGGCCGTCTCGTACGTCAACGGCGAGCTCGGCGGGATAGACGGCCACCCGATCGCGGTCGAGGACTGCTCGATCGACGGCACGCCGGAGACCACCATCTCGTGCGCCAACAAGTTCGTCCAGGACGGCGTCGTCGCGGCGTTCGACGGCTTCAACCTCAGCTCGAGCGCGGGCGTCGACACCCTCGTCGCGGCCAAGATCCCGCTGATCGGCCAGATCCCGTTCGATCAGACGACGGGAAGCAAGGCCGAAGGCCGATTGTTCTTCGGCGCCCCGCAGGCGTCCTTCCTCGTCGGCGCGCTTCAGGGATTCAAGGCCGAGGGGATGACGTCCGCGACCCTGACCGTGCAGGACACGCCGTCGGGTCACAACACGGTGGACACCGAGCTCAAGCCGCTGGCCGCCGCGATGGGGATCAAGGCGACCGGACTCTACTTCTCGCCGACCAATCCGAACTTCAGCGCCGTGGCCTCCACGATCGCGTCGACCAGTCCCGACGTCGCCGGGCTCATCGCCTCGCCCAGTGAGTCGATCTGCACCCAGTTGGTGCGGAACCTGCGGTCCATCGGCTACAAGGGCGCGGTCTTCGTCGCGGCCTGCACCGCCTTCATCAAGTCGGACCCTGCGTCGGCGCCCGGCGCGACGCTGTACTCCTCGATCTGGCTGCCTGGGTCGGAGAAGAACGCTCCAGCCGAGGTAGGACAGCAGATCGCGCTGGCTACGAAGTACATCGACAAGGCGGGCGGACCGGCTGACTACTACGCGTACGGCCAGTTCGCGACCGTGGTGGACTTCGCCAAGGGGCTGGCGACGGCGGCGTCGACCGATGAGCTCACCGGCCAAACCGTCCTGACCACGCYGCGGTCGCTGAAGGACTTCCCGAGTTTCCTCGGCCCGCGGATCACCTGTGGCATCCCCACCACCCCCGACTGCACGACGCAGATGCTGCTGTTCACCGTCGAGAAGGACCTGACGCTCAAGCCCGTGAGCGGCGGCTGGATCACTCCGCTACCGGCGATCCTCTCCACCATTCCGGGTGCGAGTTGAGCGGAACGAGCGAGACGTCCGCGCCGCGTGACGCGGCGCGGACGTGGCTGTGGCTGTGGCCGATGACTCCGGTGGCGAGGTCCGCATGAGCGAGCTCCTGCAGTTCGCCGTCCTCGGGCTCTCGACCGGCGCCGTCTACGCGGTGCTGGGGTCCTGCCTGGTCACCGTCCACGTCGCCACCGGCGTCATCAACTTCGCGCAGGGCTCGCTCGCGCTGTGGGGCGTCTGGCAGACGGCCGCCCTCCGGGCCAACGGAACGCTGGTGCTCCCGCTCGGGAGCCTCAGGCTCGGACACGGACCGACAGGCGTGCTGCCCGCCGTCCTGATCGGTGCGGCAAGCTGCCTGGTCTGGGCGCTCGTCGCGCAGGTCCTCGTCTTTCGCCCGCTGCGCGGATCGTCGGTTCTCGGCCAGGTGGTCGCGTCCGTGGGCGTCATGCTGTTTCTTCAGTCACTGGTGACGCTCAGGTTCGACCGCGACACCCTGGGKCTCGACCCGTCCGCGCTGGTTCCGCTACCGATCCTGCCGTCCGGGACCATCACGCTGGCCGGCGGCGTCATCGCGGTGAGCAACCTGGTGCTCGCCGGCATCGCGATCGTGATCGCCGTCGCCGGCTGGGGCTACCTCAGGTTCACGAAGATCGGCATCGCGACCCGTGCCGGGGCCGAGGACGAGCGCGCGCTGCGCCTCATGGGCTATTCGCCCGACCGGCTCGCGACCCTGGTGTGGGGAGCGACCGGGCTCTTCTCGGGGCTGATCGTGATCCTCGCCGCTCCGGCCATCGGTGGCCTGGATCCGACGAGCTACATGTTCTACGTCGTCCCCGCCCTGGCCATCGCCCTCGTCGGCCGGCTCACCTCGATCGGAACCGCCTGCGCGGCGGGACTGGTGCTCGGCTCCCTCCAGCAGGTCCTCCTGTTCCTGACCACCAAGAGCTGGTGGCCCTCCTGGGCGCAGTCGGGGGTCGGCGACGCGGTTCCCTTCGCCATCGTCGTCGTCGCCCTCTTCGCGCTCGGCAGGAGCATTCCGGAGCGTGGCGGTCCCGACCGGGCGCGGCTCCCGCCGGTGTCGAGGCCGCGGCCTCGCCTCGTACCGACGGCGGCGGCGACGGTCGTCGTGGCGGTGGTCATCGCCACCACGTCCGGAACGTGGCGGTTCAGCGTCGTGATGTCGACGATCCTGACGCTGATCTCGGTCTCCGTGGTCCTGCTCACCGGATATCTCGGCCAGATCTCGCTGGCCACGATGGCCTTCGCGGGAACCGCCGGGTTCGCGCTCTCGAAGCTGACGACGAACGCGGGCGTGCCGTTCCCGCTCTCGATCCTGCTCGCGGCGCTCGTCGCGACCGCGCTCGGGATCGTCGTCGGCGTCCCCGCGCTGCGCATCCGCGGCGCCCAGCTCGCGGTCGCCACGATCGCGGCCGCCCTGGCCATCGAAAGCTTCGTCTTCAACAATCCGGCGTTGACGTCGTATTCGGGCGACCGGATCCGGGACCCGTCTCTTTTCGGCTACTCGCTCGCGGTACGCCACGGGACCGACGTCATCACGCTGCGCTTCGCCTACATGGTGCTGACGATCGTGGTGCTGCTCCTGATCGTGGTGGCCCGCCTCCTCGGCGGTGGCACCGGCCGGGCCTTCCTGGCGGTGCGCTCCAACGAGCGAGCGGCGGCGGCGGCCGGAGTGCACGTGGCCGCCACCAAGCTGCTCGGTTTCGCGATCGCCTCCTTCCTCGCCGGCGTCGGCGGCTGCCTGATCGGCTACAGCCGCGGCCAGCTGTCATCGGCGTCGTTCACGGTGCTCGTCGGGCTCACCATCCTGGCCACGACGTACGTCGGCGGGATCACGCGTATGTCCGGCGCCGTCATCGCGGGGCTGGCGGGACCGCTCGGTGTCTTCTTCCTGGTCCTGACCCAGACGCTCGATCTGAGCAGGTACTACACCCTCATCGCCGCACTCGCCATGCTGGTGCGCGCCGTCGTGTTTCCGCCGCACGGCGGGCCGGTCCAGGAGCGGTTCGCGGCGTGGCGCGCGCGGAGAAGGCCCGTCTCCGCCACCGCCACCGACACGTCGGCAGGCGTAGCGCCGTTCAGCGCGGCGGAGTCCGTCGATGTCGGCTGACCGCGGTTCGGACCCGCCGCTGTTCGCGGCGAGGAACGTGTCGGTCCGCTACGGCGGCGTACGGGCCAACGACGACGTCACGCTCGCCGTCGGGCCAGGGGAGATCGTCGGTCTCATCGGTCCGAACGGTGCCGGCAAGACGACCTTCGTCGACGCGGTCAGTGGCTTCAGCCGGTACTCGGGCGGCGTCGAGCTGGACGGTGCGAGCCTCGACGGCGCCGGCCCGCATCGGCGCCGCCAGGCCGGCCTCGCGCGCACCTGGCAGGCCGGCGAGCTCTTCGGTGACCTCACGGTGGCCGAGAACCTGGCCGTCGCGGTCGAGGGCGCCGGAGTGCGCGGGGCGCTCGCCGACGTGTTCTCCCGTCGTCGACGGTCGGACCGGGTGGTGCTGTCCGCGCTGGAGATGGTCGGGATGTCGGCGCTGGCCGACCGCCGGCCCGACCAGCTCACGCTGGGCGAGCAGAAGCTCGTCGGCGTGGCGCGCGCGCTCGTCGGCGCGACGCGGACGCTCCTGCTGGACGAACCGGCCGCAGGCCTCGACACCGACGAGAGCGCGGCCTTCGGCGACGAGCTCGGGCGGATCTGCGCGACAGGTCTCGGCGTGCTGCTCATCGACCACGACATGACCCTCGTGCTGGAGGTGTGCCACCGGGTGTACGTCATGGACCTCGGCCGGATCATCGCGACCGGAACGCCCGCGGACGTCAGCGCCGACGAACGCGTCGTGGCCGCCTATCTCGGCAGCCAGGTGACGCCATGACAGCCGCGTTGGCGATCGAGGGTCTCAGCGCCGGCTACCGCGGCGTGCCCGCCGTCCGCGACATCAGCATCGAGGTCGCCCAGGGCCGCATCCTCGCGCTGCTCGGCCCCAACGGCGCCGGCAAGACGACCACCCTGTTGGCCGCCGCCGGAGTCCTGGCACCGCTGGCCGGCACGGTCACCGCGCTCGGGGCGCCTGTCACCGGCAGGGTGGAGCGCACCGCGCGCGCCGGCGTCAGCCTGGTCCCCGACAACCGGGGTGTCTTCCACCGCCTCACCGTGGCCGAGAACCTCAGGCTCGCCGGGCCGCGTGGCGACCTCGACGAGATCCTCGCGCGGTTCCCCCAGCTTCGTGGGCTCATGAACCGGCGATGTGGCCTGCTGTCCGGCGGCGAGCAACAGACCCTCGCGATCGCGAAGGCGCTGCTGCGAAAGCCGCGCGTTCTGCTGGTGGACGAGCTGAGCATGGGTCTGTCGCCCATCGCCGTTCAGGGAATCCTGCCCGTCCTGCGCAGCCTCGCCGACGAGAAGAAGACGGCGATCGTCCTGGTCGAGCAGCACATAGACCAGGCACTGTCGGTCGCCGACGACGCGGTGGTCCTCCACCACGGCCGCATCGCCCTGAAGGGCCCGGCCGCCGCGATGCGTGCGGACCGGGCGCGAATCCAGCGAGCCTACTTTGGCCGCTGATCCGGAAACCGAACCGAACAGAGCCGCACCGGGCAGGTCAAAGGAGGGCATCTTGACGCCGTTGTCCGACATCGTCGGCCGGGCTCCCGGACCGTCCTCATGACGCTCGGGGCGAGGCAACGCGCGGCGCTCGCCGCCATCTGCGACACCTTCGCTCCCGGCGACGGCGCGAGCATCCCCGCCGCAAGCGCTCTCGGCGCGGTCGACATCGCCGAGGCACTGGCGGCGGGACTGCCCCGCGCCGCCGACCGCCGACAGCTCTCGACGTTGCTCTCGCTGTGGGACACGCGGCTCATGGGCATGTTCCTCGGTGCGGGCCCGCGGCGGTTCTCGGCGCTGGGACCCGCCGCCCGAGAGGACGCGCTCCTGCGGCTGGGGGAGTCCCCGGCGGAGCGGAGACGGGTGCTGTTCCAGGCCCTGCGCGGCCTGGCCACGTCGTCGTACCTCCTCGCGCCAGGACCCACCGGTTCGTCGCCGGTCTGGGCATCGATCGGCTACCCAGGACCCCTGGGCGCGCTGGCGGAAGCCCCCCGCCGCCCGCTCGCGCCCCTGACCCCGACGTCGGACACCGCGTACGACTGTGACGTCGTGGTCGTCGGCTCGGGCGCGGGCGGCGGCACCGCGGCCGCGGTCCTCGCCGGCGCCGGTCTCGACGTCGTCGTCCTCGAACGTGGCGGCTACTACGACGACGCGGACTTCGACGGCGGCGAGCTGTCCGGCCTGAGCCGGCTGTACGCGGCGGGACCGGCCACGACCGCGGAGGGCCAGGTCTCCCTGGTCGCCGGTTCCTGCCTGGGCGGGGGGACGGTCGTCAACTGGACGACCTCGTTCCCGACCCCTCCGGAGGTTCGGGCCGAATGGGCGGCGCTCGGGGTAAAGCAGTTCGACCTCCCGGAGTTCTCCGACGCGTTGGACGCGGTGTCCCGACGGCTGTCGGTCAACGTGGACAACAGCGACGCCTGCGCCCGTGACGCCGTGATGGAGCGCGGGCTGCGTGCCCTGGGCTGGCACGTCGACGCGACGGCGCGCAACGTGACCGACTGCGACATGGGAGTCGACTGCGGGCGCTGCGGCTATGGCTGTCGTCGCGGCGCCAAGCAGTCGGTCACGAAGACCTGGCTCGCGGACGCGGAGTCCCACGGAGCCCGACTCGTCGTGAACGTGGACGCCCGTCGGGTCGCCGTGCGCGGGGGCCGGGCCGTCGGCGTCCAGGGCCTTACCCGGGACGGCCACACAGTGACGGTGCGGGCCCGGTCGGTCGTCGTCGCCGCGGGCGCGATCCAGACACCGGCGCTACTGCGCCGTTCGGGGCTGGCCAACCCGAACATCGGCCGGTACCTGCGCCTGCATCCGGCGACCGCCGTCTGGGGCGTGTACGACGAGGAGATCCGGCCGTGGGAGGGCGGCCTGCAGACCCGCTACTCCAGGGAGCACGGCGATCTCGACGGCTCCGGCTACGGGGTGATCTACGAGACCGGCCCGGGCAACCCGGCCGCGCTCCAGGGCTTCATGAACTGGCGAGGCGGCGCCGCGCATCTGGCCACCATGAAGGACCTCGCGCATACCGGAGGTGTCGGCGTCATCACCCGTGACCGCGACTCCGGCGAGGTCGGAGTCGGCCGGGACGGGGAACCGATTCCGCGCTACCGGCTCTCGGGCTACGACGCCGCGCACCTGAAGGCGGGCGTCGAGGGGGCGACCCGGATCATCGAGGCCGCGGGCGCGCGCAGGATCTACTCCGCGCACCAGGCCGGCCCGTCCTACGAGCCGGGGAGACGTGGCTCCTACCAGGAGTTCGTCTCCGCCTGCCATGCCGCCGGCTACGGCCCCGGTCAGTGCGCGATCGCCGCGCTGCACCTCATGGGCACGGCGCGGATGGGCGACTCCAGGGAAACGAGCGCGACCGATCCGGACGGCGTCACCTGGGAGCTGCCGAACGTCGTCGTCGCGGACGCGTCCTGCTTCCCCACGTCACCGGGTGTCAACCCCATGATCACGATCGAGGCGATCGCCCACATGAACGCCAACCGTCTGGCCGCTCGGCTCGGCTAGCGCAGTCCTGGAGGAACGAGCATGCCGGACATCGACGAACAGCGCACGACGGTCGAGGCCGAGATAGCGGGCCTGACGCTCGTCGAGGCCGTGCGGCGCACGGCCCGGGAGCGCGGCGCCGAACCCGCCTACTCCGACCGCCGCGTCGCCGCCGGATCCGCCGGATCCGCCGGATCCGGCGGATCCGGCGGCGGCACCGGCTGGCGCACCGTCACCTGGGCCGAGGTCCACGACCGCGCCCGCGAGCTCGCCGCGACGTTCCTGGAATCGGGCCTGGAGCCGGGCGACGTGGTGGCGATCATGTGTTCCAGCCGGATCGAGCACGTGGTCGCGGACCTCGCCGCGGTACTCGCCGGCGGCGTCCCCGTCTCGGTCTACAACACGCTCTCGCCCGAGCAGGTCGGCTACGTGTCCGCGCAGGCGGCCCCGCGGATCGTCGTGCTCGAGACCGATGACCATGCCCGGCGCTGGTCGGTGGCGCTGGCGGACCGCCCGGAGATCAGCCGTGTCGTGACCATCGACGCCACGCCGGACGCCGACGCGCGCGCCGTCACGTGGTCGGAGGCGATGGCCGAGGGAGCGGCGGCGCTGGGATGGCAGGGACCGGCCCTGCTCGCCCGGGGCGAGGCGGTCAGGCCCGACGACCCGGTCACGATCCTGTACACCTCGGGCACGACCGGCGCGCCCAAGGGCGTCGTCCTCACCCACCGCAACATCTGCTTCGAGGCGGTCGCGTCCGCCCGGACCGCCCACCTGGAAGGCCCGGGCGTCTCGGTGTCGTACCTCCCGTTCGCGCACATCGCCGAACGGATCCTCGGCATGTACATCCCGCAGCTGCGGGGCGGCCACGTCCATCTCATCGACGACCCGTCCCAGCTCGTGCCCACCCTGCTCGAGGTCCGGCCCACCCGGTTCTTCGGTGTGCCACGTGTCTGGGAGAAGATCCGTACGGGCGTCTCCGCCCGGCTCGCGGCCGAGCCCGACGAGGCCAGGCGGTCGGCCGTCGAGCGGGCCCTCGCCGTCGGGCTGTCCTACGTCGAGTCGACGCAGACCGGCCACACGACGTCGCCGGAGCTGGCGGCACGGTTCGACGCGGTCGACGCGGCGGTCCTGCGACCGCTGCGCGCCGCCCTCGGTCTCGACCGGGTGGAGTGGGCCGCGAGCGCCGCCGCGCCGATGCCCGTCGACGTCGCCCGGTTCCTGGCCGGCCTGGGCCTGCGCGTCTATGACGTGTACGGCCTGACCGAGACGACCAGCTCCGCGACGGCCTGCGGCCCGGGCTCGTTCCGCCTCGGCACGGTCGGGCGCCCGCACCCCGGCGTCGAGCTCCGGCTCGCCGACGACGGCGAGATCCTGGTGCGCGGACCCATCGCGACGCCCGGCTACCACCGGGCGCCGGAGGCGACCGCCGAGCTGCTCGACGCCGACGGCTGGGTGCACACCGGCGATGTGGGCGTCCTCGACGACGACGGGTTCCTGCGGGTGGTCGACCGCAAGAAGGAGCTCATCATCACCTCGTCGGGCAAGAACATCGCGCCGTCGACCATCGAGAACGCGCTCAAGGAGAGCCCGCTGATCGGGCACGCGATGGTGGTCGGCGACGGTCATCCTTACCTCGTCGCGATTCTCACGCTCGACGGTGAGGTAGCGCCGGTCGTGGCGCGAGGGCTTGGGGTCCAGGCCGGCTCCCTGGCCGAGCTCGCGCGGCACCCGGCGATCCGCGCGGCGGTGGCCGCGGCCGTCGACGCGGCGAACGCCCGGCTCTCGCGGCCCGAGCAGGTGAAGGCCTTCGAGCTGCTCGCCCAGGAGTGGACGGTCGAGAGCGAGGAGCTCACACCCACCCTCAAGCTGAAGCGCCGGGTCGTGGGCAGCAAGTACGCCGACGTCATCGACCGGCTGTACGGACAGCCCGCGTGACCGGCGATCTACCTGGGCCTGGAACGCGAGTGAGCGCCGCGGTGCCCCTCGCGCGGGGCCCGACGCCGTCGGAGCCGATCGAGTGAACACGACCGAACACGACACGGAAACGCTGAACGGAGAAACCGATGACCAGCGTGTTCGCGACCCGCCGCGCCCTCTATGACGACGAGCACGAGCAGTTCCGAGCGACCGTCCGCGCCTTCGTCGACAAGTACGCCGCGCCCAACGCCGAGCGCTGGCGGGCCGAGGGGAAGGTCGACCGATGGCTGTTCGAGGAGGCCGCGAGCGCGGGCGTCCTCGGCTTCGGAATTCCCGAGGAGCACGGTGGAGGAGGCACCCGGGACTTCCGCTTCAACGCGATCGTCGCCGAGGAGCTCGGCCGCAACCCGGTGTCCGACGGCATGGCCGGCATCGGGCTGTCCAACGACATCGTCATCCCGTACTTCACCGACCTCACCGATGACGAGCAGAAGGCCCGCTGGCTTCCGGGAATCGCGAAGGGCGAGCTGGTGGTCGCCGTCGCCATGACCGAACCGGGCACCGGCAGCGACCTGGCCGGCATCCGCACGAGCGCGGTGCGCCAGGGCGACCACTATGTCGTGAACGGCAGCAAGGTCTTCATCTCGAACGGGCAGAACGCCGACCTGGTCGTCACGGCGGTGCGGACCGGCCAGGACCCGCACAGGGGCCTCAGCCTCCTGGTCATGGAGGCCGACGCGCCAGGATTCGGCCGCGGCCGCAACCTGGAGAAGATGGGCCTGCACGCCCAGGACACCAGTGAGCTGTTCTTCGACGACGTGCGGGTACCGGTGGCGAACCTCCTCGGCKAGGAGGGCTCCGGATTCGCCGGGCTGATGGGGAACCTTCCTCAGGAGCGGCTCTCGATCGCCGTCGGCGCCGTGGCCTCGGCCGAGGGCGTGCTCGAGCGCACCCTCGCCTACGTGACCGAGCGCAGGGCGTTCGGCAGACCCATCGGCTCGTTCCAGAACACCCGGTTCGAGCTGGCGGAGATGGTCACCGCCACCCGGGTGAGCCGCGTCTACCTCGACGACCTGGTCGCGCGGCACGCCCGCGGCGAGCTGACGGCGGCCGAGGCCGCCGCGGCCAAGTTCTGGACGACCGAGCAGCTGGTCGACATCGTCGGCCGCTGTCTGCAGCTGCACGGAGGCTACGGATACATGTCCGAGTACCGCATCGCGCACGACTACGTCGACTCGCGCATCACCACCATCTACGGCGGCACGACCGAGATCATGAAGGAGATCGTCGGCCGCGACCTGGGCCTGTGACGCGAGCAGCCGCGCGAAGGGCGGAGGGCGCCGTCTGGGCGGGCGGCGCCGTCTGGGCGGGCGGGATCGTGTCCGTCGGAACGTGATGACCACGGCGCGACCGACCCGCCGCCACATCAGCTGCCCCGCGGACATGGCGCCGCGGGGCAGCTGGCGCGCGCCTGGCGAGGGGCGTCAGGCCGCGGGACGGTTGATGTCGGGGATCGTGATGGGAGTGGTCTGCGTCGAGGTGCCCCCGTTGAGGAACGCCATGGCCACAGCTCGTATGAACTGGTCGAAGAGGTAGAAGTTGACCGGCATGATCGGGAGCAGTCCCTCACGGAACAGGATGTACGTCGGCCAGCCGACCTTGATTATTCCGGCCGAGACCAGGTCGCGTGGCAGCCCGAGCGAGTCGGCGACCGCGTCGCCGAGCACGTAGCGGGCGAACTCGTTGAGGAAGCCGCGCGTGACGCCCAGGTCGACCTCCGAGACGAGCCCGAGCAGGACTTCGGCGAGATTTCTGCCCTCGGTGGTGGGCATGAGGATCGGCGAGAGCACCTGGGCCGACTGGGCGTGGGTGTCGGCCCACGTCTTGGGGATGTACTCGTCCTTCACGCCGAGCAGCGAGATGGCCACCTGCCACATGTGGAGGAAGGCATTCTCGTCGGCCTTCGACATCGGGACCTTCCACTGCTGCAGCTTGGAGTGCACGAACGTGCCCAGGCTGTGGAAGGTGACGAGGATGTCGCCGTTGCTGATCGGGACGTTCTCGGTCGCCGCCGCCTTCCACTGCGGTGACTGCGGCAGGAGGTGACGGACGGCGGCATGCACCATGCGCGTCTTGTTCGCGGTGACGACGAACTGCCCGTTCGGCTCGAACGCGTTCGACTGGCTGAGGTCATATCCGAAGGTGAAGGTCTTCGCCGCACGGCTTTTCATGTCGGCGCTGCCCTCCGACCAGTACACCGCCCTGGCCTCGCGCGGGATGACCGTGCTCATGATTCCACTGCCAAGCCCGTACAGCATGAACAGATAGGTGTCCTTGCGCCTGTTGAAGTCGGCCGCGCGACGCAGCAGGCTCATGTCGGCCCACGACGGTAACTTCGTGGCCTGCTGTAAGTAGGAAGCGAGATCGGCCGGCAGCCCGGTCGGGAGGGGAGCGTTGTTGTTGGTCCATGGAAGGATGGCCGCATTGACCGCGGGCACCTGACCGTTGTCGATGACCGAGGCCATCACCCGGTCGATGGTGTCGTCCCAGACCCACTGGGGATCGGTGCCGGTGCCGGTGCCGGCGACGGACCCCGTCGCCGCCCAGCTCCAGGTCGGAGCCACCACGTCCCCGACGCCGACCAGACCGAGCGCGGCGCCCAGAGTCAGGACACGTCTCCTGCTGAGTTCGCTCATTTCCTGACCTGCTTCCCGAGGGCAACGGCACTGAAGACGCCTGCTGGAGCACGTCGACGCAGGACGCCGACAGAAGTGGGGGACACTCGTTCGACGAGTGGGGACAGCCATTACGGTGCGGTTGTTCCCGGCACTGTGAATGCGACCGAACCCGGATTCCCAGAACCCGCCGAACGGCAGGGCTGGGATTGACCCAGGCCGACACCAACGATGGCTTATGGCGGCTTCCCTGGTGACCGCATGGGTTCCCCGCTTTTCGATACAGGTCTCCGGGCGCGGCGGCGTCACACCCCTCCGAGCCGCGCGAGTGTGTGGTGCATCACTCGCGAGGAAGGTAACTAAGACTGAGGCTGACGTCAACCTTTGTATTAGAGGGTTGACGTAATGATCTTCACGACAGGATCTCAGGCCCGCGACCTGCTGCTTTACCTCGGTGTGCGTCGAGCCGAGGGCGGCAACGTGGTGAAGACCCTCGCTGGCACGTCGTAGCTACTCGCTAGCCTTACCGGCGTGTTCTCGGCGATGGCATTTGGTCCGAACGGCCTGCTGGCCAGCGGCAGCGACGGAGGCACGATGCGGCTGTGGGACGCCAGCGCACCGGACGCGCCTCGCCCGCTCGGCGATTTCCCCACGGGCCACACTGGCCCGGTCCTGTCGGTGGCGTTCGGTCCGGATGGGCTGCTGGCCAGCGGCGATCATGACGGCATCGTGCGGCTGTGCGACGTCAGTCTGCTCTAGTACCCGTGGAACAACGCGGCTCAGCTGGTCCGCCAACGTACTGGCCGCGGCCTGGGCGAATAGGAACGGGCCAGCCACCCGCCCGGTGGGCCCTACCGACGCGATGACCAGCGTGCCGGACGTCCGGGCCGCCGCCGAACCTCACCGATCTTCACCGATCGTCTCAACGGGCGCGACTCGTCCCCCTCCCGGACCGGGCCGGGTCGCGCCCAGCACTCGGATACTCGGCGTTCAGATGGTGGGCGGGCGCGACTACCCCGCGGCGTCGCTCCGTGCCGCAAGGCCGAGCAGGACCGTGCCGATCGCGGCGTCCAGGGACTCGCGGAAGGGCGGGTTCATGAATGCCAGGTCTGGGTCGATCTCGTAGGCGGCGACCAGGGCCGGCGCGGGATGGCCGCGGGTCCACAGGGCGCCGACGAGAGCGATGACCAGACCGGCCGCCTGCGCCGATCGCGGCTCGTCGAGCTCGGGAACGAGACCGCGCAGCAGGGCGGCGAGCCMGACCAGGCTGTCCCGCGCCCCCCGCTTGTAGCGGAGTGCGACATCTGTGGAGACGTTCCGCTCCAGGACGGCGGCCTGGGCGCTGATCAGTTCGCACAGCATCGGATGGGCGTCGAACGACGCGGCGAGGCCGGACGCCAGCTCGCCTGCCCGAGCGGGTAGCGGGGCGAACGGGTCGACCGTCGGCGGGAGCTTCTCGGTGATCTCGACGAGGAACCCGGCGGCGGTGCTGGCCAGCAGGTCGAGCAGGACGGCCTCGCGCGACTCGAAGTAGCGCAGGACGTTGGACTTCGCCAGTCCCACGCGGCGGCTGAGCTCGTTGAGGCTCATCGCCGACACGGGCATCTCGTCGAGCATCGCGGCCGCCGTGCGCAGGATGCCCTCCCGGCGTTCGGTGCGCTGCACCTCGCTGCGCGCGCGCTGGAAGCCTGCCATGCACCCAGTCTAGGAGACCGGCGGTCTCTTGACTACAGACCATCGGTCTCTTATCTTGTAAGAGACCGATGGTCTGTTCCAGTTTGCCGGGAACCGAGGCTCGTCGGTGATGTCCAACGACCCACTTCGCACCGGAGGGACGTGTCATGAAGGCCACCGACGCGGTCGCGTGGGTCGACCCGACTTCTGACGTCGGCGATCGCCACCCCTCCGTCTTCCCTAGAAAGGAACCGTCATGGCCCGCAAGGTCGCCCTGGTCACCGGCGCCTCCTCAGGCATCGGTGAGAACACGGCCCGTTGCCTCCACGAGGCCGGCTTCGTCGTGTACGGCGCCGCCCGGCGCGTCGACCGGATGGCGGAGCTCGCCGCCACGGGCGTGCACACCATCGCCCTCGACGTCACCGACGAGGTGTCCACCCAGAAAGCCGTCAAGGAGATCCTCGCGGCCGAGGGCCGCATCGACGTCCTGGTGAACAATGCCGGGTACGGCTCGTATGGCGCGGTCGAGGACGTCCCGATGTCCGAGGCCCGCGCGCAGCTCGACGTCAACCTGTTCGGGCTCGCGCACCTCACGCGGACGGTGCTGCCGGCCATGCGCGCCCAGGGCAGCGGCACCATCGTCAACATCAGCTCGATGGGCGGGCGGTTCGCCACCCCCCTGGGCGCCTGGTACCACGCCAGCAAGTTCGCCGTCGAAGGTCTCAGCGACGCCATGCGCCTGGAGCTGAAGCGGTTCGGCATCGACGTCATCCTCATCGAGCCCGGTCTGATCCGAACGGAGTGGGGCGCCATCGCCGCGGACAAGCTCCGCGCCACCTCGGGGCAGGGACCCTACGCGGCACAGGCCGACGCCATCGCCACCTCGTTGGAGGAGGGCTCGCGGCCCGACGCGCGCCGGACCTCGCCGCCCACCGTCATCGCCGACGCCGTCATCAAGGCCGCCACCGCCCGCCGCCCCCGCACCCGCTACACCGTCGGTTTCGGCGCCCGCCCGCTCATTTTCCTCAGCAGAATCCTGCCGGACAGGGTCTTCGACACCCTCATCAAGCGCACCTCAGGCATACCGGCCTGACGACCGCCACCGCGGGCGGCGGGCCGAGCCGTCCAGCCGACGCCCCGGCCCATAGCCCGGCCGCGGTCCTTGGGAGGACTTGGGCCGGACCGCGGGCCGCGCGCGTCAGGGCCACAGACATGATCAGTAACCAGGTGGGACTGGACGGGTGGGGCGGTCGGACGCTCGCGGTCGGTGTGCGCAACGGCGAGGGTCTGGCCTTCGCTCCCGACGGCACGCTGTTCGCCGCCATCAACCAGGCCGACAACCAGCCATACCCGTTTCGGGATTCCAGTGGGCAATACGGGCAGACGGTCCGCGCCTACATCAACGAGCACCCCAACGACCAGGTCTCGCGGATCACCCCCGGCACCGACATGGGCTGGCCCTACTGCGTGCCGGACTCGCGGGGGCCGGACGACCTGGCGAACCTCGGCTACGTGAACGATCCGACCAGCAACGCGGATGGGGACGCGCTTGACTGCGATCGCATCGGCCGAACGCAGCTGGGTCTGCCCGCTCACAGCGCGCCGGTTGGTTTCGTGTTCACCACGGGCTCCACTCTTCCCGACGCGCTCGACAACGGCGCACTGATCACGGCACATGGATCGTGGAACCGCCAGCCGCCCCGAGAGCCCTACGTCGCCTACAGCGCGTGGGACGAGGACCGCAAGGTCCTCACGCAGGCGCGGGTGCTCGTCACGGGGTTCCAGGACGCCGATGGTTCCCGCTGGGGGCGCTCCGTCGACGCGGTTCCCGGACCTGACCGGTCGATCTATGTGACCGACGACATGGCCGGTCTCGTCTACCGGCTGACGCTCCCGGCGGTATAGCCGCCGCGGTGACGCTCAGGAAACGAGGTGGAGACACCGACCTGCCCGGATGGATGGGAGGAGACACGGCGGTGAGGGATACCAGCGGTGACTCCCACGCCGCCGAACCGGCGCCTACCGTCGGACGCATGACAGGGAGCGCCGGTGACCACCGCGGCGAGGTGCGCGAGTTCCTGACCTCGCGGCGGGCGCGGCTGTCCCCGCAACAGGCGGGGCTGGTCGCGTTCGGTGGCAACCGCCGCGTGCCCGGCCTGCGCCGGGAGGAGGTCGCGGCCCTCGCCGGCGTCAGCGTCGTCTACTACACCCGCCTGGAGCGTGGGAACCTCGTCGGGGTCTCCGAATCGGTGCTGGACGCGGTTTCCGGCGCGTTGCAGCTCGACGAGGCCGAGCGTGAGCACCTGTTCCACCTGGCCCGTGCGGCGAACGCCACCGCTTCCGCCCGATCCCGAGCGGGCGCTGAGCGGACGCGGGTGCCGGCAGGTATTCAGCAGGTGCTCGACGCGATCACCGACGCGCCGGCGGATGTGCGCAACGGCCGTCGCGACATTCTCGCGTCGAACAAGCTTGCCCGTGCGCTGTACAGCGACATCCACGCCGAGACCGTGCAGCCGCCGAACGTCGCACGGTTCACCTTCCTCAATCCGAGAGCGCGGGACTTCTTCGTCGACTGGCCCACAGCCGCGGGCGACATCGTCGCCAGCCTGCGAACCGAAGCCGGTCGCCACCCGTACGACAAGCCGCTGTCGGATCTCGTGGGAGAGCTGTCCACCCGCAGCGAGGAGTTCCGCATCCGATGGGCATCGCACAACGTGCGTCACCACGTCGCGGGTACCAAAAAGTTGCGTCATCCGGTTGTCGGCGAGATCGAGCTCGCCTACCAGGTGCTCCTGCTGCCGGGAGACATCGGCATGAACCTCAACGTGTTCACCGCCGCGCCGGACTCCCCGGCACAGGATGCGCTGCGGTTCCTGGCCAGCTGGGCCGGCAGTCGCACCCTGCCCGGCAGCGGCGCGGCCTGGGAGAACTCGCGCACCGCCAGGCCCTGAACGATTCGCGCGTCACCGGGTAGGCCAGCGACAGCCAGCCCGGGCCGTCCGGGCTGTCCGGGCCGACCCGCCGTCGCGGCGTGGATCGGCGTGTCATCCGAGTGAGATGAGGTTCGTCATGACCGTCACGACCTTGACCCTCAACAACGGGGTCGAGATGCCCGCCATCGGCTTCGGCGTGTTCCAGACCCCTCCGCGGGCGACTGTCGCCGCGGTTCAGGCAGCGCTGGAGACCGGGTACCGGCACGTCGACACCGCCGCCGCCTACGGCAACGAACGCGAGGTCGGGCAGGCGATCGCCGATTCCGGCGTGGACCGGTCGCAGGTGTTCATCGAGACGAAGGTCTGGATCTCCGACTACGGCTACGAGCAGACGCTGCACGCGTATGACAAGAGCGCTGGCAAGCTCGGTGTCGACGTCATCGACCTGTTCATCCTCCACCAGGCGCTGCCCTCGGCGTTCGACCGGACCGTGGCCGCTTACCAGGCGTTGGAGAAGTTGTTGGCCGAGGGGAAGGTCCGCGCGATCGGTGTCAGCAACTTCATGCCCGACCATCTAGACGCCCTGCTCAAGGCAACTGATGTCGTGCCGGCGGTCAACCAGGTCGAGGTCCACCCGTACTTCACGCAGCCCGCCGTCCAGGCCGCCGATGCGGGGCACGGCATCCTCACTCAGGCGTGGTCGCCCATCGGCGGCATCACCTCCTACCGCGGCAAGGAGGGCGCCATCAGCACGTTCGAAAACCCGACGATCGCCGCGATCGGCGCCGAGCACGGCAAGTCCCCCGCGCAGGTCATGCTGCGCTGGGGCCTGCAGCAGGGCCGATCGGTCATCCCGAAGTCGACCAAGCCCGCCCGTATCGCCGAGAACTTCGACGTGTTCGACTTCGACCTCACCCCGGCCCAGCTCGACGCGCTCGATGCTCTGGACACCGGTGTCCGCGGCGGCCCCGAGCCCGAGGACGTCACCCTCCAGGCCTTCGGCCGCGACATCCCCGAAGCCTGACCGTCGCACGGGCCGGCGGGACGATGAGCGAGCTCTCGACCCGCAGGGCGCTGCTCGGCGCGGCGCTGGCGGCCACCGCTGGCGCCGCGCTCGTCGGCTGCACGTCCGCATCCGACCCGGAGCCGGGCGCCCGCGACGATGCCACCGCGAAAGGAAGCGCAACCGTGACGGCCGCCCCTGACTCCGCACGGTCGGGACGGGTGCTGCTGGCGTACTTCTCCCGGGCCGGCGAGAACTACTACTACGGCGGCCGCCGGAACCTCACGGTCGGCAACACCGAGGTGCTGGCCCGCAGCATCGCCGCCCGCATCGACTGCGACGTCCACCGCATCGAGGCCGCTGACCCTTACCCGGACGACTACGAAGCCACGGTGGCGCGCAACGTCCGCGAGCAGAACGCCGACGCACGCCCGGCGATCGCCAAACCGCTGCCATCCATCGCCCAGTACGACGTCGTGCTGCTCGCCGGCCCCATCTGGAACGTACGACCACCGATGATCATGTGGACGTTCACCGGAGCGCTCGACTTCACCGGCAAGATCGTCCATCCGGTCGTCACCTACGCCGTCAGCGGCCTGGGCAGGGCCGCCGAGGACTACGGCCGCGCCTGCCGCGGAGGCACCATCCGCGACGGCCTGGCCGTACTCGGCGAGACCGTCGCCGACGCCGACGCCGACCAGCAGGTCTCGACCTGGCTGACCCGCGCCGGCCTCGCCTAGGGTGCCCAACCTTCACGACACCGCTGTGGGCCCCTCCCGCGGGTGGACCGAAGGGGAAAGGGGCACGTCACCAAGCAGCAGGTCAAACTGAGTCGCCAAGGGTGAGGTCCGCGCGGCGGGCTCGGCCCGGTCCCGTCGGCGACGGCTTGGCGGTCGGCGGTCAGACACCACGAGACCCAGCCACGGCGACGCCGGCCGGTGTGCTGTTCCCTGCTCGCGGGGCACCTGACATCACAGCCGTAGTTCGGGTCACCAGACTCGGACCCGAGGTTAACCACGACCGACACCGAGGCCACCAAACCCAACTGGTCGTAAAACAACGGCTGCCGTATTGGGCGTCATCTGTTGAAGGGCGGAGCGCCGGTCGGGCACATGGAGTCAGGCTGACGAGTCGGCGGGCGGTGTGGCGCCGGATGCCCGACCAACTCGTCGGGCGGCGCGGGCTATATGGCCAGGTCGGAACGGGTGCGCCGCCGGGGATTTGAACGCCGAACCCACGGACCAAGAGCGGATGGTCCTTGCAGTCCGTGCTGTCGCCGCCCGCCACGCGGATCCCTGCGGCGTGCGCCCGGCACATCCAAGCGCGGGCGCATTTCTGTCGCGTCGGCGGCCTGAGATAACGTCAGTCCCGTCCGGAGAGATATCAGAACCGCGCCGTATTCGAACACTGAGCAAGGTGGCCGCGTGCCCTGTCAGGACATCGCCGTCGGGCCCTCGGCGGCGCGCGAGTCTCTCCGCGGGCCGCATCCGTGACTTCTCTTCCTGTCCCCGTCGGTCACCGACACACGCCCACAATCAGACCAAGGTTCTGCGAATGAAACGCAAGCGACCGTCACCTCGTGGCTCGGAAGGCGGCTCCTCCGTCGTCTTCGGCGCCCTGGTAGCAGCAGCCCTGACCGCGCTCTGTACGGTGGCCGCGGTCCTTCTCGTCGCTCCGCGCGCCCGGGGCGGCGTTGCCGTGTGCGGCCTGGTCGCGGCGGTCGCGGTCGGCTTGGCCTGCGCCGAGATCCGCCGCCGCGGGAACGAGATCGTCCAGCTGCGCCGTCGGCAGGCCGCCACCGAGCGGGAGCTCGTGCGCCGCCTGGAGATGCAGGAGGCCGAGACCAGCCGCCTCGCCGTCGAGGTGCTGCCCGCCGCGATCAGCCGGCTGCACCGCGGCGACTCGATCGAGGAGGCGCTGTCCGGCCCCGGCCAGTCGCCCGCCCTCGGCGCCGCCTTCATCAAGGCGCACGACGACGTGGTCCGCTCGGTCCTCGAGGCGGTCAAGGCGGAAGAGGATCTGCGCGACTCCTCGCAGCGTGCGTTCGTCAACGTGGCCCGCCGTGTCCAGGCCATCGTGCACCAGCAGTTCCAGGATCTGCGCGAGATGGAGGAGCGGCACGGCGGGAGCCCCGACGTCTTCGACGACCTGCTCCGTCTCGACCACGGCACCGCGCTGATCGGCCGGCTCGCCGACTCGCTCGCCGTGCTCGGTGGATCTCGCCCCGGCCGGCAGTGGCAGCATCCGGTGCCGCTGTTCAACGTGCTGCGCGGCGCGATGTCACGGATCACCGACTATCAGCGCGTCGAGCTGCACTCGGTGGTCGAGGTCGCCATCTCGGGACCCACCGTCGAACCGCTCATCCACGCGCTCGCCGAGCTGCTGGACAACGCCACCCGGTACTCGCCGCCGCAGACGCGCGTGCACATGACGGCGGTCGAGGTGCAGTCCGGGATCGCGGTCGAGATCGAGGACGGCGGCGTGGGCCTCGGCGAGGAGGCCCGGCTGCGCGCCGAGCGGGTGCTCGGCGAGGTCAGGTCGGGCCTCGACCTCGCCGACCTCGGCGAGAACCCGCGCCTCGGTCTGTCCGTGGTCGGCCGGCTGGCGCAGACCCACCGCTTCAAGGTCTCGCTGCGGCCCTCGGCGTACGGCGGCGTGCGCGCCGTGCTGATCATCCCACGCGACCTGGCCACCGCCGTGCCGCTGTCCGCGGCCAACCCGAGCGCCGCGGTCCGGGCGAACCCGAACAAGCCGGTGCCCGCCATCGCCCTGCAGCCGGAGGAGCCGCGGCACATCGAGATCAACAACAACGGCCTGCCGCAGCGCAGGCGCGGCGTCGCCGCCCCGCTCGCCGGAAGCGGGAGCCAGCGGAGTCTGACCGCGCCGCAGTCCGCCACCCCCACTCCGCCCGTATCGAGTAACGGATCTGCTCCCGCCGCGCCGTCCCCGCCGCCGGGACTGTGGCTCGCCGCGTTCCAGAACGCGGTCTCCGGCGAGGGCACGAGCACCGAGCACGCCCTGACTGACGATGCGTCGAGCAAGGAAGGCGAGTAGTCGATGGACCACCTGCGGCCCAGCATGGACTGGATGCTCAAGGACCTTGCGGAGAGCGTGCCGGGCACCCGGCATGTCATCGTCCTGACCGCGGACGGCCTGCGCATGGCCCAGCACAACACAGATGTGGACACCGCCGACCGCCTCGCGGCCGCGTGCGCCGGACTGCAGAGCCTGTCCGCCGCCGTCGGCGCCGAGTTCCCGCAGGGGGACAAGCGCATGCGGCTCGTGGTGATCGAGGTGGGCGGGGGATTCTTCTACCTCATGGCGGCCGGCGCGCGCGCGTACCTCGCGGTGCTGGCTGACGAAGGGGTGGACGCGGGGTTGATGGGGCAGCAGATGCGCAACCTGGTCGCACGCATCGGTGAGCATCTCACCAGTCCGCCGCGGATGGAGGAGAGGACGGCCGGGTGACCCCGTCCCCGATCAACGACGCGCCCTCCGCCTGGGAGGAGGGCGGCCCCGAGCGCCTGTACGTCCTCACCGGCGGGCGCGGCGCCTCGGGCCGCCGGGCCGACATCGACCTGATCACCCTCGTGGTGGCGCGGGCCGCGGCCCGGCCGGAGATGCAGCCGGAGCACGCGTCCATCCTGCGCATGTGCCACTGGCCCCTGTCCATGGCGGAGATCTCGGCGTACCTCAAGCTGCCGTTCAGCGTGGTCGCCATCCTGGTCTCCGACCTGCTCAGGGAATCGCTCGTCGAGGTGCGCGCCTCGGTGCGCATGGACGGACTCRGCGATCCTGAACTGCTCAAGGCGGTGATGAATGGACTCCAGAGGCTCTGAGCTGGCCGTCGGACCGGCGCGCGAGGACGCGCTGCCCGCCTCGGCCACCACCGCGGTCAAGATCGTCGTGGTCGGTGGGTTCGGCGTCGGCAAGACGACCCTGGTCGGCTCCGTCAGCGAGATCAGACCGCTGACGACCGAGGAGACGATGACCGAGGTCAGCGTCGGTGTGGACGACGTCCGCGGGGTCGAGCAGAAGGACGCGACCACCGTGGCCATGGACTTCGGCCGGATCAGCATCAACGAGCAACTGGTGCTCTACCTGTTCGGCACGCCCGGACAGCAGCGCTTCTGGTTCCTGTGGACCGGTCTGTTCGAGGGAGCCCTTGGCGCCGTCGTGCTGGTCGACACCCGGCGGCTCGAGGCCAGCTTCGACGTCATCGGGCGGCTCGAGGACGGYGGCGTGCCGTTCATCGTGGCCGTCAACGTCTTCCCGGACGCCCCGACCCACCCGCTGGAAGCGGTGCGTGCCGCGCTGGATCTGCCGGCCGCCGTGCCGATCGTCGCGTGCGATGCGCGCAGCCGGGCCTCGAGCCGGGACACCCTGCTGGCCCTCATGCGCTACCTGTACCGGCTGTCCACCCAGTCCGCGGCCCCGGTGGCCGCCTCAGCCGCCACGGAGTAAGCGTGTCGACAGTCATACCCCAGTCATCAGGCGCGGAATCGGACGCTGCGATCCCGCCGCCGGGGTGTCCGGCGCACGCGGCCTTCGCACAGGGTGCCGCACTGACCGCGCTCTACGGCCCGGAAGCGCAGCACGATCCCGGCGCGGTCTACGAGAAGCTCCGCGCGGAACACGGCGGGATCGCCCCGGTGGAACTCGAGGGTGGCGTCCCGGCCTGGCTGGTGCTCGGTTACCGGGAGAACATGGAGGTCGCGCGCACCCCGAGCCGGTTCACCCGGGACGCCCGGCTCTGGCGGGACTGGAACGAGGGCAGGATCGCCGCGGACGACCCGCTGCTTCAGCTCATCGGATGGCGTCCCGACGTCGTGTCCTACGACGGCGAGGAGCATCAGCGGCTGCGCGCCGCGGTCAACGAGTGCCTGACCAGGTTCGACCGGGGCGGCACCCGGCGGCACGTGCAGCGCTACGCGAACCAGCTGATCGACGGCTTCGTCGAGGACGGCCGCGCGGACCTGGTGACCCAGTTCGCCGCGCACCTTCCGATGCTCGTGCTGAGCCGGTTGGTCGGCCTGAGCGAGGGGTACGRCCGGAAACTGGTCGAAGCCATCGTCGGCATGGTCAGYGGTGGCGAGGAGGCGTACGCGCACAACCAGTACATCATCAGCACCCTGCAGTCGCTGACCCAGGCGCGGCGCAAAACCCCCGCGCACGACCTGGCGTCCTGGTTCATCCAGCACCCCTCGGGGCTGACCGACGAGGAGGTGCTCAACCACCTGCGCGTGGTGATCGTGCTGGGCTACGAGACCACGACGAACCTGGTCTCGAACACGCTGCGGATGGTGCTGACCGACCCCCGCTTCCGCGCGTCGCTCACCGGTGGGCTCATGACGCTGCCGGACGCGGTCGAGCAGATGCTGTGGGACGATCCGCCGCTGCTGGTCTGCCCGGCGCGGTTCGCCACGCACGACATGCATTTCGCCGACAAGGAGATTCGCGAGGGCGACATGCTGCTGCTCGGCATCGCGGCGGGCAACGCGGATCCGGAGATCCGCCCGGATCCCGGCGCGCCGATGCACGGCAACCGCTCGCATCTGGCGTTCAGCCGGGGCCCGCACGAGTGCTCGGGGCAGGAGATCGCCCGCGCCATCACCGACACCGGCGTCGACGTGTTGCTCAACCGGTTGCCCGACCTGCACCTCGCGGTGCCGGAGGACCAGTTGACCTGGACCGCCTCGACCTGGTCCCGGCACCTTGACGCGCTCCCGGTCACGTTCGCCCCGCAGCGCCGCCTGGCCCTGCGGTCTGCGCCAGCCGCCCCGGCGGCCTCCGCCCCGGTCGAGCCGAGTGCCGCCAAGGACGCGCTGGCGGCGGTGGCCGAGGCCGAAGCGCAGGCCGAGTCGGACACCCGCGGTGGCTTCTGGGCCGCGCTGGTCGGCCTGTTCCGCCGTCGGCGCTAGGGTCTTCGCGGTCGGCTGACGTACCGCTCAGTGGCGCTCGGGAGCGATTCCCGGGCKCCACTCTTTTGTTTCCGACGCACCTATCAGTGACTCTGGGTACAGCGGCCGCCCGGATGCGCGAAAGAAGATCATTTTCGCACATCCTTGGGCCCTCTAGGCCGCCCGCGGTGAGGTGAGCATGCGAGAGATCTCCTCGCGCGGCGGATCCGTGTCCATCAGCAGCTCGTTGGCGGCGGCCCACGCCTGGTAACCCCAGTTCCAGTCGTCGACGATCCGCGCTCCCATCCGGGCCTGGGCGCGTTCCGCGTCGGTGAACTGCAGCACGTCGCAGGCCGTGTCAAGGCGCTGCTTTGTGGTGTGYATCGACTCGTCGAGCGTTCGCATCTCCCGCTCGCAGCGGGCTCTCGCCTCCTGCCAGTCGCAGCCGTCCTGGTCGCGGATGATCGTGATCAGGTTGCGCGGGTCGTCACGCTTCGCGTCGCGGACCGACGAGTAGACGTCGTTGCAGTACACGATGATGTCGCTGGCCAACTTGCGCAGCAGTCGCAACTGTGTGCAGTGGTGGATGTACGGCGCCAGGTAGGTGAAGTTCACCTTCTCGCCGAGCACCAGGCACAGCGGCACCGCGCCGTTTCCCTGGCGTAGTTCCAAGTACTCTTCGACCGTCGTGTCCAGCCGCCGGTCCCGCATCGCCGCGTACGTGGCCTGCGTGTTGAAATACCATTCCCAGTGCTCGCTGGCCCGAGCCACCCACTGGTCCGGCGAACTGATGATCTGCCGGGTCCACAGATCACTGAAGATCATCCCCATGTGGGACTTCGGGGGTCTCCCGTACAGAATCCCGGTGAGCTCCGCGCTGATCACGTTGATGCGGCTGATATCCGCCGCCAGGTCGTCCGTGAAGTCGTCGTAGATCCGAAAGAAGCTGCTGATGTCGCAAGCGAGTTCCAACTCCGGCAGCGGGGCCAGAGGGTACACCCAGGCTGAAAGTGTGGCGTACCTCTCAGCTCGGGGCGTGTAGACCTGGAAGTAGGTTAGCCATTCGACGGTGTGCGCCAGGGCTTCGGCAGCGTTCCTGTTCGGCTGCCAGGAGCGCGCAGCTTCGTGCACGGTGAGGATCTGCTCGCCATTCATCGCGTCTTGGCCTGTCTCCTGGTTGTGAATGGTGATCACGGACCGCTCTCGTTTTCCTGAGGTGCGGCGTCGGGCACTCCTGGAGTCATGGGGGTCGCGGGCTGCTCCAAGGAGGCGCACAGGGTTGAGGAAGGAGCCATAATCGCAAGTCAGAGCGCTTCATGTGATCTTCGCGAGGATGGCCGGGAGAGGTTGATGCGCGCGGCGGCATAGACCGCGACCCGATTTCAGTGACAGGGTGTGATGGCCGGGCTGATGTGATGGTGGCGAACTGCCTCCGGTCAGGGTGACGGACCGTGACGGAAGATGGGTGCCTGCACAGGCAACGGGGCCGGCCGGCATGGTCGGGATCGTTGAAGTCACTTCCCGAGTCCCGGGATACTCCGTTGCCAACTCATTCTGCCCGGTTACCCGGTCGCACGACCACGGATTCCGGGAAAGTCAGCTCCCGTCATGGCAGGTCCCGCGGGCACTTGGTGAAGCCGCCGCGTAAGGAGCCGCGGCCCCAGCTCTGGGACAGTCAGGAGGCTGAGTGGGCGCTGGCCGCGAGGACGGCGGACGCGAACGGCGCCGGGCTGCTGGCGTTCCTGCGGCTGGTCTCGGAGTCGGTCTCGCTCGGCGGCGGTCTTCTCGGCCGGCGAGACCGAAGCGCGTCATGTGCGTGACGCGGTCCCGCGGCGTCTGGCCAAGCGCGGGGGGTTGGAGCTCCATCCGGGTGGAACCCGCATCGTGTACTGCCGGGCCGACACGAGGCGTGGCTCGTCCGAACACGCCTCTTGCATCCTCCTCGGGTACGAGTGTCGAGCTCGCGAAGGAGATCAACCCTGCGGCAGGTGGAGCCGGAATGGGCGAGCCTTGGGCAGGATCGCGAGGCTCTACCCGGGGCTCTTCGACCGCTGGAGGCTCCGCAAGTCGTGATCGTGGACGACGGGACGACGGGAGCCGTGTGAATCGGCAGGTTCACGCAATCCCTCCCGGCTACTCACGGGAGTCCAAATGTGTCGGACATCATGTCGCGCCTCGGTGCTGTCATGAAGGGTGGTTCGACCCGATCCGCTGAAGGGTCCTCAGACGGTCATGATTGCGGTCGGCTGAGTTCGGGCGTGGTTGGTCCCTGCCGCGTGGGCAGTGGTGGCAGGCTTTCGTCGACCTACGCGGTCGCCGCGCGGATGGCCGAGCTGCTGTCCCCGCTGCTCGCCGCCGACGGCGACGACCTGGTGGCCGAGTACCGCGAGGAGCTCGAGACCCTGCTGGCCTGGAGCCGGATCGACAGCTTCGACCGGGCCGTGGTCAGCCACGCCCCGCACACCGATCCTGCCCATGACGTCAGGCCTGCGAGGTGAAACCCGTGATGGCGGTCAGCAGATCGTCGACTCGGGCCGGACTCCATTCGATCCCGGGATCGGGTTCGATGTAACCGAGGACGGTCGAGGTGATTATGTATACGGCGGGCGTCCATTCCGCGTACTCGGTGCTTCCGAAGGCTCGCATACGCCGCGGAACCTGACCGTCGGGATCGCTGAGATTGAGCTTTGTGAGCAGACCCGTCATGGTGGCTCCGGCCGCGCGACTCATGAGTTCGAATCCGTCGGGTCCAGCCAGCGGTGGGGCGAGGCGGTATCCGAGTAGTGCGGTGAACAACGCATACGCTCGGGCTCGTACCTCGACGGCGCGACGTTCCGTGGCGACCAGCTCGGCGGCGACCGCTTCGCGTACATCTTCGTTACTGATGCGCTGGTGGCTTGCCAGCAGGCTGGTGAAGGTCCGCCACTCAGGAGCCGTACTGACCACCTCGTAGTCCTTGCCGATGGACACGCGGAGCAGCTCGACCACGAGGTTGCGGCGCTCCTGAGGGGAATTCAGCCGGTGGGCATAGTCCACCACGACCTTGGCCGCAGGACCGGTGACGCTCGTCTCTGGTGCGGGGAGGATGGTGCCGCTTGCCAGCCTCAGGAGTGCTTCGCCGTAGAACTGGTCGCGCTTGGGCCACCTGCGATATGCGGACGTCCGCGAGACTTCCGCCCGTCGGACGACTTCGTCGAACGCAATCCCCTCCAGGCCGGTGGAGATGCCTTGTTCGTGCACGAGCGCGACGGCGGCATCGAGCATCCGTCGCTCCATCTCCCGGTCGTTCATGCGCGGCCGTGGCATGAGCCCACCCTAGCAGGGCAGTACCATGTACGGTACCATCAATACCAAGTACGGTACTGTTAGTTCCATGAGTGAGGCATGCCTGAGGGGGTCTTGCTGGTTGCCGGGTCGCGGTCGGGGGCTCCCGAGGCGTCGTGCAGGAGATCGGCGTCGGCGTGACGGAGGCCGGGACCCGGGTGATGGGTGTTGATGAGGCTCCGGACCAAGCCGCCATGGCTGTCGACAACTTGTCATCGAGCCCCGACCCACGGTTTCAGCCTGTCTCCGGCGGCGACCAGGGAAGACGGCGTCGGTGGGAGCGGTGCGGGTGCGCGGGCGTTCATGACCGGCCGGAAATCTTGACCATGCGACGGCTGGCGCGTCGCGGCCTTCAGCATGGCCAAAGGATCGGCCTGGCTCACCAGATCTGCCGCAAAGCGCGAGCGAGGATTCTTGCACGGCAGGCCCTCGGCTCGTTTGTCGAGGTCTTTCGCGCGCGTTCGGCGATCCGCTGCGAGCCGGGCGGCCGAGGTGGACCTGTGCGTGGGCAGCACCTTTGGCACCGGGAGAGCCGCAATTCAGGAAAGGAGTCGCAAGGTCGTGATTGACATTCCATCATCGGCAAGACGGATGTCGGCGGCTCATGCTGAGCGAGTCGAACCACAACCTGACCGTGGATTCATCGGCAAGGCTTCTGCGCCAGAGAAAGGTATCCTCCGTATTTCCGGATTCGCGCTGGTCCTCTCGGGGCTCCTCGCCGGCGCGGCGGCCGTGCTCCAGGCCACGGCATGGCCACCTTCGACAGCCGAGGAGCTGTCGATGTGGACCGAGTCCCATCATCTGACGCTCGCCCTGGTTGACGAATGCCTCGTCATCGGCGCGGCGCTGCTCGCCGTGGGTGTGGTCGGGGCGTGGCAGGGTATGGGCGCTCGCCGTCGGCCGGGGATTGCTGTGGGAGTCGCGCTGATCGCACTGACCACCCCGGTGAGCGTGGTCTTCGGCGTCGTGTACGGCCGGCTTGTCTATCCCGCCTACGGCATGGACGTCGCCGGCGATCCATCAGCCCTGGCACTCGTCGTCACCACCTGGGCGGGGGGAGCCCACGCGGTGAGTCTCATCCTGATGGTCGCCGGCCTCACCATCGGAGTCGCGATGATCCGTGACCGCGAGAGGGGCGCAGCCCTGGGCGTGCTGGGCGTCATCGCGGGCATCCTCCAGCTGGTGGCCGCCTACCCGTGGCTGTTCTCGGTCGCGGCGGTGACCTGCAGCCAGATCGTCCTGGCCGCCTGGTTCGCGGCGCTCGGCGGAAGTCTGTTCATGCGGACCCGCGGATCGACACGTTGAGTACACCTGCGCCGTCTGGTGCTCCTTCGGGAGCGCCATGGGTCACGCTGGTGCCTCCGGTCGGGGTGAGCCATCGGACCCAGGGACCTCCCTTCGAGTCCCCTTCCAGCTGAGCCGGGATACGGCCAAGCGCCTCGTGGCGCACTATGTCTCGTCGGCGAACCCTCTGTCGGCCGGGCTGCGGCGGCACGGCCGGGCGGCGTCGCGATCGTCGACATGCCCGGTCAGACCCTGTTCACAGCATCCAAGGCTGTCCGGTCTGCGCCCGGCGCGGCCAGCAGACACCGCTCCCGCCGTCAGGGCGCTCGGTCATCCGCGCGGATCGGGGCACTCGTGTGGATCACCGGACCACCTGGGGGAGAGGCCCCTTACCGGACACGACGCTGACGGTGCCGTCCGCCAGGCGGTAGGACAGCCCGACGATCGCGCACCGGCCTGCCGCGACCTCGGTCGCCAGGAGGGCCGACCGTCCCACCAGTCCGTCGACCGTCCGGCGTATGTGCGCCTCGACGAACTGGTCGATGTCGGTGCATCCTGCCGCGCGCGCCCACAGGATGCTGGGCATGACCCGCTCCACCACGTCTCCGATATAGCCAGCCGGTGCGACCCCGTCCCGGTCAGCCTCGGATGCGGCGGTGACGGCGCCGCACGAGTCATGACCAAGGACGACGACCAGCGGTGCCCCCAGCACGTGGACGCCGTACTCGATGCTGCCCAGCACCTCGGGTCCCGCGACATGGCCGGCGGTACGGACCACGAACAGGTCGCCCAGCCCCCGGTCAAAGATGATCTCGGCGGCGAGTCTGGAGTCGGAACATCCGAACAGCACCGCGAACGGGCGTTGCCGTGGCACCACCGCTGATCGGCGGTCGGCGTCCTGATTGGGATGCAGCCGTTCCCCATGCACAAACCGCGCGTTGCCCTCCAGCAGGGCCGCATACGCGTCGGCAGGCGAGGCGGGTGCGAGGTCGGGCATGCGCAGCAACCTACCTGACCTGCGATGAGTCGTTTTCCAGTTCGGAGTGGAGACGCAAAAGGTCACAGCGATCGAGTTGGGCAGACAACCGCGCCGCCGGGTCAGGCGGCGCGGTGGTGGTCGCTGATCACGCCTCCGAGGACTGGTGGCGGTGGACTGGACCGTCGAGATGAGGTGACGATCGCTGGATCGTGGTTCGGTGGACGCTGGTCTCGTCCCTGGTGGGGCGGTGGTCGTTGAGGGGCTCGTTGAGGTGGTTGGCCGGCTGGATGTCGGCAGTGGCAGCTGGCATGTACGGAGGCGGTGTCGATCGCCGRCTCGGTCGGGGGCGCCGGGCATCATGATCGCCGTGTGGGTGATCGCGGTGCGTGCGGCGCGGAACCACGTCTCCCACTGGTGGCKGGAGCCGGGCGGGTCGCCGGGGCGGAGTAGATAGTTCCCGCGTGGGCGCATCGCCCTGTGTGTGCGCAGGGCGCGCCCGGTGGTCGGGGCCAGCGGCGGGGGAATGTTGCGTTGAGCCGAGTCGGGTGATCGTGATCGTAGATCTTCTTGTGATCAGGTCATTCGGTTGCTCGCGGCGGTGTGAGCCGTTCGTCCCTCATTGCCGCCGCGTGACTGTGGAGCGTCGAATACTCCTCTGTATCGCGATTGGTCGACAGCCCGTCTGAGTGATCAACATGGTGGGCGTCACATGCTGGACAGGTCACCTGGCGGRCCAGAGCGGGCCGCAGGCCCAGGTTGCGTCCGACGTGCGCCCTAGATCCGCCGGCCGGTCTGACTCGAACGGTAGCGATCTTTTGACGTGATGACTGCGTCAACATATCATCTGTGCATGCTCTACCCCACGCCGTCGCTCGCGCCTGCCGACGAGCGCGCGCTCGACGAGATCGACGCCATGCGGCAGGCGCTGAGGCACCAAATCCAGGCCACACCGGCGAAATGGACCGCTGGGCTCCGGAAGTTCCTGACCGCCGATGCGGTCGCGGCCTCGAACTCCATCGAGGGTTTCAAGGTGTCCACAGTCGATGTCGAGGACTTGATAGATGGYGAGAGAGACGTCGAGGTCTCAGACGAAAACCGTGAAGAAACCCTCGCCTACCAGCGGATGATGACCTACATCCAGACGCTCCACGATGCCCAAGACTTCGCCTACAGCAAGGGTCTCTTCAACGCGCTGCACTGGATGTTGCAGGGCCATCGTCATATCGCCCGCAAGCCGGCCGGACAATGGCGCCGGGGTCCCGTCTACGTCACGGACGCCCGCGATCCAAGCATCGCGGCCTACACCGCCCCCGACGCCAACGACGTCCCGACCCTCATGGAGGAGCTCGTCGACTGGCTCGACACCGAGGATGACACCCACCTGCTCGTACGGGCGGCTATGGCACATCTACACCTTGTGTCGATCCACCCTTGGGTTGACGGGAACGGCCGGATGTCCCGTTCGMTCCAGACGCTGATGATCGCCCGGGAAGGTGTCCTCGCGCCGGAGTTCTCGTCTATCGAGGCGTGGCTCGGCCGCCCCGGCAACACCTGGGATTACTATCGTGAACTGGCCGATCGGGGCCCGACGTACGTTCCCGACCAGGACGTCGCCAGCTGGGTCGGCTTCAATCTGACTGCCTACCACCAGCAGGCCCAGACAGTTCAAGGCCGGCTCGACCGCTCCGGACAGGTATGGCGCGCGCTCTCGGAGTTCGCTGGCGGCAACGGCCTGGACGAGCGAGTGGTGACCGCCCTCCACGACGTCGCCATGGCCGGACGCGTCCGGCGCTCACGCTACGAGCACGCCGAAGGCCTGAGCCTGCAGCAGGCACAACGTGACCTCCGCGACCTCACCACGGCTAACGTCCTGGTACCGGTCGGCCGGACCCGGGCCCGCTACTACACGGCAGGYCCCCGCTTCCCTCAGTTCGCGCTCGACATCGCGCGCACCCCGATGACTCTGAGGAATCCATACACCGACCGACGGGGACCAGGGTAGGCGTGACAGGAAGCAGTGCCTGCCATGCAGCGCAGGAGTGGAATGCCCGAGGATGACCAAGCGCTGCGGGAGGAGGTTGTGATCGAGGTAGGTGTCTGAGACCTTCTCGATCTTGCTGATCCCCTGCTGTAGGAGCACTGTCCGGATGAGATGCCCGCATCTTGCCTGATAACGAAATATGCAAGATTCGACGATATCGGCGGAGACTCGTTGCCGATCGAGCTGCCCGAGCCGGTCGCCGGCCGACGAGGCTGATCCACATCGACCTCGTTGACCCTGCGGGAACATCAGAAGTGAGTGTGGGGCGGGTGGGGCTCGAACCCAATGCCGCTTAGTTAAGCTGCCCGCGCAAGGATGATCTTGGGTGGGGTGGCGAACCGGGTCTCGACGTCGGTTGGGCGTTTGGTGCGGTAGCCGTTGTATCGGGTTCGTCTGACGGCGCGTGGGTAGCTGCGGTGGCGGCGGGTGGGGGTGAGGCGTTCGCGGATTTCCAGGTAGGTCTGGTGGAGTGCGTGGGCGTGTCGGTCAGGGGGGAAGTCCGCCTAGTCGGTGACCTGGCGGCGGATGATGCGCAGTGTTCTCATGAAGGAGAGCCGGTCGGGGTCGGCATCGGCTTCGTCGGCGGCTTGGGTCATGAGGGTGCGTATGGCGTAGTGGGTGAGCAGGAGCGCCCAGATTTCCTGTTTCACGAGCTCGGGTTTCTTGGATCGTAGGGTGCGTTTGTCGCCTCGCTGGTGGGTTTTGGTCTCGTCGAAGATGTTCTCGATTTCCCAGCGTTCGTGGTAGGCGGTGGCGAGTTCGATCGCGGCGGTGTCGGTGTGGTCGATGACAGTGCTGATCAGGCATATCAGTTCACTTGGTCCGCGGGTGTCGGAGTCTGCTATCGAGTATTCGATGACTCGGACTGGTAGCGCTGTGCTGGTAGGTGGCGGGTTGCCGGCGCGGGCAGCTGCTATCAGTGGGCCTCGTTTGGCGACGGGGATTTTCGGGTCGATCAGCAGCGACAGGTAGGAGCCGTTGGGAAGGGCTTTGATGACGGGCAGGGTCAGCAGCGAGTTGACCCGCCAGAGCAGGTCCGCGCCGGTCGCCGCGAAGCGGCGCCACAGGTCGAAGCCATAGAAGGCTTCGTCGGTCGTCAGCAGTATCCCCGGCTCGCAGGTATCCAGCAGGGGTGCGGCGAGTGACCGCTCGTCGCCGAGGCAGCCTCCGATCGCGGCGCCCACGATCGTGTGGGTGCCGCATTCGGCGAGCGCGACGACCATGGCCTGCGGGAATGCCGCCGCTTTCGGCCCGTTCGTGGACCGGCCGAACTCCTCGGCGTTCTCGGCGGTGTCGGCGACGTCGAGTTGGAAACCATCGATGGCYATCAGCCGCCGCGACCCGAGCCATGCACCTTTCGTGCCCAGCCCGGCGACCGGTACCGCGACCCGCTCGAACAGCAGTTTCACTGGCTCCGCGCCCAGCCGTACCCGGGCCTGGGAGATCGCCCCTGTCGTCGGGATCTTCCACTCCGTCTTCCACGAGCCCAGCCACCGCAAGGTTCCGACGAGTCGGCGTATCACTTCTTCGCGGTCGTCCTCGAAGAACAGGCACATCGCCATCGTGAAATAGACGACGACCCTCGCCGGCAGCGACCTCGTCCGCTGTTCCAACCGACGCGTCTCGGCGAGAACCTCGTCGACGACATCCCGTGGAACGACCCGCGCGAGAACACCGATCGAAATCCGATCTGTCAACCGATCGCCAGCGACCGCAGGTAGTTCAAAGGTCTCCGAAAGACGCGCCACACCACCCATTCTACGAGGACCAGGATCAACGCGCCGACGGAGCGCGTTGTCCATCTTCGACAAATGACCAGCCCGGGTTGCCCTAACCTGGACAGTCTATTGGTGTGTTGAAATTGACAACACGACCATCCCGCTAATCAAGTGGCATTGGACTCGAACCCACGACCGGAGGATTATGAGTCTTCTTTTCCGGCCGGCTGGGCTACTGTCGTCGGCTGACGTGGGATGCCGTTCACAGCCGTTTTGTGCTGCGGCGGTTGGCAATCGGGTGCGCGGCTCGGCTGGTGTGATCGCTGTTTGTGTCGGTTGGTGACGGCTCGTGCCGTCGGCTGCGCCGCAGTTCGTCACCGGTTTGGCACCGGTCGAGCGCCGCCCCGACTCCGGCGGCAGCCACCTTCCGTAAGGATCTGAATAGCCGACCCCGCGGCACATTGAGGGGCGGCGTCCTGCTTTCCCTATCTGCCGGGGCCGGGCTGGATGGTGAACGTGGTACGCCGGTCTTGGTGCATAATTAAGGTGAACTTTACGGGGCACGTGAATCTCGGCGGTGCTCCTGAGGATCTCCATCCTTACGCCGAGAATGTGATTAGGTCGATGATGAGAACGGGACTCTGTCGGCGGCGTCACCCAAACTGCTATGTCGAGACGGATATCCTGCCGACTATGCCTGGGAGCCATCGGCCGGAAAGCGGTCGACTGTGTTCGAGGGTCAGGGTGAAATCTGGTATACAGGACACTACAAAGATGGATTCGTTCAAATCCGAGGGCCGCAGTGTGGATGCTGAAACGCCAAAAGCGCCGAAGTTGTGGGTCGACATGGTGGCTAACCTGCCATGGTTGAGGTCTAAGCCTTTCTTTGTGGATGGGCATGACGAGAAAATCCTGGTCGAGACCGTTGTTAGGCTAGGCTTCCGTCTGGTCTACGTGGATCTTCCACGAGATGCGGGAAATCCTGAGGAAGAGCTCCTGAAGGAACTCACCAAGAGGCTTCATTTCTCCGAACTCGGGGCGGGAAGTTGGGCTGCATATAGCGATCGCATTTGGGATCTGCAAATGTCAGGCGACGAGGCTCCAGTTGCGATCGTGATCCGCGGCCTAGACCATTTGCTTCGCTCGGATGTGCATTCTTTCGTGAGGTGTGTGCACAATCTACTGTCGATGACAGAAGCTGTCGGCCTCTCAGATTCCAGGGCGGATCTACAAATCGAATACTTCTTTGTTGGTTCGTGGAGTTCGGCATAAATAGCGTCGTTCGTCGACCTCCTTGAGTATCTTCATACTTGACCGTGTGATTTTATTGGTGAACGTGGAGAAGCCCCGCCGGAGTACGTTCCGGCGGGGCGTCCTTGGGTCTTGACGGCAGTAGTTGACGGCAACGTCGGCGGACGGGTGATGCACCAAGTGGTTCGTCGACGGCTCCGTCCGGCGCTGCAAGATCCTCGGGGGCGTGATCATCGAATACCACCGCGCCGCCTGGTCAAACAGCGAAACCGCAGGCCAGGCACCCGAATCGAATTCTGGCACGCTACACGCACCAACGTCCGCGTCTCTCACAACGACGGCTGCCACTCGAAACCGGGTGCCCGGCGCGCCGCCTGTAGCGCTTTGATCGCCTGTTCCGTCGTCTCCGGCGACAGCCCCCGTGTCCGTCGCCCGGCTCGCTACGATCCGGCTCATGACGGAGCCGCCGAGCGCCCAGGGGATCCTGCCGACCGCGGCCGACGAGGCCAGGTTCTGGGCGCTGATCGAGACGGCCTGGACCAGCCTCGGCCCCGAACCACTGGCCCTGCGCCACGCGCTGATCGAGCGCGACCCGAACGACGACGAACTCGCGGACCCTTACGCGATCGACGACTGTCTGGACCCGTTCCTCGACGCGCTCCGCAGCCTCTCCGAAGCCCTGCCGAGCGAGGACCTGGTCGCCCTCGACCGGGTCCTCGAACGCAAGCTCCACGAAATCGACCGGGCGGACATCCACGAGGTCACCGACGGCTCCGACGACGGCTTCCTCTACTGCCGCGGCTACATCGTCGCCCTCGGCCGCGCCTTCTACGACGTTGTGACGACCAACCCCAAAATGGCGATCCTCGACGCCGAGTGCGAAGCCATGTGCTACTTCTTCGCCCACCTACACCGCGAGAAGTTCGGAACCTGGACCGACACCGGCTCCAGCATCAGCCGCGAAACCGGTGCCAACGCGGTCGCCTGGCCCCGCTGACGCGCCTGCGCCGGCTCCGCGGGCAGAGACGTATGTGCCCCTGCTCCCAAGTCTGGGAATTTCAGGTCAACGGCTCCGTTCCATTTTCAGCTCTCTCGCACATCCGGTGATGAATCAACGTCACATAGCGTCATGGTCGTGGCCGATGGCGGAATCACCTGCTGTCGCTGATTTCCGCKGGTCGCCGTGTCTGCTGGCCGATGACACCGAGCCGGTCCGATGGCGGCCCCGGACGCCCCCGCCGATTCGTTCCTTCACCCGTGCACCGGCGGCGGCGCAGGGGCTACTGGTCGTCTTCCCTGCCAGCGGAGACGCTGGCGACATCGGTCCAGTCCGGAAGCGGCTCGATGGTCGTGCGCCAATCGCCAGGCAGGCCTTGGACCCCGAGGTGCGCTCCGACGATTCCGCCGACGATCGCGCAGGTGGTGTCGACGTCGCCGCCGGTGGCGGCGGTTGTCCAGAAGGCCTGTTCGTAGTCGGTGAGGTGGCGGGCGGCGGCCCACAGCGCGAAGGGCACCGTGTCCTGCGCGCTGGTGTGCCGCCCGTTGCCCAGCTCGCGGACCGCGATCTGCGCGTGCGGAACATGCGCCAGACCGCGCGCGGCCCAGACACCATGCCGCACCCGGCCGGGCGGAACGTAGCTGAGGACCTCGTCGAGAAAGGTCCGCGGTTCGGGTGTGCCGGGGCGGGTGGCCAGTGCGGCGGCGACCGCGACGGCGACCGCGCCGGCCACGCCCTCCGGATGGGCGTGCGTGACCTCTGCTGACAGCGCCGCCTGTGCCGCCGCCTCGGCCGGGTCGTCGCCGAACCAGGCACCGAGTGGGGCGACGCGCATGGCGGCGCCGTTGCCCCAGGAGCCCTGGCCGTCGAACAGYCCGACGGCGAGTTCCCGCCAGGCGCCGCCGTGCCGGATCAGCCGCAGCAGCCGGTTCATCCCCGGGCCATAGCCACGGTCGAAGTCGTGATGCTCGGCGAAGCTCGCCGCCAACACGTCCTGATCAATGCGGCCACACCGCTGCAGTACGGCGACGATGGAGCAGGCCATCTCGGTGTCGTCGGTCCACTGCCACGGACCGGGCGGAAGACCGCGTCGCGACAGGGCGTCACGGTGGGCAGGTACGAAGAACTGCGACCCCAGCGCATCCCCGAGAGCCAGCCCGTGTAGAGCGTCAAACGCACGTGTCCGCCGGTCGATGGTCATCACATCCATCATCCACTCGRCCAACACCGACGCCGAGACATCCACGTCGCCCGAAGTCGATCTTCAGGTTTTACGKCGGCATACCGAAGTCCCACCGGGTGACGGGAAGTCGTTCAAGGCCTTCGCTGGTGTCGTGCAGGACGTGGAAGTACCGGTCGGGCCCGCCAGCGACCTCCTGGAGTGACAGCCCTGCGGCCTCGAACCCGATCACCGCATAGCGGTAGCGGACGCTTTCGTGGACGGATGCCCCGACGTCGGCCAGCCAGGCGTCGATCGGCTCGCGCCAGGCGCGTGAGACGTCGCCGCCGTCGTCCCCGAAGGGGAATCCTCCGACTCTCGGGTCGTGGTCGGCGAGCGCGCCCAGTGGGATATAGAAGTCGAGCCAGTCGTCGCCGTCGTCCTCGCGGATCGCGATGGCGCCGCACACGGTGGCGCCGCCGTCGGGAAGCCTCACCACGCCGTGGAGGTGGCCGAACCTCTCCAGCCCCTCCAACGTGCACGGCGCCGGACGATGCTCCGCGTCTCCGTCCGGTGCGAGACAGCCGACCACTCCTGCTGCTGCCCACGTCGCGGTCAGGGCGTGTTCGAGGCGGGCGTCGTCGGGTGGTCCAAGGTTGATCGCGAGTTCGTAGAATCCGCCGTGCCAGTTCGCCGGCACATCAACGTCGGACGCAGCCACATGGGCAGCCAATCACGCGCTCGACGGTTCGGCGCGAGGAGATTCGACGGTGCTGCCGGGTGACTGCTCTCGTGGCGGCGAGGACCCGATCGGATGGGTGGTGTTGCATCGAGCCAAGCTGAAAGATCTTCATTTCACCGTGAGACCTGCGGTCCGCGGGCGTCGCGGACGACCGGCGAGAAAGGGGCCAGCAGGGTGGTGGTCATGGCGTCGTCGGGGTCGAGGTCGGAGTTTCGGGGCTTGGGCTGGTCGGTGTGCGTGCTGCTGGGCTGCTGAGGATGGGGGTTGGCGAGGCAGGGGTGCCTGGGCGGGTGATGCCGGTGACGGTCAGGGCGACCAGGGTTTGGGTTGGGCAGCCGGTCGGGGTGGTGGTGAGGGTGACGGTGATGGTGGTGGTCTGGCCGGGGGTGGTGAGGTGGTCGAGGGGGAGGCGGGTGAGCAGGGTAGGGCTGGTCGGTGGGGTGGTGGGGAGGGTGGTGTCGGTGGTGGTGAGGGTGTGGCCGGTGGTGTCGCGGGCGTCGGCGTGGATGACGGTCGGCCCTGCGCCGGTGGCGGTGGTGTAGCGGCCGGTGATGTCGAGGGTGGTGGCGCCTGTCGTCGCGGTGAGGCTGGTGGTTGTCAGGCTGATCGGCGCGCAGGTGGACGTCGTCGCGGTGGGTTCGGCGGATGTGGCTGCCGGGGTAGTTCGTGGCGTCAGGTTGATGATCGGGAAGGGCGTCGGGTCGGTGGTGGTGGTCGGTGCGGTCGGGATCGGGGTTGGCGTCGGGGCGGGCGTGGTGACCGGCGTGGGAGTGGTTATCGGGGTGGTGTTGGTGTAGCCGGTGGTCCAGGCGAGGACGGCGCGGACGTAGGTGTCGGAGGGGTTGTAGGCGTAGATCGCGGCGTAGAGGTCGGTGGGGTTGGACAGGTCGCGGTGGTAGGCGCAGAGGTAGCTGCCGGCGGCGAGGGTGGCGTCGTCGATGTTGTTCGGGTTCTTGGTGTTGTCGTGGTTGGCGTCGCGGCCGCTGCTGGTCCAGGTGGTGGGGAGGAACTGCATCGGGCCGACGGCGCGGTCGTAGGTGGTGTCGTGGTCGAGGGTGCCGTGGTCGGTGTCGCGGATGCGGGCGAAGCCGCTTGCGCCGTCGAGGCGGGGGCCGACGATGGCGGGGGTGATGGTGCCTTCTGGGGTGATGGTGCGGCCGGTGGCGTGGTTGGTTTCGATCTTGCCGATGCCGGCGAGGAGTTGCCAGCGCAGGTGGCAGCCGGTCTGTTCGGTGGTGAGGGTGCTGGCGGCTTGTTGGTAGGCGGTCAGGACGCGGGCGGGGATCTGGCGTTCGGTGGCGGTGAGCCGGATCAGGCCGCCGGTGATGCCGGGGGAGGCGGCGGCGGTGGCGAGGTTGTCCGTGGGGACCTGACTGGTCGCGTCGGCGCCGTCCGCGGTCGTGAGGCTCACCGGTAGGGCACCTGAACCCAGTGGCGGCAGGATGTAGCCGCTGTTGGCGGTGGGTGGCGCGGTCGAGGTGCTGTGGCTGCCGATGCCGAGGGGGGCGTCGGCGCCGGACAGCAGCGCGATGAGGAGGGCCGGGATCCCGAGGGCGGGCAGGCCGACGGCGTGCAGCAGGCCGGTCGTGCGTGTCCGTGACTGGCGGCGGCGGTGCCGGCCTCGCTGTCGACGGGGTGGAGCCTCGTCGGCGTCCGGTATCTGGGGGCCGGTGTCTATGGGGTTTGCGCCGTGGCTGTCCTTGATGCTGGCGGCGGAGGCGGCGTTGGGGTCGGCGGTGTCCGCGGTGTCCGCGGTGGGGCTGGTGGCCTTGGTGGCTGAGGGCTGCGGGTCGCGGACAGCATCGTCTGGCACGGCCGGCGGTGCGGGGGTCGTGGGCGGTGCTGCGTGTTCGGGAGCTGACGGCGGGGAGAGGGCTGGCTCGTCTGTCCCGGCGAGGTGGCTGTCGTGCTGGCTCACCCGCGTCAGCTCCTTCCTGTCTCCGATGGATGCAGACCACGTCCTCGCGGCGGCGGCGTGGCATTGCCGGCCGCAAAGGCCGTGAGGTGGCCGTTCCGGCGGTGGACGGTGACTGGTCCGGCTTCRCCGGCGTGAAGGCTCTTATGGTCTCGTCTGTCGCCTGGCAGTGTGCTGCGGCGGCTGGTAGGCAGGCCGAAGTGCCCGGCGGGCGGAATGGCCGGGCGCGTTGTCAGGGCGCTATGCGGTATGGCCGGGCGGTCGATGGGGCCTGACGACCGTGGGGCTTCGCGGGCTGAACGGGTTCGGGCAGCCTTGTCTACCCAGCCATGTCTGGCGGGTTCTCGGGATGGGCGTATCCGGGTTATGGCGCTCGTGGCGCGAGGACTTCTGGGATCGGTGAGCCACTATGGCAGACCGTCGACGGTCTGACCAGCGGTTGGCGAGAAATCCCGCACTCGGCCGTGAGTGCGGTGTCTCTTTCTGTGTGCGTCCGGTCCGATGTTTCGCTGAGTAGCGACGCTCGCTCTCCGTAACGAAACCTGGAGGCAATCAGTGATCGGACTAGTTATTCCTGCCGTTGACTGACTGCCTCTGTGGGTGGTAGCCGCGCACCTGGTTCCTTTGAGGTGGCAGGGTTCCTGGCTGCCGATGTTGATCCTCTACAGGGATGTATGGGAACTACTTGTGAGTGTGCTGTGAAGCGTGCGATGCTTCCCGGCGCACCGCCCGCGTGGCTTCGGTCGCGTGGGTGTGGCTGTCGTTCTCCTGCTGGTCTCTCTGGATTCATCCGGGGCGCTGGTGGGGGTTCTTGCTGTGCACGGCGCTGTGCCGGCCTCTCGTCGTTACCTCCGCCGTCCCCTTAGCTGATCTGCGCTGCCCTGCATATCGTCGGCCGTTCGTTGGCTGGTGTCCGGGCAGGTCGCCGACGTTGTCGTCGGCTTTTATCGCCTGCCGGTGGCAGGTGTTGTCGCATCCGGATGCCCCGTGGCCGGTGCGGCCAGGCTCTCCCGCGATCCGTACTTCGTGGTGCGCGTAGTTCGGCGGGCCTGCCGTGCCTATTCCGCCTGCCTTCGGCGAGGTCACCTTGATCGGACCGGATGCGTATGACCGTGGGGCTGTGGCCCTGCCTATCGGTCGTGTTCTGCGTGGCTCGTGCCTGTTCCCTGTACGCGTTCGGAGTTGTGATGACCGGCCGGCACCATTCCCCGCGTCGCTCTCTGTCGTTTGGCCGCCGTCTGGCGCGGCAGCCTCGGTGGCTGCGCCGGGTGGCGTTGCTGCTCGTTCCCGTACTGGTCATGACCGGTGTCGCGCTCGTGGTCCTGGACCGGGTGACGCATCCGAACCTGGTGCCGATCTCGGAGCAGAACCCGTTCCTCGACAGCGACGTGAAGCTGCCGGAGTCGACCTCGGGAAGCGCGGCCGACCGCGAGCATCTGGTGCCAGCCAACGAGGCGGACGCCGGAGCCAGGGGCGGCCCGGTGAGCGGCCGAAGCCAGGTAACGGAGCTACCAGGCACGGTGCCAACGACCGGAACGCAGCCGAAGCCTCTACATGCGCAGCCGTTCGTGCCGAAGCCGCCGACGGCGGCCGAGGTGGCGGCGGTCGGGTCCGCGCCGCGGGAGGCGAGGTTCGGGGACACGACGCTGGTGGTTCCCGAGCGGCCGGCGGCGGATCCGGCGACGGGGGCGCGGGCAGGGCGGGTGGAGGTGCCGTCGCTGCGGACGGCCGATGCGGAGGTGTTCCGTAACCGGGACGGGACCTACACGACCGAGGTGGCGTTGGGTGGCGCGAGCCGGTTCAAGAACGCCAAGGGTGATTGGGTCGGTGTCGACACGGCGCTGGTGGTGGGGGACAAGGGCAGGCTGCGGGCGCGCTCGACCCAGACGTCGACCGAGGTCGCGGCGCGCGCCGACGACGCGGCGCTGGGCCGGCTCGACCTCGGTGACGGGACGTCGGTCGCGTTCGGCGTCGAGGGTGCGCGGCCGGTCGAGGCGAAGGTGGACGGTTCGACGGCGACCTACGCCGGGATCGCGCAGGACGCCGACCTCGAGCTCGTGCCGACCGCCGGCGGCCTCAAGGAGGTGCTGGTCTTGGGCTCGGCGGCGGCGCCGACGAGCTGGGTCTACCCGCTGGCGCTGACCGGGCTGACCGCGAAGGTCGATGGCCGGCAGGTCGTCCTCGTCGACAGGGCCGAGAAGGTCCGGGCGGTCATCCCGGCCGGCTACATGACGGACGGCCGGCCGTCGTCGGACGGGATGGCAGCGACCTCCGACGGCGTGGCCTACAGCCTGACGACCACGGCGGACGGGCGGCCGGCGCTGCGGATGGACCTCGACACCGGGTGGCTGGCGGCGAAGGACCGGGTGTTCCCGGTGCGGGTGGACCCGACGCTGACCCAGGTGACCGCGGACGTCGAGGACACCTACGTGTCGAGCGCGAACCCGACGACGAACTACTCGTCGTCGGACGTGATCCGCGCCGGCGTCGCCTCGGGTGACGTCCTGCACGGCTATCTGCGTTTCCCGAACGACCCGGCGCTGGCGAACGCGACGGTGGTCGACGCGAAGGTACGGCTGGTCAACACGGCGTCGGCGAGTGGCTGTATCGCGCACCCGGTGTCGCTGCGTGAGGTGAAGGCGCCGTGGTGGGGCACGTCGATGACCTGGCCGGGGGCGGTGATCGGCGACGAGGTCGCGACGAAGTCGTTCGCGCACGATGCCGGCTGGCTGATCTGCAAGAACGGCGAGGAGCTCATCGGCAGCGGCGACCAGCGGCTGCGGAAGTTGGCCAACACCTGGACGCACGACCCGGACCAGAACTTCGGCCTGGCGATCGTGACGTCGGACAGCACCGGGAGCTGGCTGAAGGAGTTCGCGTCGACGGACTGTGCCTGCAACCCGGCCGTCCCGAGCAGTGACCTGCGGCCCCGTCTCGACATCGACTGGACGCCGTATGGCGCGACCTACGGCTACCCGTCGGGCACGCCGACGTGGCTTTCGCAGCCGACGACGTCGGGCCCCGGGCAGGTGGTGGTGCGGGTGACGAACAGTGGGCAGTTCACCTGGCCGGCGAACGGGAACTTCAAGCTCTCGTACCACATCTACAACAGCTCGGACACGACCGAGGTCGTCCACCAGGGCCTGCAGACGACGATCCCGACCGACGTGGATCCGGGTGAGCAGATCGACCTCACCGCGTCGGTCAGCCTGACCGGCCTGTCCGCCGGGACATATCACATCCGGTGGGACATGGAGGAGTCCGGGACGTCCTGGTTCTCGGGCCAGGGCGTGCCGATGGCCTCGACCGAGCTCCCGCTGGCGAGCCCGACCAACCAGACGCCGTACGTCGCCGCGGTGTCGCCCGAGTCGGGCACGGCGGTGGCGTCGCTGCGGCCGCCGCTGACCCTGAGCGGGGTCGACCCCGACAGCGGCCCGAGCCCGATGAGCTACCAGTTCCAGCTGTGCACGGGGACGGACGCGAACTCGGGTACCTGTTGGACGTCGGGCTGGCAGGCGTCGAACAGCTGGTCACCGCCCAGGGACGCGCTGGCCTGGGGGCACGTCTACTACTGGCGCGGCCAGGTCAAGGATGGCACGCACACCAGTCCGTGGACGCAGCCGCTCGCGTTCGAGCCGGTGAACTACAACGGCGACGCCGGGGACTTCGGCTGGAACCCGTATGTGCCGTCGGTGGCACAGGTGCATCCGATGACGCAGAACTACACGGCGTCGGTGACCGACGCCGTGATCAAGGGCGCCGGTCCCAGCATGGAAGTGACCCGCACCTACAACAGTTCCGACCCGGCCGATGGGATCTTCGGCGTCGGCTGGACGTCGTCATTCGACACCGCGGTCACCCCGGTGCCGAAGGGCGCGGGTGACATGCAGGTCCGCTACGGCGACGGCCAGCGCAACGTGTTCGGCCGGGGCGGGGATGGCACCTATGACTCGCCGCGCGGCCAGTACGCGTTCCTGCAGGCCTCGAAGCCCAGGATCGCGTCGTTCACCGTCCCGAACTCGACGAGCGTGCTCGGCGCGACCGACACCGGCGAGAGCTGGGAGATCCTCGCCGGCACGTGGGGTGTCCAGGACGGCGAGGCCTACCTGACGACCGCCGGTGGTTTTTCGCGCAGCGTCGCGGTCATGCCGGCGCCGTCGGATGGAACGGTCCAGTTCTCCGCGCCGGTCGCCCAGGACTACCTCGGGGTGTCGTTCCGGGTGCAGGACGTCGACAACATGTGGATGTTGTACGTCCAGCCGTCGACGAACGCCCTTGTCCTGGCGAAACGCAGCTTCGGTTTCCCTTCGGTGGTCGCGACGTACACAGGGGCGTGCTGCGACCCGGGCGACACCTATGGCGTGCGGATGTCCGGCAACACCATCGCGGTCTACCGGAACGACCGAGTGGTCGGCACGGTGACTGACAGCTACGTGGCTACGGCGACGAGAGCTGGCCTGTTCGGTGTCGCCACCGGTGCGGGCCGTGTCGACTCGCTGGTGATCACCCCTGACCAGCACCGGGACAGCTTCACCAACCCGAACTCCACCTCCGGGCTGGGCTCGACCGACGACGGCGAGGGCTGGGTCGACAGCGGCGGCACCTGGGGCACCGACACCAACCGGGCCCGTGCCGTGTCGGCGTCCGGCCGGACGATGAGCACGATCGGTGCCGCTCCCGACGGGACTTTCACGTTCATGATGCCGGTCGCCCAGAACGGCCTGGGCCTGGCGTTCCGGGCCGTGGACGAGGACAACTACTGGCGCCTGAAGGCCAGCCCGTCGACGAACCAGTGGCTGCTGGTCAAGACGGTCGAGGGAGTCGACTCCGTCGTCTCCGACGCCACCGGCCAGTGCTGCACCGCCGCCGACACCATGAAGATCGTCACCGCTGGGACGTCGATCCGGGTGTACCGCAACGGCACCGAGATCATGACCGCCGACGACCCCGCCCTGCTCTACGGCGGCCGGGCCGGCCCGTTCGCCGAGTCCGCCGGCGGGGTGGGCCGGATCGACGACGTCACCGTCTCGGCGGCGACGACGCTGACGCAGAAGGGCGGCCTGTCCTCGGCGTTCCGCTCCGACGGCCGGCTGGTCTCGACGACGGACCCGGTGGGCAACCGGGTCGAGTACGCCTACAACACCAGCGCGCAGCTCACCTCGGCGACGAACCAGACGACGCACCGGTCACTGGAATTCACCTGGACGGGTGACGGCCGGCACGTCGAGACGGTCGAGACCCCGTCGGTCGCGGCACACTCCGGCCCGCTGAGCTGGACCTACACCTACGACGGCAACAATCTGGAGACCGTCACCGGCCCGCAGAGCCCGGATCCGACCGAGTACGACTACAACGACGACGGCCGGCTCACCGAGATCACCCTGCCTGAGGGCAACATCACCGCGAAGATCGGCTACAACCCGAACGGCACCGTCGCCTGGAGCGAGAACGGCGAGGGCGACCGCACCCGGTTCCAGGAGCTGCAGTCCGACCCGACGACCCTGGTGCGCACGATCAGCCCGAACGGCGACAGCACCGTCTGGGAGTACTCCGCCTGGGGCCAGCTGGTCACCCGCACCGACTACGCCGGCTCGCAGCGCTACACCTACAACGACGACGGCTACCTCACCGAGACCGTCGACGAGAACAACCACACGGTCGAGCAGGACTACGACGACCACGGCAACGTCCTCGCCAAGCGGACCCCACGGGCGGACGACTGGACCGTCAGCGAGTACTGGGACTACTTCGAGGGCCCACCCGGCGACCCACGCACCGACCAGGTCATCGCCTACCGCAACGGCAACTCCGCCGCCCCCGACGACGACACCTACCTCACCACCTACGAGTACGACAGCCACGGCCAGCTGGTGACCACCACCGCGCCGTCTACCGACGACTTCCCCTCCGGCCGCACCACCACCGCGACCTACACGACGGGTGCCGAGGCGGCGGTCGGCGGCGAGACCATGCCCGCGGGCATGCTCGCCACCAGTACCGACGCGGCCGGCAAGACGACGACATACGCCTACGACTCGAAGGGCGACCTGCGCGGCGACACCGACCCGGTCGGCCTCACACACGAATACACCTACGACGAACTCGGACGACGTCTCACGTCGACGGAGATCTCCGACACCTACCCCGGCGGGCTGACGACCACCTACACCTACTCGGAGCTGGGCGCCGTCGCGACGACGACCGAGCCCGGCGTGACCAACCCGATCACGTCGGTCACCCACACCCGGGTGACGACGAACAGCTTCGACACGAACGGCAACATCACCGAGACCGTCCTTTCTGACGCCACCGGCGGCGACGAGGCGCGCACGACGACGTTCGACTATGACGACGCCAACCGGCGGGTAGCCACGACCGTGGCGGCGGGCACGGACGTGGAGGCGACCAGCACGGTCACCTACGACGGCAACGGCAACGTCGCCTCGTCCACCGACCCGAACGGCGCCGTCACCGAGTTCACCTACACCCCCCGCGACCAGCTTGCGACGACGACGTTGAAGGACTTCGTCGACGACCCGGTCGCGGGCTCCTCGCCTCGTGACGTGCTGCTGGAGTCACGGGCCTACGACCCGGCCGGCCGGCTCGCCGCCGTCACCGACACCCTCGGCCGTACAACCGAGCTGGTCTACTTCCACGACGGCCTGCTCCACCAGAAGATCCTCAAGGGCTACCACAACCCGGACTTCACCATCGGCGAACTGTCCGACACCGACACCCGCGACATCACCCTCGAGGTCCACTACTACGACGGCACCGGCCACGAGACCGACACCGGCACCGCCAACTGGCAGCGCTGGACCAAGACGTACTACAACCCCGACGGCCTGCCCAACCGGGTCGCCCAGGACGAGGGCGGCGTCAACCGCTGGACCTCCTATGGCTACGACGCCAACGGCAACCTGGCCGCGACGACGACCGGTACCGGCGAGAACGAGGCGACGGCCGCCGAGATCGGCTACGACGACGCGAACCGCGTGGCCTGGTCGACAGTTCACGGCGACGGCCCGGACGCGTTCACGACGAACTACAGCCGCGACCAGCGCGGCGTCCTGACCGGTGTCACCGACCCGCGTGGYCATGACCCGCTCGGCTCGCCGGATCCGGCGTTCACGACGAGCTACCTGGCGGACCCGGCTGGCCGGGTGTCGGAGACGACGTATCCCGAGGTGGCGGTTGAGGAGAACGGCGGCGCCGCGTCCGACGAGAACCCGACCAGTGCCGTGGGCTACAACACGTTCGGCGAGGTGACCGACACCCGCGACGCCCGCGGCGAGGTGACCACCACCGCCTACGACGAGCTCGGCCATGCCACCGAGACCACTCACCCGTCCTACACCCCACCCGGCGGGTCGCCGATCGTGCCGACCGAGTCGTGGACATACGACGCCAAGGGCAACGTCCTGACCCACACCGACCTGCGTGGCCAGACGACGACCACCACCTACGACAGGCGCAACCGCCCGGTCGCGGTCACCGACCCACAGGTCACCGGGGCGCCCGATGCCGGTGTGACGCGGATGGTCTACGACGACACCGGGAACCTCCTGGACACGGTCGACCAGAACGGCGCGTGGACGATCTATGCCTACGACGACCTGGACCGGCGCTGGGCCTCGTCTACCACCGAGCGCAGCCCGCTCGCCGCGTTCACGACCTACTACGACCATGACGACGCCGGTGAGGTCACCCGGGTTCTGCGTCCGTCGAACTTCGGCAGCGGCGCGTCGGTGGTGTCGGCCTACAACAACGTCGGCGATCTGGTCGAGACGACCGACGAGGCCGGCAAGACGACCAGCTACGGCTACGACGACGCCGGCCGGCTCATGGAGACGACCGACCCGCTGGGCCGCCAGGCCCGCTCGACCTATGACCGGGCTGGCCGGCTGACTGGCACCGCGGACTACTCGGACACCGACACCGAGCTGCGCACGACCGGGTTCGGCTACGACGAGGCCGGCAACCTCACCTCGCAGACCGACCCGAACGGCCACACCAGCACCTTCACGTTCGATGCACTCAACCAGCCACGCACGATCACGGTTCCGGCGTCATCCGGAGTGTCGATCACGACCAGCGCGGGCTATGACGCCGCGGGTAACCGGACCCGGCTGACCGACGGCAACGGCCATCCGACCGTCTACACGTTCAACGCACTGGGCCTGCCCGAGAAGACGATCGAACCGTCGACTCCGGCCTACCCGAACCTGGCCGACCGGACCTGGCAGGCCACCTACGACAGCGGCGGCCTACCCGTCACCCTGGCCGAGCCGGGTGGCGTCACCCGCTCCGCCACCTATGACGAACTCGGCCGGCTCACCTTGGAGACGGGTTCGGGCAGTGGGGTGACTGGTGCGGCCCGGTCGATGGGCTACGACCTGGCCGGCAACCTGACCTCGGTCGGGTCGGCGGCCGGTGACGAGGAGTTCTCCTACAACGACCGCGGCCTGCTCCAGGACAGCTGGGGTGACCTGGGTGGGTCGTCGTTCACCTACGACGAGGACGGCCGACTCTCCCAGCGGGCCGACGGCTCGACCTGGAGCAACTACGACTACGACGCCCGCGGCCTGCTGTCGGCGGTCGATGGCGGGGCGACGAGTGGTACCCGGGTCTACGACTACGACGACGCGGGCCAGCTCACGTCGGTGGACTACCACGGCGGTACCGGGGCGATCCGTACCTTCGACTACGACCAGCTCGGCCGGATCACCTCCGACACCCTGACCGGCCCGTCGGGCACCCTGCGGACGCAGAGCTACGGCTACGACGACAACGACAACCTGACCTCGACCACGATCAGCGGGCCCGGGGTCGCCGGGGCCGGGACGCAGAGCTATGGCTATGACTGGGCCAACCGGCTGACGTCCTGGACCAACCAGGCCAGCGCCACCACGGCATATGGCTGGGACGKGGCTGGGAACCGTATCTCCGCCGGCGGGACGTCCGCGACCTACGACGCCCGCAACCGGCTCGTCTCCAACGGCTCCACGACCTACGCCTACACAGCGCGCGGCACCCTGACCACCAAGACCGCCGGGGCGAACGTGACGACGACAGTATTCGACGCGTTCGACCGGCTGGTCTCGCACACCGTCGGGACCACAACGACGTCCTACACCTACGACGGCCTCGACCGGATCGCGACCCGCACCCATGGCGGTGCGTACAACTTCCTCTACAACGGCGTCGAGAAGGAACCCTCGACCGACGGGACATCGGCGTTCGCGCGGGGCCCGGATGGTGCGTTGATCGGTGCTGGTACCGGTTCCGGTGACTGGGTGACGTTGGAGAACGCCCACGGGGATGTGGCGGCTGCATTCACGACTGACGGAGCGTCGGTGACCGAAAGCCGAAGCTACGACCCGTTCGGCACACCCCAGGGCCCGGTCAGCACCGACCTACAGGTCGGCTTCCAGGGCAACTGGACCGACCCCGACACCCACCTCGTCGCCGCCCAGGCCCGCTGGTACGACCCGACCACCGCCACATTCCTGTCACGGGACACGTTCCCCCTGCCCTGGACCGGCACCGCCGCCGACAACCGCTACACCTACGCCGCCGCGAACCCGCTCACCAACAGCGACCCCACCGGCCTGGTATCCGATCCCAAGGTCGCCGCTCAGCAGATGGCTGTCATGTCGGCGAAAATCGACAACAAGCAGAAAGAACAGGCCGCGGCACAGAAGCAGGCGGTACAGCAGTCACGCGCGGATGCCGAACTCTGGGCCGGGATCGCGGCCGCGGTCGCCTACAAGAACGCCTACATGGCCAAGTACCCGGGCCTGCCGCCCAAGGCCTACGACGAGATGATCGCCCTCGGCCAGGACGGCGACCAGAAGTGGATCGCCGGCGTCAACGCCTACAACGCCATGAACGCGGCAAAGCTGGCGGTGCTCGACACGGTCCGGCTGACCGAACAATGGGACCGGGAACAAAGCGCCGCCGCTGCCGTCCGCGCAAACACGGCAACGGTACTGGACACGGTCAAGCTCACCGAGCAATGGGACCAGCAGCAACGCGCCACGGCCGCCTCCAACACGACCACACCCGCGCAACTGGACCAGTACGCCAAGACCCTCGGCACCGCCCCCGCCGCCTCCGGCAACCGCCAGGTCTGCGGCACCTATGCCGGCTCCAACCAATGCCTACGTGAGTACGACCTGCCGACATGGCTTTTCGACCTGGGCTGGGGCACCTGCGACTTCGGCAAGTACGGACACTGCGACGACCAGGACCCCAACCACTTCAGCAAGTACTACAAGGCATGGTCAGACAAGGACTGCCACGGCGCCCTCCAGTGCGGAGCTGTCATCGCGGCGTCGGTGCTGGTGCCGATTCCCGGAGCCGGCGGGGTAGGGGTCGGGCAAGATCTTGCAGCAGCAGGAAAACTTCTCATAAGGGGCGGGGAAGGTGGTGCCGCCGCCGCACGCGCGGGTGAAGGCGCCGCCGCCAGGGTCGGCGATGACCTCGTACACGCCTGCAGCTTCGCCGGTGCGACCCCCGTGCTGATGGCCGACGGCACCACCAAACCCATCGACCAGATCCAGGTCGGAGACAAGGTCCTCGCCACCGACCCAGAGACCGGGGAACAGAAACCCGAAACGGTAACCCACATTTGGATCCACCACGATCAACTCACCGACCTCGACCTCGCCGACGGCACAGTCCTGACTACCACCGAGGACCACCCATACTGGTCCGCAGACGACCAGCGATTCGAACCAGCCAGCGAACTTGCCCCAGGTGAGAACGTCCTCCAAGCCAACGACCGAGTCGTGGCCGTCACCGGGCTACAACCGATCACCGCCCACGACGGGCTGGCCTACAACCTCAGCGTCCACGAGATCCACACCTACCACGTCGGCAACGACGAGATCCTCGTTCACAACGCGTGCGGCGATCTTACTCATGCAGCCGACTGCTACTGTAACTGGGGTGAGCCAGTCATTCCGCGTCCTAACGTCGCGGGCCCGGCTGATGAATTCACGGGTCATGCCCTACAGCGTCTGGAGGAACGCGGGGTTTCGGCGGAGGATGCTTCGGCCGTTCTTGGGAAAGAGCCGTTCTCGTACCGTCACGAAGGTCAGTGGAAGCTTGGGTACTATGATCCAAACTCCAAGGTGTTTGTCGCCAAGACGATTGATGGGAACATCAACACCGTGATGACTGACGTCGAACAAGCATATGTAAATCGCCTCCAGGGGGAGCGCTGACCATGGTGGATGTCCGAGTTACGTACGATCAAAAGGCGAATGCGGCATACGTCTACCTCGTTGAGCCGCAAGAGCGCCAGAGGGTGGCGCATATGTATCCCTGTGATCCTGTCAAAGTCGGGGGAATGATTAATCTTGACTTTGACGAGAATGGGCGCCTCCTCGGTATCGAGGTGCTGGCGGCCAGTTCGAAACTTCCTCTGCACTTGCTAGAAGCGGCGGAACGAGTCGATGTGGAGGATGTTTGAGCGGCTCAACGGATTCCAAGAAAAACTCGCATGTGGAACTCGCACTGTAGGTCGGATAGACCGGACGGGACCGGGACATTCGGGTCTTGGCGTGTCGTTCAGTAGGCGGCGGGTTGACATGGTTGCCGCATAGACGTCGAGCTGTGACCGGGGCGTCCGCAGGTGCTGTGGCTGAGGGTCCTTGGGGGTGGCGGCGGAGCCGCCACCCCCATAGGTGCCGGAGGGTATGGCGGTGACCCGGGTGGGGTTGTACGTGCCGTCCCGTGCGGGTCAGGTTCGGTCGGCCGTTGGCTGGTCAGCAGGTAGGTCGTTGAGGGGGAGCCGCTCCCGCGAGTGACTCTCTGGTGGAGGCCTGAATCAAATCTAACGATTAGAAGCGAGTTCATGATTGTGTTGGCTGCGTGAATATTCGGCTGCCTACATGTCGACTGTGTAGCGCTCCTTGAGTGGCATACCTGTGGGCCGCTACAGCGGTAGGCCTCGTTCCACCGCGCGGCTACCAATCCCTCGAGTCGGTGCCGCGCAGCGCGGCGAGGTCGTTGGTGGATTCGATGGTGGCGAGGACGGCGTGGCTGGTTTGACGGTCCCGTGCGGTTTTCAGGTGCACGAGTCTCATCCCCGCGTCGGCCAGGGGCGGAGCGTCCCGCGCATGCCAACTGGTGCCGGTTCAGCCCGCTGGGCAGGCGCAAAGGGGGCGAGGAGCGCGCGGAGTAGGCGAGGGTGGCGGCGCGTTGTGCGGCTTCGGCCGTGTGTTCGGCGCGGCGGAGCAGCGCTTGGCGCGGAGACACGGCGCGTGGCGGCGCGGTGCGCGCCGCGGCCGACGGCGCGATGGGCGCGCTCGGCGCGGATGATGTGGCCGGTTCGGTGCGCGGCGGCGCGTCCAAGGAGTGCGGCGAGCTTGGCGGCGCGGCCCACAGCGCCATGTTTGCCGTCGCGCCCTTGGACTCGGCGGTCCTACGTCTATGCGCTGCCGCCGTTCCGCGCCGATGCAGGCGCGGTTCCTGCCGAACCCGAGCCTCGGCTCGTCGAACGCGGTGTGGTGGCCGATGCCCATCCGGGCCGTCGCCGGTCTTGCCGGTGGGCGTTCACCACCGCGCGTCGGTCCCGGCTGGTGTTTGTCTGCGTGGACTCGGCTGCGGTGTCTGCGGCTGGGGCCACGGCGGCGGGCGATGCCGTGCTGCGGTCCGCGCCGGCGGGCGCGGTCGGCGCGGCGCGGTTGAGCGCGCCGTTCGCGCCGCTGCCCTGCCTGGCCGAATCTCGACCGGTTCCGGCGGCAAGCGTCGCCGGGCCGAGGCGGGGTTCGGCGGTGCGATGTCCCCTCCCGCGCCACGCCGGTGCCGCCCGTTCGGCCCAGGCGAGGCGGGGCCCAGCGGGCGCCGAAGCGCCGATGGTCGCGAGTGCGGTCATCGCGGAGGACATCGCGAACGTCATCGCGTACGACATCGCCGATCGAGACGGCGCTTTCGGGCACCACCGATGACATTGCGAGCGACACCACGCGCGACATCGCCAGGTTGTACGGCGCCCTCATGCATCGCGGTCGGTATTGCGAGCGATCCCCGCGCGAGGCGTCGGTGGGTGGAGGCTGATGGGCCGTGCATCGCTGGCTCATCACAGCGCCGTGTCCGGGTCTGCCACCGTCCTGCTGGCTACGGTCATCCATGACGGCACTGCCAAGACGGGAGTGGATCATGGTTGTGGCGGTGGTGTTCGACGTCGGGGAGACGCTGCTGGACGACACCCGGGAGTACGGCGCGTGGGCGGACTGGCTCGGTGTCCCGCGGMACACCTTCTCGGCGGTGCTCGGTGCCGTCACCGCGGCCGGTCGCAACAACGCCGAGACCTTCCAGTACTTCCGTCCCGGCTTCGACCTCGCCACCGAACGGCAGCGACGCGAGGACGCCGGACTCGGCGAGACGATCGAGGACACCGACCTCTACCCCGACGTCCGCCCCGCCCTCACCGAACTGCGAACACGCGGCCTGTGGGTCGGGATCGTCGGTAATCAGACCGCCAAGGTCGCGCGGCTGCTGCGAGCCCTCAACCTCCCGGCCGACGCGATCGCCACCTCGGGTGAATGGGGCGCAGCCAAACCCGACCAGGCGTTCTTCGACCGCGTCGCCCAGTTCGCTCCCGCCGCCCGACCGGACATCGTCTACGTCGGCGACCAGCGAGACAAGGACATCCTCCCTGCCCGCAAAGCAGGGATGCGGACCGCGCACATCCGTCGCGGCCCCGCCGGCCATCTGTGGGCCGACGACCCTACCGTCCTCGACGCCGCAGACTGGCGCATCAACTCCCTGACCGAACTCCCCGCCCTACTCCGCCCATCGACCTAGACGTAGGTGTAGACGGCCGGCGTCGACCCGCGCTGCCGGTGCTCGGTTCCAGCGACCGCCCCCGTCACTCCGCACCGGTTACTTCCTCGTCCGGCTCGCAAGGGCCAGCAATTATCCGACCCAGAGCGGACCCCTGTAGATGCTGAAGCCCTCGCGGAGGACATCGCAGGCGACATCGCGCATGACATCGCCGGTCTAGGTGGCGACTTCGTGCATCACTGATGACCTCGCGAGCGTCACCGCGCGGGGCACGGGCCAGACGAGGGTCGGCGTGCGGGCATCGGCGGCATCGTCGCCCGCCCCGTTCGGAACATGCTCCAGAGCTCAGGTCCGCCGCGGCCGCGCCCATCGGAGTGGTGGTTCTCGCCTGGCTACTTGAGCCTGGCCGGGTGGAGGGGACGAAAGCGCAGGAAGATCTCCACGTCACCGTAGGCCTCCGTGAAGCGCAGCCCAGCGGGCAAACCCGCGAGGGCAGCGGTCAGCTGGGCCACGTCGTCGCCGGGGGCAAATGTGACCTCGACGTCGCCGTCCACGGTCAGCCGTACCCTGCTCGAGCCGCCCGTGGGAACGACTGGCAGAGGGCCGCCTGCCCGCTCGAGCTCGCCGTGGCCAGCGGCTACGAGGTGGCCGTCGCCGTCGCCGTCGCCGTCGCCGCTGTCGGGCGTGTCGGTGTCGAATGCCAGTGGGCTGACGAGGCTGTTCGTCAGGCCGTGCCGGCGCGCGTAGGCATGGCCCGCCGCTGGCGATTCGAAGGGCAGATGCACTCCCAATGCTGTCGCACGCTGTGGATCGGCGAAGTTGACGACACCGAAAAGATGTTCCTCGTCCGCACTGTCGGACACGTCGTTCCTCCTCACGGCCGGTCTGCCTGCGGCTGTTCGGCGGTGGCGACGGCCAGCCGGCCCAGCACCTCGCCGAGCAGGTCGGCGACGTCGGCCAGGTCCTCGGCGACGGCGGCCAGAGCCCGCCGATCGCTGACGCGACCGCCGGGCTGCCACGCATCCACCACGCCGCCTGCTATTGATCGACGCGTCTTCGACTGGTGAGCCCGGCCCCGTGGGCGGATCCCGGTGCGAACGGCCCGTGGCCGTGCGCGGTCGTCCTCAGCGGGCCCGCCGCCGAGCAGGACGAGAACCAACTGCTCGGCGGGCCAGTCGAGCGCCCGCGACAGCGCGGCCAAGGTCTCGTCACGGGCCCGACGCCCGCCCGCGCCGCGTTGGAGGAGCCGGATCGTCGCCACCGAGATCCCCGACACCTCGGCGAGCTGGCGCTGGCCCGTCCGACGCAGCGCCATCCGCATGTTGAGCGCCCGAGCGACCGCGGCCCAGTCCTCCCACCACCTCGGCCAGCGGCGGCAGTGCTAGGCGGAGGCGTCGCCATCGGCGTTGCCCCTGCCGATCGGCGGTCGGCAGGGACCGTCTGTATCGGCGTCACGCCGCGACCGCCGTGGACGGCGCACTTACCGGGGTCGCGCCAGCAAGCCAGCCGAGGATCCGGTCGTGATCGGTGATCTCCCAGGTGACCCGCAGTTGCACCGCCTCGTCGGTCACGACCGATACCAGGTGCGGCACGGCGACCCCACTGGACTGCCAGGCGCAGTGCGGCCGGATCGGGCAGAGCACCACCGGCAGTGGGCCGTGCGCGCCGGCCTCGCGCGTGGCGGCGAGGATGCGGCCGACGGCTAGGGCCAGCCGGGTCAGCGCCGGCGAGACAGGCGACGGGCAGCAGACCAGCACCCGTTCCCCGCGCATCGCGGCCAGCGACCGGGCCGCGCTTTCCGGCGGGAACGGATGCGACGCCACGAATACCGGGCCCGCTCCGCCCGGYCGGTCGAGCACCACCCCGGGCCTGGCAGACAACGGGAACGGCTTCAGATCGACGGCGTCCAGGAAACCCGGCCCACCGTCAATATCGATCAACACGTGCATCGGGGCCTCCGACCGTCGCGTGGGCGGGTCTGACTGGCCGCATGGGGTGGCCGCCAGTCGGGCCCGCGCTCGCCACGATCACCGTGCCGAATCGTCGTTCCCAGCGACACCTCCACGACCCATGAAGACACGCCGCCGCCCTGCCCGAGACGGCTGCGACCAGGTCATCAGCACGCCACCGGCGGGACGCGCCGGTGCCGTTCGGATGCCGTCCGGTGGACTTCTCACCGACGTCTCGACACGGCGCGCTGTGGTGCCGTGACAACGCGCCAGCTGGTGCGGATCGTGAGGGTTGCCCGGTTCGACCCGCCCATGTGGGAGGCGCCCCATGCCCTCGGCCACCGTCCCCCGAACCCTGCTCGCCCACCTACTCACCGAACGGCACTGGACCGTGGAGGAGTTCGTCCGCCAGTTCAACCGTGCCGGCCGCTGCTCCGRCCCCGACCGCCGCGACCACGCCATCAGCCACCGCCAGGCAACCCGCTGGGTCGCCGGCCGCCTGCCCTCACTCCCACACCCCGCGTCCTGCCGCGTCCTCGAAGCCATGTTCGACAGYCCCGCCGTAGCCCTGCTCGCGCCGCCCAGCGGACATCTCCTGGATCCGGCGGGCCTGCCCGATTCGCGGACCACGCCCGCCGGCGGGAGCGACGATGGAGATCTCTGCGCCGACGAGGAGGTGGTGACTCTCGTGGACCGCCGCGACCTGCTGGCCACCGGCCTGCTGCTCACCACGTCCGCGACCGCGCTCGGGCCGGTCAGTCAGGCAGCCCGTATCTCCCGCGCGATCGCCGCTTCGACACCCGACCCGCTCACCCTCGCCCAACTCCAACATGGCATCCACCAACTGACGACCCGCTACGCCACCACCCCGCACGCCGACCTGGTCGCCCCAATCGAACAGGCCTGGACCACCGCCGAAGCCCTCCTGGACAGCCGCGTCACCGGCCCCACCCGCACCGACCTGGAACTCGTCGCCGGTCAGTACGCCTTCTACCGCGGCCATCTGGCCTTCGACATGGGTGACGACCAAACGGCGCTGACGTTCCTCGTACTGGCTGGCCAGCACGCCGAGGCCGCCCGAGACAGCCTGCTGACCGGATCAGTCGCCGTGATCCGCTCGGCACTGGCCTTCTTCGCCGGCGAGTTCACAACCGCCGCGGACATCGCCCGCCGGGCCCAGCCCGGAGCGCACTCCTACATCGTGCCGACGCTGGCCAGCTCACTGGCCCGCGCACTCGCGCAGACCGGCGACGCCGACGGCGCACTCACCGCACTGCGGACCATGCGCGACAACATCTGGACCGGACCGCCGCTACCAGGCCCCGAGCCCGGCGACGAAGAAACCTACGAGGCCTTCAGCGCCGTCACCCTCGGCTACCTCCACCGCGGCGACGAAGCCGAACCCCACGGCCGGAACTCCCTCACCCTCCTGCGACAGACAGGCCGGTACGTCCAACTCGCCGGAACCCACCTCGCCCTCGCACGTGCCTTCATCCGGCGTCCGGTGCCGGACCCGGAACAGGCCGCAGGCGCCGTCGAGCACGCGCTGCACGCAGCGGCCGGCAACGACCACCCCCGCACGACCACCCGCGCCCGGGAGATCTACCGCCGGCTGACGGCCAACCCGGACTGGACCCGCCTACCAGCCGTCCGGGATCTCGGCGAGCGCCTGCCCGCCCTCGCCCTACCCACGGGCCAGAAAGCAGCCATCTGACGCAATGATCTAGAGCTGGATGATCGCTGTATAACCCCGGTCAACCCGGCGACCGGCCTGAGGATCTCGTGACTCTCGTGCGGCACCGCGACCGGCGACGTCCGGCCACGGGTCGCCTGTGATCATCGCGATGCGCGGTCGGAGGACCGTGTGCCCTCGATGGCTGGCCGGATGCCGGTCACGATGGCCTCGGCGATGCCACCACGACGTCGTCGGGGATGACCTCTGATGGATTCCCTCGCGGCGCTGAACGCTGGGCTCCGGGTTGGGATACCGCCAGCCTGACAGTCGCGCAGTACCTCGACGACTGGCTCGCTGGGAAGGTCAACCTCGAATYCCATCCCGCTTCTTGCTGCCTGCCGACCGGGGGCTGGCCGGGAGGACATCCGCGGTTCGGCAGAATGACGGGCAGGTTTCGGATTCCCGCCCGGGGGTTGCATACTGCCGACGGCGTATCGCGGGTGGCGGACGCCGAGCAACCGAGAACTGGGGGAGTTCCGATGGCCGTTGCCCTGAGCCTGAGCGCCGGCGCGAACATGGAGGTGCCGACTCGGCCGGTGCGGCTGGAACTGGAACGGCGCGACGGGCCGGAGATCGACGTGTGCGCGGTCCTGGTGGCCGGTACCGGCAAGGTGCGCTCTGACGCGGACTTGGTCTTCTTCAACCAGCCCGTTCACCCGTCCGGCGCTGTCCGGGTCAGCGCCGGTTCGTTCACGGCCTCTCTGCCTGACGTCGAACCCGACATTGAGACGATCGTGCTCGCCGGGTCGGTCGACACCGGTGCCTTCCTTGAGATCTCCGAGCTGCGGGTCAACATCCTGGCTGAGCCAGGCGGCTTACTGGCTCATTTCGCGCCGAACCGGGCGCAGCCGGTGACCACGATGGTGTTCGGTGAGCTCTACCGACGCGGCGGCGGGTGGAAGTTCCGGGCGGGCGGGCAGGGCTGGGACAGCGGCCTCGCGGGCCTCGCCACCAGCTACGGCATCCAGGTCGACGACGAACCCGACCCCGCGCCACAGGACACGGCCGCCCCAAGCCCGGTCGGGCGCAGCCGGCCGGCCGTCCCAGCCCCGGCCGCGGGGTCGCGAGCTGACTGGTATCCCGACCCGGCGGACCCGGCGGCGCTGCGTTGGTGGGACGGCACCAGCTGGACCGAGCACCACGCGCCGACATGGCGGGAGACCGAATCCACCTGCGGCGGCTGCGGCGCGACCAAGCGCAAGCGGCTTGGGTTGGGCACGGCGCGGTGCGCGGACTGCGAGGCCCGTATCCGCGGAGTACTGGCGCAATGGCAGTACCAGCTCGCCGACGTGCTCGCGCGGGAKGGCGCGTCCCGGCCGGCGCTGGACCGGCTGTGGACAGAGCTGCGATTCCAACGAGTGCCCGAAAGCCGCGCCCAGGACGTCGTCCGGAAGGCGGGCCTGGCTCACCTGGAACGTGTTGTCGCGTTCGCCTTCGCCGACGGCGTCATCGAACAGCACGAGCTGGCCGCCTTCCACGCCGCCGTCACCGTCCTGAACATCCACGACAAGGCCGTGGACCGGATGCGCGCCCGGCTCGAACGGGGCCGGGCGCTCTCGGCCTGYCTGGAAGGCGACCTGCCCCGGATCCAGAACCCGTCCCTACACCTGGAGATGGACGAGATCCTGCACCTGGACATGCCMGCGACCCACGTCCGCCATCTCGCCTCCGGTCCACGCCAGACCCCCGGCCGACTCGTCGCCTCGAACAAGAAGCTGCGTTGCATCTCGCCAGGCACCGGCGGCTCCGAAACGGCCTGGGCGAAGATCCTCGCGGTCACACCGAGCCGCGGCGGGGTCGATATCTCGACGTCCACCCGCAGCGGCGGTATCTATCTGCTGTCCGACCCGGAGTACGCCGCCGCCGTACTCGCGGGCACGCTCCGGGTCGCCAAACGCCTCGTCCTCGCCCCAGGCCAAAGAGACACCCGCTCGATCCCACCCGACGTCAAGGCCGCCGTCTGGCAACGAGACGGCGGCGCCTGCGCGCAGTGCCACGCGACCGAGTACCTGGAATTCGACCACGTCATCCCTCACAGCCTCGGCGGCGCGACCAGTGTCAACAACCTCCAGCTCCTCTGCCGCCGCTGCAACCTGGAAAAGGGCGCTCGCATCTGACCCTGCCCGCCGACCTTGGTCGGTTCAGTCGACGTTCCAGGTTTCCCAGGAGACAACCCAGTCGGCGGGCCTTCGTGGGCGGGGTTCGCCGTCAGCGGCAAGATACTCGCTGATGGCTTCGGCCCCGGCGCGGGCGTGTTCTGCGGCGTGTTGGCTGTACACTTCGCGGCATTCTATGTAGACGGTGCTGTCCCGGCAGAACGTCTTGGTGGTGTGACCGGTTCTGTCGCGTACCAGTTTCCGGATCTCCTTCCGCAGTTCCGTCTGCTGGTCGCCTGGAACGCCGCGTACCTCCGCGAATCCCTGTTCGCAGACGACATCGGCCGCGAGCTGTGCGACCAGTGAGAACCTGGGGTCTGCGGGGGGCTTCGGGTAGTAGCGGTCGATCAGCGTGAGGCAGCGGCGGCAGGTAGGTGCGAACGCGACCTCGCCATCCTCACGCAGCGGCCCGCCCTCCCCGCCGGCCATGACAGCCCAGACCCTGCCGCACAGCGTTGTCTCGGCCCAGCGGGGCGCCAGGAGCTCGGCCGCGGTGTAGTTGGCGACCGCGGTCGAGTCCCACCGTCGTGACGTGTCGAAGTAGAAGTCGGGGACCGCGCTTTGGCCGGGTGACGACGAGTCGGCGGTGCGAGCGAGATGGATCGCGTCGCCACCACCGGTCACGGTGAGAAGCATCGGGGCCCCGCCGACGTCGATCGCGTTGACACCGGATCTCGGTACAGCCATGCATCTGATCGTCCTGCACGTTGCGCCGTCCGGTCGAAGCACGGCGGGCAACCGCGTGCTCGAGAGCTGTTGTTCCTGGCCTCGGCGCGGTGCTCGGGCGGGGCCTCCAGGTGCGCGACCTCGCGGAACCTGGTCTCGGCCTCCGGCGATGGGGCGGTGACGTGTGCGCCGTCGCCGTGAGAGCGATGGCTGGCGAAGACGTGGCTTGCGAGGATGGCAATGGCGAGGGCTGTGACGATGGCTGTCGCGATGTCTCCGGTGTTGAGCGTGCCGGTTATGACCTCTTCTTTCATCACGACCGACCGGTCTTTCTTCGACCGGTCACGCCCGGGTCGTCGAGGCTCGAGTCAGTGGCCCGTCCGGACCTGGGTGACGCGGGGTGTTGTCCGGTGAAGGGTACGGTTTTCAAGCGGTGTCACTGCACCGACCCGGTCACCGGTAAGGAGCTCGGGAAGAGCGGCCCGAAATCCACCCGTTCCGATCATGGGGGCTGGTGGTACCGGCACGACATCCCGCCAGGCCTGACGGCCGGCGGCGCACGGCCGGTGGCGGTCCTTTCCGGACAGAGACCGAGGCTGGGCAAGCGTTGGCGGATTCGCTGAGCGGGCTCAATCTGGGTAGGCCGAGCGTCGATGGCAAGGATCAGACCTTCGGTGAATACCTCGACTGGTGGATCGCGAGCAAGACGAGCCTGAAGCCGACCACCCGCCGCGGCTATGAGAACCACATCAGGCTCTACCTGAAGCCCGGCCTGGGATACCTGCGGCTGACGGAGCTGCGGGACGACCATTTCGATGAGCTGTACAAGGCGATGCGTCTGATCGGTCGTGATCTGAAGGGTCAGCGGCCGTCGTTCCTGCTCGCGCGATTGCTGGAGGTCCGTAGGGACAGGCCGCAGTATCGCCGTCCGCTCAGCGCGGCGGCGATCAAGCTGGTGCACGCGACCGCGATGAGCGCGCTGAACGCGGGTGTGCGCCGCCCGAATGTGCCGTTGCGGGCGAACCCGGCGCAGTACGCCGAGCGGCCCAGGCCCCGTCGCCAGCGTGCGTTGTTGTGGACCGCGCCGCGGGTCGCGGCGTGGGAACACAGCGGCCGGCGCCCGTCGAAGGTGATGGTGTGGACGCCGGCGCAGACAGGGGCGTTCCTGGACTTCGTCGCCGACGACCGGCTCTACGCGCTGTGGCACCTCATCTCCCAGCGTGGCCTGCGCCGTGGTGAGGCTGTCGCGCTGGGCTGGGCGGAGGTCGACCTGGCGGCCGGCAGTGCCTACATCCTGGAGAACGACCCGGACACCGGCGGGGAGGGCCTTGAGGAGGACGACGAGTACGACGAAACCAAGAGCGAGGCCAGCGATCGGCTGGTCACCCTCGACCACGTGACGGTCAGGGTGCTGCGGATCTGGAGGCACCGCCAGGCGGCGGAACGCGCCACTGCCGGCGACAGATGGATCGACAGCGGCCGGGTGTTCACCCATCCCGACGGCCGCGCGTTGAGCCCGGACGGGGTCAGCCAGCGTTTCGACCGTCTCGTCGCCCGCTACACCACGATCCGCCGCGAACATCTCGACCGAGGCTGGAGTGTCGACTACCTGGCAGGCCGCCACCGCATGCCCGCCGCCGCGATCCAGGTCGCGCTCGACAACCGCCCCCTGCCACCGACACGGCTACACGACCTGCGTCATCACGCGGCCAGCATCGTCTATCGCGCCACCCGCGACATGAAGGCCGTCTCCGACCTGCTCGGCCACTCCTCGATCCAGATCACCGGCGACGTCTACACCACCCTGTTCGAGGAAACCAGGCGGGAAGCCGCGGAAGCCGCCGCCAGAATCGTTCCACGCACCCGCCGTCCCGCCGGCTGGGACGAACTCGACCACGACCCGCCCCCCGACCACGATGGGCCAGAACTCGACGGACCCGACCTCGGCCTGTGACCGGCGTGGCGCGCCGGAAAACTCCTACGTAGAAAACCCCGCGCGTCCTCGTTCCATGTGGATACGGGATAGGTCGTGCCCGGACAGCGATGTCGGCGGCGGGCTCCGCACCAGCATGGCGGCTACGCAACGTAGCTGGCAGCGGAGGGGCTCAAGGTAGTTGCAGTCGCAACGTACCCGGTTCGTACCCGGAACGGCCTCCGAAGGCCTTTTCGTTCTATGCGAAGCCCCGTGCCCTGATGAGAACATGCAGGTCGGGGGCCTGTGGGGCGGGTGGGGCTCGAACCCACGACCGGAGGATTATGAGGACTATCCGGCTATGCGGTGTGCTGAGCTGGATCGATGCAGGTCGCGCGCGACCGTGGAGCGTCGAATACTCCGCTGTACGGAGGTAGGCGAAGTGCGAGACATGTGATGGAGATCGCGGATCTAGGCGTAGATCGCGATTATTGGTGCGACTGTCGTCGCGCTCCATAGGCGGTCCTGGCGTAGTTGGGCAGACGGAGGCGGGGATGGCAGTCTCCCGGTGTCTGCCGCCGTCCAGCGCCTCCTCTGCTGACTGGCTGGCAGCGGGCCTTGCCTCTTTCGGTCGAGATGGCCGCAATGCGGGGCAGCCGGGCGGCCACGTTGGCCTCCATGCCGCCGCGAGGCGCACGGGAGGGCATCGCTAGCGTGGTCGTGTGGCGACGTGGGCTGAAGACATCGTGACTGCCTTGGAGAGGCTCGGCGGATCGGGCACGTACAGCGACATCTACGCGGAGGTGGCCAAGCTGCGGCCGAATCTGCCGCGGACCTGGAAAGATGTTGTTCGACGGGTCGTGGAGGATCGGTCGTCTGACTCGGCCGGCTTCAAGCACCATGAGGATCTGTTCTTCTCAGTGCAAGGTCTTGGGCGCGGTGTGTGGGGCCTACGGTCGGCTGTCACTGAGACACCCGCCGCCGTCGACCTTCGGATCGATCTTCTGGTTGGGAACCTCGTGCCAGTGCGCGCGAAACAATTGACCTACCGGGTCCTGCGCGATACGCCACTCGCCCGTGAAGTAAAACTACTGCACAGGGACCGGTGCCAGTTGTGCGGTGAAGCGCTCTGGGTATCGCCGTCTCAGACATACTCCGAGGCGCACCACATTATCCCGCTCGGCGGGAAGCACAATGGCCCGGATATCGCTTCGAATATCATCGTACTCTGTCCGAATCACCATGCCCTGTGCGACTATGGCGCTATACGCCTCGACCGTGCGAGCATTCGCCCAGCTGCCGGCCACTATATTTCCGACGAGAGTCTCGCCTACCACAATGATCGGATCGCTGGCGCGGTCGCCTAATACCGTATGTGCGGGCGGCCGATCAGGCGCCTGCCGCGTCAGATCGTCGGCGAGTCACCTGGCCGTCCCTCCCTCGTTAGAGTCACCATCGAAATACACCCAGCAGCAACGATATGACCACGGCGGCCACCGCCTCACGCCCTTCCTCCATGGCGGCGAGCACGGCGCCGTGCTTCGTCCCGCCAGCGGCGCCGGCTTGGGCGGACTTGCGCGTGGCTCGCGGCGGGCGGAGGCAAAACGCCGAGGGTCCTCCTCGGTGGGAGCACTCCGTCAGGGTCGACTTGACGTTCGAAGCGGTCCTTGGCGATCTTTACGACTACCCCGCTGTGCCAGCGCTGTCCGGGACTCAGGACTCGCGTATTGCCTGGTCATGGATCAGATAGACCCTTGAAGCCAAGGCCAGGGCGGTGGCTGCCAGAAGCAGCCAAAGACGCAGTCTGATCCACTTCGGCCCGTTGACCTGCCAGAACGGGAATCGCGGTGGGGCGGGTGGGGCTCGAACCCACGACCGGAGGATTATGAGATTCCCGAGTACTCGTCTGTATCCGTCCACCGACGTCCGTTGGTCCAGGTCTGACGGGCGCCGGGTTCCGTAGGCGTCCACACTCGTCCGCTGCCACCTGCCGGCTTGGCTGCCAACCTGGCTGCCATCGGCCGGAGCTGCGGCCAACGCGGGGCATGATCGCCATCGACCTCCGACTCTGTACCACCTACGGCCAGTCGACAAGATCTCCGTGGGCAAGTCGACCCGTACCGCAGGCGCGCCAGCGCCGAGGAACGGAAACGGCACAGCTACTCGTCCTAAAATCGCGGCTAAGAGGAGAGGGCGAGTCGTCCACCGACGTCCACAGCTGTCCATACGGTCGGCGAGATCAGCCCCGCGATTCCGACGACGTCCGCCATCGTCCAGAGACGTCCGCCGGCTCGGCTACACGCTTGGGTTCAGTAGCGCGCATGCACCCGACGGCTGTGCCACCTCGGATCCGATACCGATAGCGCGCGCCGGCCCGGACACGAATCTTCTGCTCCGCAGTTTGATTTCGATCTTTCGGTGATGTCCATGGTTTCCCCCGTCGTCCGCGGGCTCGCCCGTCAGACTGGCTGTCACCTAATGGGCCTCAAGTCCAATCGGCCAGCGGCTCATGAGATCCTAGATGCCTTGGTGCATCGATCTTCGACACGGTTCGTCGGTGCAGATCGCAGCCCTGACACCGACCGGGCCGTCCGGTTGCTTGCAGCCAAGCCGCTCCGGCACCGAGGCGGCACACCGCACTGCGAGCGGCGTACCACCTCGGCTTGTGATGTGGTAGATCTGTGGCGCCTGGTGAGGTTCGTCAACAACGGGGGTCGCGATGGTAGCAGAGTGGATCGTTCCGTTGGCAGCATCCGGGAGTGGAGCGCTAGTAGCCGCCGCCGCGACGGATGCGTGGGAGTCTGCAAGAGATGGGGCAGTGAAACTGTTCGGCCGATTGGGCCGGCGCCGTGAGGAACTGGCTGGCGAGTGGTTGGATGAGGATGCCGCAGCGCTGGAGGCTGTGTCTGGGGTCGARCGAGAGCGGTTGCGGGCTGAGTTGGTACCGGTGTGGCAGGTACGATTGGCGGATCTGCTTGCAGAGTTCCCTGAGGCAGCCGAGGAGCTTCGAGCATGGGTGGAGCGGACCCAGACGGCACTACCAGTTGACAATCAGTCCTGGGTACAGAACAACACGGCAGGCCGCGATGTGTACGCAGTACAACGAGGCGCTCAGATCTTCCACGGAGATCGACCTGAAGCCTGAGAAGCGGGAAGCTTGATGTTATCTGGCGATCAGGTCAATATCGCGGGCCGTGATCTATATGTGGCACGAGAACAGCATTTTTACAACCGTGAGCCTGGGTATGAGCTGGCGCGCTTCCCGCTGGTACCACCGTCGCCACCTACATCGGCTGCACCAAGCCAGCTGTTGTCAGTCCGCTACCGGCTGGTTCCTTTCGCCGGCAGGGCGGGAGACCGTGAGGCGCTGGCCGCTTGGAGAGACGACAGCGCACACATCGCAGTACGCCTTCTGCACGGTCCTGGGGGTCAAGGGAAGAGTAGGTTGGCGGCACAGTTTGCCATGGAGTCAGCTGCCGTGGGCTGGGCCGTCTGGACGGGCAGGCAGAAGCCAACGCTCGTAGGCGAACGGGCGGAGCTGTCAGGTGCCAACGGTCTTTTGCTCCTGGTCGACTATGCCGAGCGTTGGCCGCTGCTTGATCTATGCGCTCTGATGCAAGACCGGCTGATGCTTGCTGACGTTCCCGTGCGAGTGTTGCTTCTAGCTCGGCCGGCTGGCGGGTGGTGGCAGTCGTTGGCGCACCGTCTCGAAGATCAGGACGTAGCGGTATCGGATCAGCGACTCGGACCAATTGCGACCTCTGAGTCAAATCGGACGGACCTGTTCAACGCCGCGGCTGACCGGTTTGCCGAGCTACTCGGAGTGGAAAGATCGAAAGTTCAGCCCCCGGCAGGCTTGAATGACGAAGCCTACGGGCTGGTGCTAACTGTGCATATGGCGGCGTTGTCTGCAGTCGATGCGCTGCATACTCGAAGCAGTATTCCCGATAATTCCGCTGGACTGTCTGGGTATATGCTTCGTCGAGAACGGGACCATTGGCAACGTCTTCACGACAAGCACGAGCAGCGAGTATTGACCACTCCGCAAGTGCTGGGGCGCACGGTTTTCACCGCAACAGTGACACGTCCACTACCGTACACCATCGCGGTAGGTGTTCTTAGCCAGGTCGGCATAGTTTCATCGCCGGAAACTGCGGGGCAAATTCTAGCAGATCATGCGGTTTGCTATCCGCCAGCAGATCAATCTTTGGTACTGGAACCGCTATATCCGGATCGTCTGGGAGAAGATTTTCTCGCATTGCTAATGCCTGGCGAATCCAGCACTGAGTATTCAGATCCGTGGGCGTTGTCAGCGTTGTCCCAGCTGTTGCAAGCCGGGTCCGTCGAACCCGGCCCGGTGTGGCTAGGCCGCGGGTTAACGGTCCTCGTGGAGGCTGCGAAACGCTGGCCGCATGTCGGTGAGCACCTCAATACCCTTCTACGAGACAACCCCAACCTGGCAATACTGGCAGGCGGCCCCGCACTTACTACCTTGGCGACTTGGGATAAAATTGGTTCTGACGTGCTTGTGGCGCTGGAGCGTTTTTTTCCTGATTATCCGGACGTTGATCTTGATGTAGGTATTGCCGCTGTCGCCACGCGTCTGCATTCCTATCGTTTGTCCACAACTGCCGACCCGGCCGGGCGCGTGCCCTTATTCGAAAAGGTCGCTTGGCGGCTCCAGCGTGCCGGGCGGCGGGAAGAATCACTGGCCGCAATAGAAGAGACCGTATATATCTGTCGCGGGCTTGCTGAGACGAATTCGATCACGTTCGAACCGCGCCTCGCCCATGCGCTAAGTAGCCTCGGAATCGGGCTGTCGGGCGTCGGGCGTCGAGAGGAGGCGCTAGCAGCTGCTGAAGAAGCGGTGCAGACGTGGCGCCGGCTAGCTACGGCTAACCCTGCCGTGTTCGAACCGCACCTCGCCCGCGCGGTGAGAAGCCTTGGTGCTCGGTTGTCAGCTGTGGGTCGGCGAGAGGAGGCGCTGGCCGCTGCTGAAGAAGCGGTGCAGACGTGGCGCCGGCTAGCCGCGGCTAACCCTGTCGCATTTGAATCCGAACTAGCCAGTTCGCTGAACAACCTCGGAATCGGACTATCGGATCTAGGGCTCCGGGGTGACGCACTGGCCGCTATCAAAAGCGCTGAGGAGATCTACCGCAGGCTGGCCGTCGACAACCCTGCCGCATTCGAACCCGACCTCGCTGGCTCGCTGAACAACTTGGGTGTCAAGCTGTCTGATTTGGGGCAGCGGGAGGAGGCGTTGGCTGCCGCAGAAGAGGCCGTGGAAATCCGTCGCCGGCTGGCTATGGCTAACCAAGCCGCTTTCGAGCCCGACCTCGGCATTTCCCTTGACAACCTAGGAATTGCACTTTCGGACATAGGACGGTGGGACGAGGCACTAACCGCCGCTGAGGACGCTGCGGAGATCTACCGCAGGCTGGCCATTGCCGCCCCAGCCGTCTTCGAAGCGGATCTGGTCCGCATTTTGGGGAACCTCGGCGCCCGGTTGTCGGCTCTGGGACTGCGTGAGAAGGCGGTGGCCACTGTTGAAGAAGTTGTAGAGATATATCGCCGGCTGGCCGCCACTAGGCCGGCTGTCTTCAGYCACCACCTCGCCCGCACGCTTAACAACCTTGGCGCCTGGCTATCCGATGTGGGACGACGGGACCAAGCGCTCACCGCTACCGAAGAATCTGTAGAGATCTACCGAGGGCTGGTCGCCACGAACCCAGCCGCGTTTCAATCCGACCTCGCCGGTTCGCTTAATAACCTTGGCACACATCTGTCTCACGCTGGGAAACGAAAGGAGGCGCTGACCGCAACCGAGGAATCTGTAGTGATCTACCGCGAGCTGTTCGCTGCCAACCCGGCCATGTTTCAGTCTGGCCTCGCCGGCGCGTTGAACAACCGTGGAATTTGGCTGTCGGAGTTAGGGCAGTGGGAAGAGGCATTAGCCGCGACCGACGAGGCCGTAGAAATCTATCGCCGGCTCGCAGTGGACAACCCAGGAGCGTTCGAGACCGGCCTTRCCGCTTCGCTCGACGGCCGGGGTGTCAGGCTGTCTATATTGGGCCGGATGGAGGAAGCGCTGGCCGCTACCGAAGAAGCTGTTGACATCTACTGTCGACTGGCCGCTGTTAACCCTGCTGCATTCGAATCTAAATTGGCCAGCACCCTGAGCCATCTCGGTATTGCGCTTTCGGGCATGGAGCGTTTGGAGGAGTCACTAACCGCCGCCGAAGAGGCGGTGAAGATCCATCGCCGACTGGCCGTAGCAAATCCGGCCGCGTTCGAACCGGACCTCGCCAGTTCCCTAAACAACCTGGGCACACATCTTTCAAGCGCGGGTAGGCCGGCAGAAGCACTCGCTGCCGTTGAGCAGTCGTTGGATATCCGTCGCCGGCTGGCCGCAACTAACCCTGCCGCTTTCCGCAACTACCTTGCCAGTTCACTAAATAATCTCGGCGCCAAGCTGTGGGAACTAGGACGGCTAGAGGAAGCACTAATCGCCACAAAAGAGGCTGTAGAGATCTATTCTCAACTGGCCGCTTCGAACCCTGCTGCTTTCAGTAACTATCTTGCCGGTTCGTTAAACAATCTCGGAACCATGTTGTCCCAGCAAAGGCGACAATAGGTGTTTTGACCTCGGAGCTCGGCCTTGCAAAGTCGGTCCGGGTCGTCCACCGACGTCCGTAGGCGTCCGCTGCCTCGGTCTGGGATGGTGATCGATTCTGCCGTCGTCCACCGCCGTCCGCTCCGGTCCGCCGGCTGGGCCACACGGTTGGCTACACCAGCGCCATCCGCTCATGTCAGTGCTGATCCATGGCGCCTGCGTGACTGGTGCGCGGTGCCTACTGGGTGTTCGTCGTCGTTCGTTGTAATTCGTGGGCTCGGGTACGCGGTCGGGGTCCAGTGTCAGGCGGCGGCGGCTGTGTAGTGGCTGGTGGCGGTGGGTGTCGGGGTGGCTGCTGGGCGTGGGATACTGGTGCTATGACCGGCGGGAGCGCGGTCGACGCGCAGCAACGCTTCTTTGTGTCGTATACAGGTGTGGATGTCCGGTGGGCGGAGTGGGTTGCCTGGACGTTTGAGGCCGTGGGGCATGAGGCGTTGATTCAAGCGTGGGACTTCGGGCCGGGGTCTCATTTCGTCAGTGAGATGCAGCGGTCGTTGTCGGGTGGCCGGCGCACGGTGGCGGTGCTGTCAGAGGCGTATCTGAGGTCGGCGTTCGCGTCGGAGGAGTGGCAGGCGGTGTGGGCGGCCGACCCGGATGGGGCGAAGCGGCTGCTGTTGGTGGTGCGGGTGGAAGAGTGCGCCCGGCCGGGGCTGTTGCGTCAGATCGTGTCGGTGGATCTGTTCGGCGTCGACGAGCAGGCTGCGCGGACCCGACTGTTGGACGCGGTTGCGCTGCGTCGGCGTAAGCCTGCGGTGGCGCCACGTTTTCCCGTGTCGGTGGATGCCGGTGTCACATCTGTGGGCGTGGCGGTTGGGGGTTCGGCGGGCGCGGCGCCGGTGTTTCCGATGGATTTGCCAGGGGTGTGGAATGTGCCGCCAAGGTTGGCGCGGTTCGTCGGCCGGGAAGCGTTGCTGGCGGGTATGGCCGAGGATCTGGCCGCGCAGGGTCTGACTTCAGTATGTGCGGTGCAGGGCGCGGGCGGGACGGGCAAGACGGCATTGGCGGTGGAGTACGCGCACCGGCACAAGGACGAATTCGAGGTGGTCTGGTGGGTGCCGGCACAGGACGCGGACCTGGTCGCGGGGCACATCGGCGCGTTGGGAGTGGCGATCGGTCTGGCGGAAGGGGCGGACTGGCCGACGGTCGCGGCTGAGCTACGACACCAGGGGCATCGCTGGCTGCTGGTGTTGGACAACGTCGACGCGTGGGATCTGGTGACGCCGTTTCGGCCGTCGGATCCGCGGGGCCGGCTATTGGTGACGTCCCGACTGGCGGGGCTTGATGGGGCGGGCGGGGCGGTCGAGGTCGGTGAGTTCACGTCGAGGGAGGCGGTCGCGCTGCTGGCCGAGCGGGTGCGTGGCATCGATCTGGAGGTGGCCGGACGGGTTGTCGCGGTGCTGGGTCTTCTGCCGCTCGCGGTGGAGCAGGCTGCGGGTTATCTGCGCCAGACCGGAATGCCGCCGGCGGAGTACGCGACGTTGGTGGAAAGCCGGCTCGGGGACATRCTGGGCCGCGGGCGGGTGGCAGATCGGCCCGGGGTGACGGTGGCGAATCTGTGGGCGTTGTCGATGGCCCGTCTGCGCGCCGAGCCACCCGCGGCGGGAGCGCTGTTGGAGCTGTGCGCGTTCTGCGGACCGGAKCCCATCCCGCTCGACCTTGTCGCGGGCGGCAGTGCTGAGCTGGCCGAGGGTCCGTTGCGCGCGGCGGCGGGTGATCCGCTGGCCTGGGCAGACGCGGTCGGCGCGCTGGTCGGTTACAGTTTGGCACGCCGTGACGGGTCAGTGCTGACGGTCCACCGGCTGATCGCCGCGGCGACCCGCGCCGAGATGACCTCGGAAGACAGGCTAGCCACCGAAGCGTGTCTGGTCCGGCTGCTGGCCGCGACGGTGCCGGCCGATGTMCGCGATCCTGCGGGCTGGCCACGCTGGCGGGACCTGCTGCCGCACGTCCGGGCCGTACTCGACGCCGATGAAAACGAGCGGGACGGAGAAACGATCCRGGCTTTGTCTTGGCTATGTGGCCAGACCGGGCTCTATCTGGCACACCACGGTCGACCAGACGCCGCGATTCCTTACATAGCACGTAGCTTGGCTCTTAACCGAACCCACCTAGGCGTGGACCATTCGAATACCATAGAGTCCCGCAACTACCTGGCCTACGTTTATCAAGCAGCAGGGCGGTTGGAGGAGGCAATCGATCTGTACGAGCAGACCTTGGCTGATTCTGAACAGGTACTAAGCGCCGACCATCCATCCATTCTGACCGCGCGCAACAACCTCGCCGGCGCCTACCAGGCGGCGGGGCGGTTGGAGCAGGCAATCCCGCTCCACCAAAAAGCCGTGGCCGATATGGAGCGGGTACTCGGTGCCGACGACTCGAACACCGTTCTCGCCCGCAACAACCTCGCCCACACCTACCATGCAGCGGGGCGGTTGGAGGAGGCAATCGATCTGTACGAGCAGACCTTGGCTGATTCTGAACAGGTACTAAGCGCCGACCATCCATCCATTCTGACCGCGCGCAACAACCTCGCCGGCGCCTACCAGGCGGCGGGGCGGTTGGAGCAGGCAATCCCGCTCCACCAAAAGACTGTCGCCGATATGGAGCGGGTACTCGGTGCCGACCATCCGTCCACCCTCAGCGCCCGCAACAACGTCGCTGGCGCCCACCTGGCAGCGGGACAATCGGAGCGGGCAATCCAGCTATATAAGGCCACCCTGGCAGACCGCGAGCGGGTACTCGGCGCTGACCATCTGGACACCCTAATCTCGCGCAGCAACCTCGCCTTCGCCTACCGGGCGGCGGGGCGGTTGGAGCAGGCAATCCCGCTCCACAAAGAAGCTGTGGCCGATATGGAGCGGGTACTCGGCCCTGACCACCTGGAGACACTCGGCGCCCGCAACAACCTCGCCTACGCCTATCAAACTGCGGGGCGGTTGGAGCAGGCAATCCCGCTCCACCAAAAGACTCTGGCCGATATGGAGCGAGTACTCGGTGCCGACCATCCGTCCACCCTCAGCGCCCGCAACAACCTCGCTGGCGCCCACCAGGCAGCGGGACAATCGGAGCGGGCAATCCAGCTATATAAGGCCACCCTGGCAGACCGCGAGCGGATACTCGGCGGCGACCACCCATCAACGATGATCTCCCGTAACAACGTCGCCGGCTCCTACCAGGCGGCGGGACGCTTGGATCAGGCAATCCAGCTTTATAAAGAAAACCTGGCAGCCGCAGAGCGCGTCCTTGATCTAGGGCATCCGATGCTGGATACATTCCGAGCGAACCTCGCAGCCGCCCGCCGAGTCCGACCAAGCGGGTTCCTCCGCCGCCGATAGATCCAACGCGGCACGTAAATTAGTCCGGCGTCGAAAATGCGACAACATACCCGCAACCGAAGCGCCCGCCGCCAAGTCGTGTCATCCAATTTTTTATATGATCGAGCGCGATGGCACAGACCAATCTACGTTGGCAAGCCGACCCGTACCGCAGGCGCCTCCGGCGCTGAGGAACGGAAGCGGCGCGGCAGCTCTACTTGACTTGCCGCCGCTGGTATTGAAGCAGCCGACCGGGATGCGGAGCGCATGCCTCGATGTTGGGCCTCGCCGGGATCGTGACCGTTTTCAGGCATGGCGCGGTGCGGGACGCGACGCGCCCGGTGAGCACGGCCGTCCACGGCCGCGCGCAGCCGGCCGCGCGGCACGGCCCGCACCGCGCTGTCCTTGATCCTAAATCGGCGGATTCGGCAGTTGCTCGGCGACCGGTCCGGCTACTGGGTCTGCTCGTAGCGCTGTCGCCAGGCGGTGCAGCGTTCGATGTAGGCCGTGAGGTGGTCGCGGGCGAACGTGTCCGGGCTCCATGCGGGCTGGTCGGCGAGTTCTGGGGTGTCGGTGCAGGTGTAGGCCCAGCCGTGGCCGCCGCCGGTGAGGGTGAGGCGGTCGAGGGTGTAGACGTCGGCCTCGAACGCGTCCAGGGTGGCCCACTCGGCGGGTGTGAGGTCGGTCAGGACGTGACCCGACGCGGTGTCATCCGGGCCTGGGATCAGCGCGGGATAGACGCGCTCGGGCAGGCTGATGACCCGCCATCCAGATGCCGAGGCGGAGACGCGGGTGGGGTCGCGGTCGATGAGGACGTGCAGGACCTCAGGGAAGAGAAGGCTTCCGTAGACGAAGAGGGGCGCCGGGTCCGCTGATACGGGGGCCAGTCGGCCAGAGTTGGGTGAGGTCGTTCGGGGTGAGGGGCTGGGTGTAGGCGGCACGGAGGACCTTTCCCACGGTGTCGGCGTCGGCGTTGTCGGCAAGGGTGACGAACCAGTCGATGCCCGCGGGGTAGGCCCACAGGTAGGTGCGTAGCTGGGGATCGTTGCCACGATCGGTGAGTGCGTCGCCGATCGTCGCGGGGCTCCAGAAGGGGACGCGGGCGCGGGCGTGCGCGGCGCAGTCGGCGATGGTCGCGCCGTCGTTGATGGCGCGGTGTAGCTCGGTGCGGACGAGCTGGAGGTAGTGGTCCAGGCGGACGCGGGCGACCAGGGGCGCGTCGTCGGGAGTGAGGAACAGCGGCATTGCCTGGGCGAGACCTTCGAGGAGCACCTGATAGGGCAGGTGCACCGAGAGCAGGCGCGGCCAGTCCGCGTCGTCTGCCCCTGCGGCGTAGCTGGCGCACTGGAGCGCGTGTCCGAGGATCTCGTGCTGGGCGAACTGGCGGATTCGGACTTTGGTGAAGCTGACGGTGCGCAGGTTGAACCGTAGCCGCGCGTCTTGGCCCACGCCGTCGAGCCAGTAGGCCCAGTAGGCGTCGACCTCGGCAGTCTCGATCGTCAGCGTGTACGGCGCGTTCGCGTGGGCCAACTCTCGAATTCTCGGTTCAGCATCGTGGGCGGCGGCTCGGATCAGCTCGCCAGCGTCGTTCGCATCGACCGGCCCCTCGACGTTGTTGAGGAAGTCGGCAGTGGTCGCGTCCCACGGCACGCCGAGGTCGGCCAGGGCGCGGCGGGCGCGGTCGCCGACTTCGACGATGTACTCCTCGGACCAGCCGGACGCCGGGCATCCTTGGGTCGCCGAGAGGTACCCGTCGAGCCCGGGGCGTTCGCCGAGGAGGGCGCCGAGGTAGGCAAGGTGCGCGCGAAGCTGCACGGCGCACGCCCGGTCGCCGTCTCGGTCGGCCTGCTCGTGCAAGACGGTGAGCCGGTGATAGACGTCCAGCCGGCTCGGCGCGGCCTCGGCCGCACCAGAGACAGGAGCACAGTCGAAGTCGATGATCGGGGACGTTCCCCGCGCACGTTCGTACGCGTCCCAGGCCCTGATCGTCTGCTCGATCTCGTCACGTAGACGCATGCGCGCGATCCCATCTCAACGTCACGGCCTGGTTCGGGCGTAGGTCACGCCTTGTCAGCTCGATCACGACGTCATCTCCGTCCCGGTCCCACGAAAGACTCTCGGTTGCGGAGATCTCCGAGCCGTCCGGCTTGTCCTCGCTCGCCGAGCAGCGGGCCAACGTCGTCACGCCGTGGTGGCGTAGCCGGATCACGAACAGCCCAGTCGGCCGGGGGATCGCCTGGCGCCAGTAGTGGTCGTAGACGAATCGTCCGCCGGTGCTCCGGTAGCCGATTTCGGCAGACTCGCCCGGCTGGATGGCCGGGAAGATCTGGCAGGCGAAGCGGGCGTTGAGCGGCGTGTCATGTATCCGCTGGATGAGAACGTTCCGGTCCGGGGACGGTAGCGGCTCGATCTTCAACGGGCCGTTGGTCGTCTCGAACCACAGTTCCTGGCTCAGGCGGGTGAGCGGCGTCGCCGTGCCGTTGTATAGCTCGCGCTGATAGGTGAGCGTCGCCCAGCCGTCTTCGGCAACCTCGATGTCGATCGTGAGTCGCCGGTCCTCGATGTCGCCGGCTGGCACCTGGGCGTCGTCCCGCTCGTCGGCAGAGTCGGACGAGACGCCTACCGCCGGGCTTGGTGCCGAGGCGTTGGCCGGGGCCGAGGGCAGGGGACCGTTGTCGGACAGGCCGAGACGGGCGCGTGGGATGCCCAGACCGCTTGCGAAGCGCTCGAAGAGCGACAGGCTTTCGACTCGGCGCTTGCCCTGGATGACTCCGCTGATCGTCGGCTGTCCGACGTTGACCATGCGCGCAAGCTGGGTCTGGGACGCGCCGGTCCATCGCTGATAGATCTTGAGAACCTGGCCCATGTCGCGATCTGCCAGGGCCTTCGCCATCTCTGGGCGGTCCCAGAGGTCGGGCGGCGGCGTGGGCGCGGGGCGGGCTGGAGTCATGGTCACGGCTCCTGAGAGGGACAGCGGCCGAAGCTGTGAGCGGTCCTGCACTGTTCGTCGCATTATCCACTGCCGCTATCCATCGCCGTACCTGTTCGCGCTCGTCGATCGGCGCAAGGCTGCCGTCGACCCCGCCACGCGGTCAACGGCGCCCGACGTGGCGGGTGTCGACAACGATCGGTGAGTGGAGCGGAGGGACGCGGATGACGCAGGATCAGGCGGAGCGTGAGGACGGAGGGGGCGGCCTCGGCGTCTCGACGACCGACACGGCCCGTGCGAATGGTGTTGGAGTCGCCGCGGGTCGACAGGGAAGGTCCGATGAAGCGGCAGCGCCCTGGGCCGGAGAGGACTGGGCATTGGTCGTCGGGTCCGGGTCGGACCTGGCGGAGCTATATGACCAGATCGTTCGGCTTCCGGCAGGGCTGGAGTTCGTCGAAGCCTTCGGCGACGTCGACCTGGTCCTCGTCTACCGGCCCGGAAACGCGACGCCGTCACGCGGGGACCTGCTGAACTCCCTGGTGGAGCAGGTTGTCGAGCACGGCGGGATGCTCGTCGGGCCGGTTAGCCCAGACGGGTTGTCCGCTGGTGAGCGGTACACCACGGCGTCCGAACGGGCGGCGTTTGCGGCCGGGCAGGCGGATGCGCTCCGCGCGTTGCGGCGCGCGCTGACCGGGACCATTTCACGGCCGCCGAGCAGCCGATCAGCGCTTGTGACGTCGTAGAACATCATCACTGTTGGACGGCTGACGGGCCGGACCTGCCGGGACTCGCTTCCCGCTGGGTCCGGCCCTCGTCGTTACCAGCCGGCAGCAACGATCTTCGCACTCCGCGGTGGGCGGTCAGCGTGAAGCCGGGCTCAGGTGGCGGGCGATCTGCTCGACCTGAGCCTCGATGCGCCGTAGAACGGCCAGGATCTCGTCCTGGGCGTCGGGGGAGACGCTGCCGGGCGTGTCGGGGGCGCTGGGCAGGGGCTCGCCGAGCAGGACACGGCGCAGGTAGTCCGTCGGCCAGCCCAGCGCGCGGCACACCGCCGCCAACGTGGCGTCCTGGACGCGGCGACCGCCCGCCCCATGCTGCAAGACGCGCAGCGTCGCGACCGACACTCCAGCGAGTTCCGCGAGCTCCTGCTGACCGACGCGGCGGACGGCCATCCTCGCGTTGAGGGTGGCGGCGACGGCTCGCCAGTCCTCGCGCGGTGGAACCCGTCGCCTGTCATCGTTTGCCACGAAGCAAACATATCGCTTCGGATGGATTTCGGGAACGGCACGACAGTACCAACCGCATTCCATCTAAAGGCGCTATCCAACCATTGGATATCCGCTCGACGAGCGCTCGGCGAGCGGCGCATCGTGGGGACGTCCCGATACGCCCGGATCGGCCGGGCGGGGGCGATTCCCATGGAGGTGTGGCGCGGTGGCGATTCCTCGCAGGATTCCGGTGGCGTTTGGGGACGTGTTCCCGAACGGTGCGTACGTGCTGGGTGTGGAGGCGTCGAACGACTTCGAGAAGATGCGGGCCGGTGCGCCGGATCCGCAGGAGCTCGACAAGGAGACCGGCGTTCGGCTCTGGGCGGTGCGGGTCATGGATGCGGATCCGACGGCGCGGTCGGCGGAGCTGAAGGTGAAGATCGCGGCGGAGGTGGCGCCGGTGCCGCCGGACCCGATCCCGGGTACACCGTTCCGGCCGGTAGAGCTGGTGGGGCTACTGGTGATTCCGTGGGTGGACACGAACGGGTCGCGTCCGCGGCAGATGTTCGCGCTGCGGGCCTCGGGTCTGCGGCCGGCGACTCCGCTGCCGGCTCGCCGTTCCCAGGGAGCGGCGGCGTGAACAGCAAGCGCCCGTCGCCGACGCGGCTGTCGGCGCATCTGGCGGTCTGCGCCGGGGCATCGGTCTCGCTCTACACCTATGACGAGCGGTCGCCGATCCTGAGTCTCTCGACCGGGGACGTCACGGTCACGATCGCGTTGTCGCCGCACGACCTGGACCCGACCGCGCTGCGATTCGCCCGGGACCTGGCGGACGCGGTGGCCCGCTTCGCCGAGAACTGCCAGCACTTCACCGCGCACTCGGACACCGACGGCGACGAGACCTCCAGCCTGACGATTCCGCCGGTTTCGCGCGCGGCCTGATAGTCGCGCTTTCTCGCAGGATTCCCGGGGCGTCGGTTTTCTAGCCGCCGGCGTTCCGGGGCCTGCTGTCTTTCTTTCACGTTTCCTTGCCCTGGCTTTGCCCTGCCGTGAAACGGGTGGTATTCGTCATGCCCAGAATCAACGGGGACCGCCGCATCCCGTCCCTACCTGCGCGCCACGACAAGATTCGCGTGCCGTTGTGGGCGGTGCTCGCCGGTCTGGTCGCTCGGTTGTGTGGCCGGTTCGTGTTGCTGCTCGTGCGGCACCCGTCCACCGTCGCCGTGCTGGTCCTTCTGACCGGCTTCTACCGGAGCACGGGTCTGCTCGGCCTCGGCGTGCTGGCCGGCGCGGTGGTGCTGGTCGCCGTGGTCTGGCGGCTGGTGCATCGGTGCTCGTTCGACCGGGCGGCCCGGTGGACCTGGGGCCGGATCCGGCTCGTTGCTGTCTACCGCCGCAGGTGGCGGGCGGCGACGGTGCATTGCGGCCTGGCGATTCAGATCCCCGCGTCGAACGCGGAGCGGGTGACATTCGACGAGTATTTCCCGCGTATCCGCGGCTTCCGCGCCTCGGCCGCGGTGGAGTCGCTGCGGGTGGAGCTGCTGCCCGGGCAGACTCCCGACGTCTGGGCGGAGCAGGCCGAGGCGCTGCGGCACATCTACCGGGCGCGGGCGTGCCGGGTTCGTGCGGAGCGGGTCGGGTTCGTCTGGGTCGACTTCTACCGCCGCGACCCGCTGGACACCGTCGTGCCCCCGGCGCCGCTCGACGGGCCGAACGCTCCGGGCGATCTCGAGAACCTGCCCCTCGGCCGTCGCGAGGATGGCGCGCCGTGGCTGCTGCCGCTACGCGGGTCGCACGTCCTGGTCGCCGGTGCCACCGGAGCGGGCAAGGGCTCGGTGTTGTGGTCGCTGATCCGCGCCCTGGGTCCGGCCGTCTCCGCCGGACTCGCGGAACTGTGGGTGTGTGATCCCAAGGGTGGGATGGAGATGGCGTCCGGGGCGGCGATGTTCGCCCGGTTCGCCTACGACCTGCCCTCCATCGCCGATCTCCTCGACGACGCGGTAGCCCGCATGCAGTCCCGCGCCGACGGGCTGCGGGGTGTGTCCCGGCTCCATGTGCCGACCGTGGGCGACCCGCTGATCGTGGTCGTCGTCGACGAGATCGCCGCACTCACCGCCTACGTGACCGACCGCGATCTGAAGAAGCGGCTGTCGGCGTCGCTACCGCTGCTGCTGTCGCAGGGGCGGGCGCCGGGCGTGGTCGTGGTGGCCGCGGTCCAGGACCCGCGCAAGGAGACGCTGCCGTTCCGGGACCTGTTCCCGGTTCGGGTCGCGCTGCGCCTGGTCGAAGCCGAGCAGGTCGACCTCGTCCTCGGCGCCGGTGCGCATGAGAAGGGCGCCCGCTGCGAGGACATCCCCGTCGACCTCCAGGGCACGGGCTACGTCGCCAAGGACGGCGGCGCCGAACCGGTCCGGGTCCGGGCGTCCTTCCCGGACGACGGTGAGATCCGGCGGACGGTCGACCGCTACCGCGTCCCGGTCACGGGCTGGACACCAGAACTGCTGGAACTGCCGGCGGTGCCGCCGCGTCCGCAGCTATCGGCGCCCGCTGTCTGGCCGGACGTGGTGGAGATTCTTCGGGCCCGTGGCTTTGGGGATGTCCTCGGCCTCGACCCTCCGGTCCGGCGGCGGCGGCTCTCGTGGTCACGGCCCAAGACGCGCGGCCGGCGCTCCGCTCCCCGCGGTCGGGCGGACGGCTGGGTTCCTGACCTGACCGAGTACGGCGACCCGTGGACCGATCGGTGAACGCCGTGGACCAGGACGACGCCGAGCTCGGCCCGGTCGATCCGGCGGACGAGGAGCCGCGGCCTGGCTCCCGGCTGGCCCGGATGCGCCAGCCACTCGCCCGTCACGTCGTCGAAGCGGTCGCTGTCGAAGAGGGCGTCTGCGTGCGGCCGGTGGCGCTGCGCCGCGTCGACCTCGACACCGGCGAGACCACCATCGTCCCCGCCCCCTGCGGCGCCACCCTGGCGTCCAAATGCCCGCCGTGTGCCGAGCGGGCGCGGCGGCTGCGGATGGCGCAGTGCAAGGCCGGATGGCACCTCGACGACGAACCGCTGCCCGACCCTGACCCGCCGTCGGACGAAGCCAAGGACCTCGGCCGGTTCCGCGCCGACCTCGAAGCCCTCCGCAAAGAATCCGAACAGGCCGGCGACGCGGCCAATGTCGCTGACATCGACGGGGTGATCGGCCATGTCGACGAAGCCCTCGCCGAACTCGGCGTCCGCGGCAAGGCTGCGCCGGACAACCGGGAACGGCCACGGCGGACCCGCTCGACCCGGCGGCGGCAGGATGCCGCGGACCTGCCCCGGCTGCCCGTCGACAAGCGCACCGTCGGCCGGACGTACAGCGCGCCGGACGGCACGGCCTGGCGGCCGTCGATGTTCCTGACCTTGACCTGCGACACCTACGGCAGGGTCCTGACCGACGGAACGCCTGTCGATCCGGACTCGTATGACTACCGGCGAGCGGCGCGGGACGCGATCCACTTCCCGAAGCTCATCGACCGGTTCTGGCAGAACCTGCGCCGCGCCGTCGGCTGGGACGTCCAGTACTTCGCAGTCCTGGAACCACAGCGCCGGCTCGCCCCGCATCTTCATGCCGCGTTCCGCGGAACCGTTTCCCGCGTCGTCCTGCGCCAGGTCGCGACCGCGACTTACCACCAGGTGTGGTGGCCGGCTACCGACGCGCCCATCTACGCGCCAGACGGTCCCGGGTTGCCGACGTGGGACGAGCAGGCCGGCAGCTACGTCGATCCGGTCACCGGGGCGGAGCTGGTCTCGTGGGATGACGCGCTCGACGCGATCGGCCCGGACGACGAACCAGCGCACGTTGTCCGGTTCGGGCCACAGATCCGCGCGGACGGCGTCACCGCCA
>NZ_MBLN01000063.1:0-211627 GCF_001854645.1 Pseudofrankia sp. EUN1h | reverse complement strand
GCCGGTCCTGCCGATGATGCCCGGCATGCCCGAGCGGCGCACCCACGACTACCTGCGCCACGGCATCACCAGCCTGTTCGCCGCCTTCAACATCGCCGACGGCACCGTCATCGGGGAACTGCACCGCCGCCACCGCGCCATCGAGTTCCGCAAATTCCTGGTCTCGATCGACAAGGCCGTCCCGGCAGGCCTGGACGTGCACCTGGTCTGCGACAACTACGCCACCCACAACACCCCCGAGATCAGGATCTGGCTGGAACGCCAYCCCCGCTTCCACGTCCACTTCACCCCGACCGGTTCCTCCTGGATCAACCAGGTCGAACGCTGGTTCGGCCTGCTCACCGACAAGCTCATCCGCCGAGGCGTCCACACCTCCGTCCAGGCCCTCGAGACCGACATCCRCACCTGGATCGACACCTGGAACCGCGACCCCCGGCCCTTCACCTGGACCAAGACCGCCGACGAGATCCTCGCCTCCCTCGCCGACTACCTCACCAAGATCAACCCATCGGCAGCCAACAACAAGGCAAACCTGGCCAGCGAGATTTCTGACGGGGAACACTAGAGACGGCCGCCGGTGCGGAGGTCCGCTGGGACCCAGGCGGGGTCGCGGCGTTCGGAGAAGGCGAGCCAGCCCTCGCGGGCCTCGGACCCGAAAACGCTCTTGTCCATGGTCATGCGGTCGTAGGTCCCGTAGTGGGTGCCGATGACGCGCTTGACGTCGGCGCGGGCCTCCGGGCCGCCTCGGCAGCAGGCCCGTAGGCCTTCCAGCGCGGCGTCCATGACCTCGTCGTGCGGAACGACCCGGGCGACCAGGCCCCAGTCGAGCGCCTCGGCGGCGGTAACGACGCGGCCCGTGTAAAGCATGTCCTTCGCCCGGGCTGGGCCGATCTGGGCGGGCAGATACTGCGCGTAGCCGGTGTCGGCGATGCCGCGGTAGACCTCCGGGGCGCGGAAGGTGGCCCGGTCGCTGGCGACGGCGAGGTCGGACATGATCGCGATGAGCAGGCCGCCGCCCTGGGCGATGCCGTTGACGGCGCTGACCACCGGCTTGCGGGAGTGGCGGACCGCGTCGAACGGCGTGTTGTCCATGCCGAAGAGCATCGGACCGCCCCAGTCGTCCGGCGCGTTGTGGCCGAGGTCGCCGCCGGGGATGAAGACGTCGCCAGTACCGGTGATCAGCAGGCCGGCGAGGTCCGGGTCACGGTTGACCAGGTCGACGGCGTAGCGGACGCCGAAGTACATCGACKCGGTCATCGCGTTGCGCGCCTTCGGCCGGTCCACGGCGCAGACGGCGAGGCTGCCCCGGCGTTCGAACCRCAGGTAGGGGGTGCCGAGCCAGTCGCCCTCCGGCGGGCGTGCCGCGCCAGCCCGCCCAGCGGCGCCGGTAGCCGCACCCCCCACGTTGCCCGCGTTGCCGTCCATCGGGATGTCTCCTTGCCGCGGATCCCAAACTAAGATTGGATATTGAAGACAATATGTGAACTTGTCGGGAGGTGCTGGTTGGCATGGCGCGTGCGGTCGGCGAGCCCGCGTGAGCCCGTCTGAGGAGATTGGTCGCGCCTGATGGCGGGGTGCGTCATTCTGACTAACCGTCAGACTCCCACGGCACCGGGTTTCCGACCGCGCAATGATCTACCCGATCGCGCTCCGGGGTATGAGACCAACTGCCCCGCCGGACCAGGCCGGGCGCCGGAACGGGCCGCGCGGGAGTGCGGGAAGCCGCGCCGGTGACACGCGCGGTCGGACGGCTCATGAGAGGACGGCTGGCATGGTCAGCACACGAGYGGCGCTGTTGTTCGGCCCCGGTCAGGACTACAAGATCGAGACCATCGAGCTGGACGACCCACGGGCCGGCGAGGTTCTCATCCAGCTGCGCGCGACCGGCCTGTGTCATTCCGACGAGCACGCCCGCACCGGCGACATGCCGATGCCGCACTATCCGGTCGTCTGTGGCCACGAGGGTGCCGGTGAGGTCGTCGCCGTCGGCGAGGGGGTCACGTCGGTCGCCCCCGGTGACCATGTCGCGATGTCGTTCGTCCCGTCGTGCGGGCAGTGCCAGCCCTGCCGGTCCGGGCGGGCCTACCTGTGCGACGTGGGGGCGAAGCTGTTCGACCTCGGAATGATCACCGATGGCCGGGTGGCCCACCGGTACGGTGACACGCCCGTCGCCCGCTACACGCAGCTCGGCGCGTTCGCCGAGTACCAGCTGCTCGCCGAGTCGTCCGTCATCAAGGTCGACCGGGACATCCCGTGGACCGCCGTCGCGCTGGTCTCCTGCGGCGTGGCGACCGGGTTCGGTTCCGCCGTCAACCGCGGCGAGGTCCGCCCGGGCGACACCGTCGCCGTTCTCGGCGTCGGTGGCATCGGCATCAACGCCGTGCAGGGCGCGAAGATCGCCGGAGCGGCCAAGATCATTGGCGTCGATCCGGTGGAGTTCAAGCGAGAGCAGGCGCTGCGCTTCGGCGCGACCCATACCTTCTCGTCGCTGGACGAGGCGATCGCCGGGACGGGTCCGCTCACCGGCGGCGCGATGTGCGACGTCGTCATCTGCACGTTCGGCGTCATGCTCGGCAGCCTGCTCGAGCCGGCGCTGACGCTCACCGCCAAGGGCGGCACCTGCGTGGTCACGTCGGTTGCGCCGATGGCGCAGGGTCAGGTCGACATGAACCTGTTCATGATGGCGATGATGAACAAGCAGCTCCGCGGCACCGTGTACGGCTCGGTGAGCCCGCGGGTGCAGATCCCGAAGCTGTTCGACCTGTACCGGGCCGGGATCCTGAAGCTCGACGAGCTGGTCACGAAGACGTACTCCCTCGACCAGGTCAACGAGGGCTACGCCGACCTGGAGGCCGGCCGCATCCTGCGCGGCGCGCTGGTCTTCTAGGCCGTTCACTTCCGGGCCGTCCGCTTCCAGGCCGTCCGCGGGCATCGCCATCGCCGACAAACCAACTGTGACGACGGGAGACGTGAGAACGCCGATGGCTGCGCCCGGGCCCATGGAAGGCACGCGACCGCTGGAAGGCGCCCGACCGCTGGAAGGCACGACGGCGCTGGTCACGGGCGGTGGCGGCGGGATCGGCCTCGCGGTCGCCCGCCGCCTCGCGGCCGACGGGTCGAACGTGCTGATCTGCGGGCGGACCGCGAGCCGGCTCGACGACGCGGTGAAGCAGATCGAGCCGGCCGCCGCCCCGGGCGCCGAGATCCGCCGCCTGGTCGCGGACGTCACCGTCGAGGAGGACGTCGCGGCCGCCGTCGCGGCCGCCTGCGAGATCACCGGCGGGCTGGACGCCGTCGTCGCCGTGGCCGGCGGCAACAACGTCATCAGCCCGCTCACCCAGGTCGACGTCGCCAAGTGGCGCGAGACGGTGGATCTCAACATCACCGGCACGCTGCTGGCCATCAAGTACGGTGCCCGCCCGATGGCCCGCGCCGGGCGCGGCTCGATCGTCGGGGTGTCCTCGATCGCCGCCAGCAACACCCATCGCTGGTTCGGCCCGTACGGCGTCTCCAAGGCCGGTGTCGACCACCTGTGCCAGCTCGCCGCCGACGAGCTCGGCGCGAGCGGCGTCCGGGTCAACTGCGTGCGCCCCGGCCTTATCCGCACCGACCTCGTCGAGACGATCTTCGCCATGCCGGAGGTGCTCGACGACTACATGCGCTGCACGCCGCTGGGCCGGCCCGGCGAGCCGGAGGACGTCGCGGACCTGATCCGCTTCCTCGTCGGCCCGGAGTCGACCTGGCTCACCGGTCAGGTGATCAACATCGACGGCGGGCACTGCCTGCGCCGCGGGCCGGACTTCTCCCCGCTGCTCGGCTCGGTGTTCGGCGCCGACGGGTTACGCGGCGTCGTCCCAGAGGAGGGCTGAACTGGTGGCGAGCGGCGACACCCCGGAGGCGATCACCGGCGCGCGAACGGACGGGCGGGAGACCGGGATCGACGCCCGGAACGTCGACGCCCAGAACATCGACGCCCGGAACATCGTGCTGCCGCCGCTGCACCCGTTCGTCGCGATGGACGTCCCCGCGCTGCTGGCGGACCGGGCCGCCCGCCGCGGCGACCACCCGTTCCTGGTCTGGGACCCGCCGGACGGCGTCGGGGCGACCTGGACCTACGCCGAGTTCGCCCACGACGTCGAGGCGACCGCCGCCGGGCTCGCCGCCCGCGGTGTCGGGCCCGGCGACGCCGTCATCCTGCACCTGGACAACARCCCGGCCTTCCTGCACGTCTGGTTCGCCTGCGCCCGCCTCGGCGCGATCGCCGTCGACGTGAACACCCGCTACGTCGAGGACGAGCTGGCGCACGCCGCCGGCCTGGTCGGCGCCGTCGGCATCGTCACCGACCCGCGCCTCGGCCTCGCCGACGGCCCCACGGCCGCCGGCCTTCGCTGGCGCGTCCTGCTCGACCCGGCCACCGGCCTCGTCCCGGACCTGCGCGGCGACCCGGCCGCGCTGCCGGTGGCCCGCCCGCCGGACCCGGCGACGCCGCTGTCGGTCCAGCTGACCTCCGGCACCACCGCCCGGCCGAAGGCCGTCCTCTACACGCACGCCAACGCGCTGTGGGCGGCGCGCACCGGTGCCGCGCACTGGAAGCTGCGCGACGACGACCGGATGCTCGTCTTCGCGCCGCTGTTCCACACCCACGCCCTGACCTGGCAGATGCTGCCGACGCTGTGGGTCGGCGGGACGGTCGTGTTGGTGCCGAAGTTCTCCACCAGCCGGTTCTGGGACACCTCGATCCGCAACGCCTGCACGGTCACCGGCCTGGTCGGCATCATGATCCAGGTTCTGCCGCGGATGCCGGTGCCGGCGGAGCACACCTACCGCAGCTGGATCTTCGGCCTCGAGATGCCCGAGCTGGAGCGGCTGTTCGGCCTGCGGCTGTTCAGCGCCTGGGGCATGACCGAGGTCGTCACCACCGTCGTCATCGGGGAGCCGGACGCACCCGAGCCGGAACCCCGGACGATCGGGCGCCCGGCCCCCGGCTACGACGTGCGGATCCGGCTCGCCGACGGCCGGGACGCCGCCGGCGGCGAGACCGGTGAGCTGCGCGTCGGCGGGGTGCGCGGCCTGTCGCTGTTCGCCGGCTACCTCGGCGACCCGGCCGCCACCGCCGCCGCCTTCGACGAGGACGGCTACTTCCGGACCGGCGACGAGGTGACGCTGCTGCCGAGCGGCGCGATCCGCTTCTCGAGCCGGTCGAAGGACATGCTCAAGGTCAGCGGCGAGAACGTGGCCGCCGCCGAGATCGAGCGGGTCATCAACACCGTGCCCAGGGTGCGCGAGTCCGCCGTCGTCGCCCGGCCGGATCCCGTCCGCCAGGAGGTCCCGGTCGCGTTCGTGACCGTCACCGACGCGGCCGGCGACGACCACGACGCGCTGGCGGCCGAGATCGTCGCGTGCTGCCAGGCCTCGCTCGCCGACTTCAAGGTGCCGCGCGCGGTCCATGTCGTCGACGCGCTGCCCCGCGCCACCCTCGAGAAGGTCGCCAAGGCGACCCTGCGCCAGTGGGCGCTCGAGCGGATGACATCGACGCCCGCACCGCCGCCGACACTGCCAGCCGCCCAGGAGCCCGCCCCCGCGCGTTAGGACGTCGTGATTCGGGTCCCTGCCGGCCCAGCCCCGCGGGGCGTCCGCGGGGCGCCGCGCCGCGCGCCCGCGCTGGTGAGAGCACTATTCTCGCCAATGGGAACGAAACCTCCCACGCGCCGGTGGCACCGGCCGGCGGTCGACGAAGGGATGGGACGACGATGAGTGTCGACACCACGGCGGAAGGCTCGGCGCCCGGGACCGCCCCGCGTCAGCAGCGGCGTGGGCGGCGGATAGCGATGACGCCCGCCGAGATCGACGCGTTTCTGGCCGAGGAGCGGACCTGTCGGGTCTCGACGGTCGGGGCCGACGGCGCCCCGCACACCTCGGCGCTGTGGTTCGTGTGGGACGGGTCGGCGTTGTGGCTGAACAGCATCGTCAAGAGCCAGCGCTGGACGGATCTCAACCGTGACCCGCGGGTGTCGGTCATCATCGACACCGGCCACGGCTTCGGTGAGCTACGCGGTGTCGAGCTGATCGGCCACGTAGGCGTCGTCGGCGAGGTTCCCCGCACCGGCGACGCGGCCGCCGCCGACCTGCTCGCCGAGCCCGAGCGGCTGTTCGGTGACAAGTACGGCAACGGAAAGTTCCACTACGACGGCCGGCACGCCTGGCTGAAGCTCGTCCCAGAGAAGATCGTTAGCTGGGACTTCCGCAAGACCGGGATGTAGCTAGCTACCCCTGACCGGCGGCGCCGGCGGTCCTCGGCGAGGCGCCGGCGCGCGGCCGGCCGCCGTCCGGGGGATGGACCTCCGGGCTGGCGGCGGCGGGGGAGACGGCGACGGCGTCCCGCGCCGGGTTGGTGCGCAGCACCGCGTCGGCGACCGGGGACGTGACGCCCAGCCAGTAGCGCTCGTTGCGGTAGTGGTGCAGCCGGTGGTTGCGCCACGCCCGCCGGTAGAACTCCGAGCGGGGCTGGTAGCGGGTGTGGATCAGGAAGTGCGTCCAGTCGTAGGCGAGCACCGCCGCGCCGACGCAGAACATCCCGGTGGCCAGCCGCGGTGAGCCGACGGCGCCGGCCGCGAGCGCGACCGCGCCGGCGCCGAGCATGTCCTGCCCCCGCATGAACATCGAGTTCAGGTTCGCCGGGTCGCGGTGGTGCTGGGCGTGTCCCCAGCCGGCTGCCCGGTAGGCGGCACGGCCGTACCGCCCCTGCGCCTGCGCGTGCAGCACGAAGCGGTGGATCGCCCACTCCACGAAGGGCTGCACCGCCACGGCACCGACCGCGACCACCGCGTCGGACCGGCGGAAGTCACCGCGCGCGGCGCGCGCGGCCCCGAGCGTCGCGACGACGCCGATCAGCACCGGCGGGCGCGGATGCTCCAGGAAGCGACGCAGCGCGCCGGGCAGGGTGCTGACCTCGGTCGCGCGGCCATGCGGCCCCGGCGGGTCGAGGAGGCGCACGAACCGGTGGTGGCGCGCGCGCACAGCGGCCCGAGCCCGCCGCGCGGGGGCGGCGCCCGGCCGGGCAGCGCGCCCGCCCGCCTCGAGGAGGATGGCGCCGGCGGGGCCCAGCCGCCGCGCGGCCGATCGTGGGCCGTGCAGCGGGAAGCCGTTGACCATGACATGGACTTTACGTGTCCTACTGGTGTCCGGCAGCCGACCTGTCTGGGAACGCCGCAGAACAACCGGTATGCGACGCCGGGAGGTGTCGGACATCGGGCCGGCTTGGCGGCCGGTCAGCGGCCAGTCACCGACCACCCGGCGGCCGGCCGGCGATCAGTCGGCGGTCGGCAGGGGGCCAGCCGGCAGGAGGTCAGTCGGCGTGGTGGACGACGGCGCCGGCGACCAGGGTGAGGACGGCCGGGCCGGGGTCGAGGTCGGCGAGCACCGCCCTGGTGGGCTGGGCGAGCAGGCACAGGTCGGCTGGCGCGCCGGGGACGACCCGGCGCGGCGGACCGCCCGGGTCGGCCGGGTCGCCGAGGTAGAGGGCGAGCGCCCGGGCCGGGGACAGCGCCTCGTCCGGGCCCATGACCTGCCCGGATGGTGCCCGGCGGCGCACGGCGGCCCGCATCGAGGCCCACGGGTCGGCGCCGCCGAACGGGGCGTCCGTGCCGGCGGCCAGCGGGATGCCGGCGGCGAGCAGGCCGGCGCACCGGTACAGCCAGGGCAGGTCGTCCGGCTCGACGTCGCGCAGGTAGGCGTCCCCGCGCTCGGCGAGGAAGTGCGGCTGGGTGACCACGGTCAGGCCGGCGTCGGCGACCGGCCTGGCGAGGTCGGGCGGTAGCACCGCCGCGTGCTCGATCCGGTCGCCGGGCAGCGCGCCGCCACCCGCGTCCAGCGCGGCGAGCGCGAGCGCGAGCTGCAGCCGGGTCACGCAGTGGACCGCGATCCGCCGCCCCCGCGCGCGCGCCGCCCGCACCGTCGCCGCGAGCTCGTCCAGGTCGACCGGCTGCCCGTCGTCCAACACGATCTTCACCGGGCCGAACCCGATCCGGGTGGCCCCGCTGTTCCATGATCTGGTGGATTTCTCCGTGCCAGAGCTCCGAGGATCCCACCAGATCATGGGGCGGCGGGGCGCGTCCCCGCCGGGAGGGAGCGGCGACGCGGTCAGGTCGGGCGGACCGGTCAGCACCAGGCGCTGCGGGATCGACCCATCCCCGACGGCGGCCCGCAGCGTCGCGACCTGGGCCGGGCCGGTGGTGGCGGTCGCGTCGGTGACGCCGGTGACGCCATGGCCGGCCAGCCGGGCGCCGACGGCGGCGAGGTCCGCCCGTTCCACCACGCCGCCGACGCCCGCCGCGGCCAGCAGCCGGCCGAGCCGGTCGTCCTCCCGGAAGAAGCGGCCGTCTGCCGGCAGGCCGGCCGCGGCGTCATCACCGGCGGTGCGCCCGCGGGCCAGACGCGTGCCGGCCGTGTGCCCGCCGGCCGCGCGTCCGCCGGCCGGGTGCCCGGTGGGCACGCGCAGCGCCGCGAGGGCGGCCGAGTTGAGGACCCACAGCGCGCCGGAGCGGTGCTGCACGCGTACGGGCACGTCGGCGACGATCCGGTCGAGCGTGTGGCGGTCGAGGTCGCCGGCGACCGACTCGTGGTAGCCGACGGCCCGCACCCAGCGGCCGGGCGGTACGGCCGCTGCCGCCGCTCGCAGCGCGCCGGCCAGCTCCGTCGCGTCCCGCACCGCCGGCGGGCCGGCGGGCACCGACGCGGCGAGCGCGGCGAGCGCCAGCAGGTGGATGTGGTGGTCGTGCAGCCCGGGCAGCAGCATTCCGCCGCGCGCGTCGACCACCTCCTCTCCGGGCCGCGCGCGCAGGCCCTCCCAGCCGTCGCCGTCGCCGCCTACGCCGCCGGCGGCGGTGACGAGCCCGCCGTCGATGCGCACCGCCCGGCCGCCCCGGCCGTCGATCTCCGCGTTGACGATCAGCACGGCTGCTCGCCGGCGGCCGGGACGCCCAGCAGGCGGGCGTTGTCGTGGCCGGGCGGGGCGGCCCGGCCGGCCGGGGCCCGCAGGCGCGGCGCGGCGACGACGAAGGGCGCCGTCCCGGCGCCGGGAGGCACGGGCGCGGCCGGGTCGTGGCCCGGCAGGTCGGGACGGCCGGCCAGCAGCGAGCCGACGGCCTCGCGCAGGGCGATGTCGACGTGGTGGCCGCCGCCGGCGGCGAGGCTCGCGAGCGCGGCGGCGGCGGCCAGGACGCCGGTGACCGGGTCCGCGACCGCGTCGGCGAGGAACACGGGAGCGCCGGCCGCGTCGACGGCGACCGCGCCCGCCGCGGCCGCCGCGTCATCGCCGAAGGCCGGCCGCTGCCGCCACGGCCCGGTCCTGCCGTAGCCGGTGATGCTCACCCAGGTCAGGCGCGGGTTACGGGCGATCAGGGCGGCCGGGTCGATGCCAAGCTGGTCGAGGGCACGTGGGCGGGATGCCTCCAGGACGACGTCCGCGCCCTCGATCAGCCGCACCAGCGCGGCCCGGCCGTCGGCGCGGCGCAGGTCGACGGTGACGCTGGCGTGCCCGGCGTGCAGCAGGTCGTAGAACGCGCCCGGTCCCTCGCGGGCGCCGTCGAGCCGGCCCGCGCCCTCGACCTTGACGACCCGGCCACCGGCGAGCCCGAGCAGGTGCGCGCACAGCGGCCCGGCCCACAGCGAGGACAGGTCGATGACGGTGAACCCGCCGCCGCGGTCGCCGCCGGCGCCAGCGCCGCCCGCGGGGGCGTCCGGCGGACGGCCGTCGACGAGGAAGGGCGCGAACGGGAACCGCTGGCCCCTGGCGAGTGCCTGGGCGTCGGCCGCCGCCTTCGCCGGGTCGACGACCAGTGCGACCGGCAGCCCCAGCAGCTCGGCCCTTTCCGTGAGCACCCGCACCGGCCGGTCGGCGACGACGGTGGCGAGCGCGTCCCACGGCCGTGCCCATGTCGGCGGCGTGCCGTCTCGGTCACGCTCCGAAGCCGGGCGGACCTCGTCGGCGAGGTCCGCGTCGGTCGGTTCGAGGTCGTCGCGCTCCAGCCAGGCGGGCAGCAGGTCGACGTCGTCCGGACGGGCGAGGTTCACGGCCAGCCAGCCGTCGGCGGCGCGGACCAGCCGGGCGGCGCGGCCGGCGGAGAAGGCACCGCCGCGGGTCAGCCCAAGGGCCGCGGCCCGCTCGCCGAGGAGCTGGCCGGCGCTCGCGGGCGGGTGCATGGCCGAAGTCGGCGCAGCAGTCGCGGAGCCTCGCGCGGACGGAGGCCCACCAGCCGGCGGGGGAGCGCCGGCGGGAGCCGCGAAAGGATGCCCCAGCTCGGCGGCCAACGTCCGGATCACGGCCAGGGCGGCGTCGAGCCGGGCCACGAACGGCACGGTCAGCCCGAGCGGGGCCGCCCTGGGATGCCCGGTCAGCGCCATCGCCCCGCTGGCCGCCCAGCCGGGTTCGACGCCGTGCTCCCAGCCGGCGGGCCCGATCCGGCCCGCGCGCAGGTCGGCGGCCCAGTCCGTCAGCACGTCCGGGAGCGCCGCCCGCTCGCCGCTCGCCGCCACCTCGCCGCCCTCCCGCCGTTCTCGCCCGCGTGTCCGCGTGTCCGCGTGCCCACCTGCCTGCCCGCCGCCCTGAGCCCGGCACTCTCCCATCGGGTGGGCGTCGAGCGCGTGCTCACGTCGGCGCCTCGGGCATGGCGCCTCGGGCATACGGTATGGCCGTGACCGCGGCGTTGGATGCGCAGGCGCTGCCAGCCGGCTCGGCGCTCGACCTCGTCAGGTCACTGTCGCCGGCCGACCTCGCCGACGTCTTCCCCGCTCCGATCCTCTTCGTCGACCTGGCCGACGCGCGCCCGGACGAGCTGGCGGCGTTGACGGCCCGCCGCCCACCGCTCGTGCTCGTCGGCGTCGGACCTGGGGCCGACCGCCCGGGTGACGGCCGGAGCGGCGGCCCGGGAGGCTCGCTGGTCCCCGCCGCCGCGGGGCTCGACGTGCTGCTGCCCGAGGTGCTGGCGCCGGGCGACGACGTGGACGCCGCCGTGGCCACGCTGGCCCGGGCGGCCGGCGAGCACCCGGAGGCCGCGGTGGCGCTCGTCGGGCTGCTGCGGATGTCCGAGCGGCTCGAGCCGTTGGACGCGCTGGTCGCCGAGTCGCTGGCGTACTCGACGCTGCTGGCCGGCGGGGACTTCGCCCGCTGGCTCGCCGCCCGCCCGCCGCGCGCGCACCGGCCCAGCGCCCAGCCGCTGCTCACCCACCGCGACGGCGACCGGCTGGTGCTGACGTTCAACCGGCCGGAGGCCCGCAACGCCTTCGACACGGGGAGCCGCGACGCGCTCATCGCGGCCCTGCGCGCCGCCTCGGCGGACGACACCCTCACCGAGGTGGCGCTCACGGCCGCCGGACCGGCGTTCGGCGCGGGCGGCGACCTCACCCAGTTCGGCACCGCTCCCGACCTGGCCAGGGCACACCTGGTCAGGACGGGAGCCAGCGCCGGCGCCGAGATCGTCCGCTGCCCGCACCGGACCGTCGCGTACCTCCACGGCGCCTGCGTCGGCGCCGGCATCGAGATCCCAGCCTTCGCCGACCGCGTCGTCGCCGCCCCGGACGTCGCGATACAGCTCCCCGAGCTGCGCCTCGGCCTGGTGCCGGGCGCCGGCGGCACGGTCAGCGTCACGCGGCGGATCGGGCGGCGCCGCACGGCCTGGATGGTCCTGACCGGCGTCTTCCTCGAAGCCCCGGCCGCCCTGCGCTGGGGCCTCGTGGACGAGGTGGCCGCACCCGGCTAGCGGCGCTGGGCCAGGCACGTCACCCAGCCAACGGCGCTGGGCTAGGCACGTCGCGTTCGGCGTCGGTAGCGTTCCCAGACGGATGGGGACTGGTGGGCGGCACCGCTCGCCCGCCGCCCGGGCCCAGACCGTTCCCGACGTCGACAGGACGGACCATGAGCGAGATCCGTTACGAGGTCAGCGACGGTGTCGCCGTCGTGACCCTGGACGCGCCGGCCCGGCGCAACGCCCTCACCCTCCCGATGGCGGCCGAGCTGGTCGCCGCCCTCGACGAGGCGGACGCCGACCACAAGGTCGGCGCGGTCGTCATCGGCGGCGGCGCGTCGTTCTGCGCCGGCGCCGATCGCGCGGTGCTCGCCGCCGCCGGCGCGGACCCGGCCGAGGATGAGAACTTCACGAACATCGAGGCGATCTACCAGGCGTTCCTGCGGGTCGGCGAGCTGCGCTCGCCCACGATCGCCGCGATCCGCGGGGCGGCGGTCGGCGCGGGGATGAACCTCGCGCTCGCCACCGACCTGCGTGTGGTCGGCAGCGACGCCCGGCTGCTGTCCGGTTTCCTGCGGATCGGCCTGCACCCGGGCGGCGGGCACTTCTCGCTGCTCGAGCGGACGGCCGGCCGGGAGGCCGCCGCCGCGCTGGGCCTGTTCGGCGCCACGATCACCGGGACGCGCGCGGTCGAGCTCGGCATGGCCTGGACCGCCGTCGACGACGCGGCCGTCGACCAGACGGCCTTCGACCTTGCCGCGGCCGCGGCGGCGGACCCGGAGCTCGCCCGCCGCACGGTCGCCTCCTTCCGCCGCTCGACCGGCAACCCCGGCGTCTCCTGGGACCTCGGCGTCGAGATCGAGCGCTCCCCGCAGATGTGGTCGATGCGCCGCAAGAACGCGACGCTGCGCGCCTCCACCTCCTGACTGGGCCGGCCGGCCTGGCGCGCGACGGCGGTGCGTCGTCGCGCGCCCGGAGGCCGGCCCCGGGTGGTGGTCAGCCCCGGGCGTCAGTCGGTGGTGCGGCGGCGGTAGAGGTGGACGGCGAGCGGGGCGGTCACCGCCAGGATCGCGACCGACCACAGGATCGCCGCGGCGATCGGGTGCTGCATCGGCCAGGCGTGCGCCGCGGCCGACGGGTTGGGGTTGCCGAAGAGCTGGCGCATCGCGGCGGCGACGGAACTGACCGGGTTCCAGTCGGCGATGACGCGGACGAACGACGGCATCCCGGAGGTCGGGACCATCGCGTTCGACACGATCGCGAGTGGGAAGAGGATCACCAGGCCGATGCCCTGCGCGCTCTCCGGCCCCTCGGTGACCATGCCGAGGCAGGCCGTCGCCCAGATCAGCGCATAGGAGAACAGCAGCGGGATCGCGAGGCCGGCGATGAACTCGGGCACCGAGGTGTGCGGGCGCCAGCCGATGACGAGCCCGGTCAGCAGCACCATCGTCGTGCACAGGACCGCCGAGAGGATGTCCGCCACCGAGCGGCTCACCAGCACCGACGCCCGCCAGATCGGCAGGGCGCGCAGGCGGTCGATCGTGCCGGTGTTCAGGTCGGTGGTGAGCCCGACGGCGGTTCCCATCACCGAGGTGGTGAGGTTCAGCGTGACGAGCCCGGCTACCGCGAACTCCTTGTACGAGCCACCGGGCAGCGAGATGCCGGAGCCCAGCACGTAGATGAACAGCAGCGTGAACAGCACCGGCTGGATCAGGACGTCCGAGAGCTGCAGCGGCTCGCGGGCGATGTGGATGAGGTTGCGTCGGGTGAGGACGGCGACGTCCCGGAAGGGGCGGGAGAACGTCCCGGACCGTGTTGGGAGACTCGGGGCGGCGTCGAGCGCCGGCGCGAGCTGGGTCATCACAAGGCTCCGTTGATCTTGTTGGGGTAGGTGGCGACCGGCAGGCCCGTGGCCATGGCCGGCGTACGCGGCATGGGTGCCGCCGGCTCGCCGGCGTCGGCCGCGCTACCGCTGCCCGTGGGGTCGGCGCTGTCGGCGGATGTCTGGCTGGCGGCGGCGGCGCCGGTGCGGGTGAGCGCGAAGAAGACGTCGTCGAGCGACGGCGGGTGCACCGCGACGTCGTCGACGACGGCGCCGACGGCGTCGAGCGCGCGGATCACCGCTGTCGCCACGCCCGCGCCGGCGTTGACCGCGGCCCGCAGCCGCCGGCCGTCGGCGCTGACGTCGACCCGACCCGCGACCAGCGGCGCGAGCGCCCCGACCGCGCCGTCGTGGGCGGCGGTGAGGGTCACCTCGAGCCGGGTCCCGCCGACGGCGCCCTTCAGCTCGCTGGGGGTGCCGTTCGCGATGATCTGGCCGTGGTCGATGACGACGATCCGGTCGGCCAGGGCGTCGGCCTCGTCGAGGTACTGGGTGGTCAGCAGCAGGGTGGTGCCCTGCCCGACCAGCTCTCGGATGACGTCCCACATCCTGGCCCGGCTGGTCGGGTCGAGGCCGGTGGTCGGCTCGTCGAGGAAGAGCACCGGCGGATTGGCGACCAGGCTCGCGGCCAGGTCGAGCCGCCGGCGCATGCCGCCCGAGTAGCCGCGCACCGGCCGGTCGGCCGCGTAGGTCAGCTCGAACCGCTCGAGCAGCTCGGCCGCCCGGGTGGCGCCCTCGGCGCGGCGCAGGCCGGCGAGCTCGGCGACCATCCGCAGGTTCTGCCGGCCGGTCAGCGCCTCGTCGAGCGTCGCGTCCTGCGCGGTCACGCCGATCCGGCGGCGGACCTCGCCGGCCTGGGTGACCACGTCGTGGCCGGCGACCTTGGCCCAGCCGCTGGTCGGCCTCGCCAGCGTGGTGAGGATCCGGACGGCGGTGCTCTTGCCGGCCCCGTTGGGGCCGAGCACGCCGAGGATCGTCCCCGCCGGGACGCTCAGGTCGATCCCGGCGAGCGCCTGGGTCTCGCCGTAGCGCTTGGTGAGGCCCTCGGCCTCGATCATCGTCTGGACCATCCGGTCCTCTTTCCCTAGTGTGGTTACTTGCCGCACGGTAAGGACAACGCWAAACCTGCCGGTCGTCAAGTAAGTTCTGCGTTACGATCGACTGGTGCGCCTGCGCGCGTGCCCGGCCAGGCCTGGAAGATGAGGTGGAGGACCTATGAGAGGCGCTGTCAGCCTGCCGACAGGTAAGATCTAGTGATGGCCAGGCCGCCGGCGCGCCCCGCGGGCGAGAAGAGCACTCGAGAGCAGATCCTCGACGTCGCTCTTGAGCTGTTCACCGCGAATGGCTATGAGAAGACCTCGCTGCGTGAGATCGCCGAGCGGATGAACTTCTCGAAGGCGGCCCTGTACTACCACTTCGCCAGCAAGGACGACATCCTGCTGGCGCTGCACCTGCGGCTGCACGAGATCGGCCAGGCGGGCCYGGAGCGGATCGAGATGGACCGGGTTCGCCCGGCCGACTGGGTCCGCATGATCGACGAGTTCGTCGACCTGCTGCTGGAGAACCGCCAGCTCTTCATGTTCCACCTGCGCAATCACGCGGCGCTGGAGAACCTGCAGAACCATGAGCACGACGGTGCGAACCAGGACATCGAGGAACGTGCCCGGCGCCTGCTGAGTGACCCGGGGATACCGCAGGCACGACGCTTGCGGCTGTCCTTCGCGCTGGGCGCGGTGATGATCGGGCTCGTGATGAGCGGCGACCTGTTCGCGAGTACTCCGACCGAGGAGCTGCGGGTGGAGCTGCGCTCCGTCGTCCGCGACATCCTCGAGCCCGGCGGCGTCTCGCCGGACGCCGACCGCGAGAGCTCTCAGCTCCTACCACGGTAGGACGAACACGGTCAAGAGGCGCGCCTGGGCATCGGCCCAGGTCGCGCGGGTACAGTTCGGCTGCCCACGATCGTCATTCATTGTCGCGAGGGCCCGTTATGCCCGACCCCGCCGTCTCGCGACCTGTGTGACGGGAGTTGACTGCAATCATGTCGTTGCCGGGAATGGTGGCCGCCCCGGAGGGCGTGCCCTGCTTCCTGGCCGACACCTGGTGGTTCGCCCTCACCAGCCGGCTGTCCGACGACAGGTTCGGCGAGCTTGCCCGGCTACGGGCCGCGCAGGGGTTCAGCGCGGTCCAACTCGTCGTCGGCATCCCGCCCGAGGTGGGGCCGGGCAATGCCAGTGCCTGGAGTGGACATGGGCCGGCCTGGTTCGCCGACGGCCGCCCGAACGCGCGCTACCTCGACCATGCCAGGCGTCGCATCGAGTACCTCAACGCCGTCGGGCTGAAGGCCGTCGTCTACGRCTGCTGGGGCCACCAGCTGGCCTGGCTCGGCGTCTCCGGCGCCACCACGTGGTGGGCGCGGCTGGTGGAGCGGCTCGACGACCTGGACGTCCTCTACTGCCTGTCCGGTGAGACCAACCTGTGGATCGGCGCGGAGGGCGCGCTGCTGCCCGACCGGTCCACCGACGACCTGCGCCGCAGCGCCGCGCGCGCCCGTCTTCCGGGCCGGCTGAAGGGCGCGCTGCGGCCGCTGCGCGCCCGCTACGTCCGCCACCGGCACGCCGCCGCGGCGCGGGGACGCCGCGCCGGCTGGGACCAGGTGCTCGGCGCGCTCGCGGCCTCGACCGACCGGCCGGTGCTCGCGCACGTCGTCCCCGGCGAGACCAGCGCGGACGCGCTGGACCGGGCCGACCTGCTCGCCGCCGTCACCGTGCAGACCGGCCACGACCAGGCCAGCCGGCCGCTGTTGTGGGAATGGCCGGCGCGGGTCGCCCGGCGTTTCCCCGGCCGGCCGTTCATCAACCTGGAGCCCTGGTACGAGGGGATCCGGGACGACTTCGGCCCCGCCGACCAGCTGTTCGCGTACTGGGTGTCGATGCTCGCCGGCGCGGCGGCCTACTGCTACGGCGCGCACGGGATGTGGAACGCCGGCGACGGCTCGTTCCTGGCGCACTGGGGGAAGCAGAGCCTGGACACGGCGGCCGCGCTGCCCACGCCGGGGCTGCTCGGCGCGAGCCACCGGGTGCTGCTGCGTCACGGGTTTCCGGACCCCGGGGGCGTGACGACCGTCGACGCCGCCGGCGGAACGCTCCGCTCGATCACCCGGGCTCGCGCCGACGGCTCGGGCGCCGTCACGTTCTACCCCGACGCGTCGCTCGTGCCCGACGGGCCGCGCGCCCGCGTCCGGGCACGGCCGGCCGCCCGGGACGGGGACGGCTGGTACTTCGCCCCCGACCAGGGGGAACCCGTCGCCCAGCCACCCGGTAGGGGCCCCATTGTCCTGCTCACGTGACGGCCGAGAAGCGCCCCTCGACGACGTCACCGTCATGGAAGGAACGTCACCAGTGCCCAACGGCTCACGTGTCCGGGTAAGGCGGCCAACGCTCCCCAGCCCGACGGCATCGATGCCCACGGCGACATCCTGATGACTGCGAGTGCTGACATGACTATGAGAACGGTGTTGTCCGCCTCGTCCGTCCCGTGGCCGGCGCCCGCGGTGCCGTCGCCGCTCCCGTCGGCGGAGGTGCGCGTCGGCGTCGTGGGGACGGGGTACATCGCGCGCGGCCTCGCGCACATGCTGCGCCGCTCGCCCCGGCTGCGGCTGTCGCACGTGCTMACCCGGCGTCCGCTCGACAACGCTGTCGGCCCCTGGGACGACCGCGCCACCCACTCGGTGGAGCGCCTGGTCGCCCACTCCGACGTGGTCGTGATCACGACCGGGGACGCGGTCCACGGGACCGAGGTCGCGGCCGCCGTCCTGGCGGCCGGGCTGCCGGTGGTCACCATGGACGCCGAGCTGCAGGTGACCGCCGGCTCGTACCTGGCGAGCCTCGGCCCCATCGTCGAGGCCCAGGGCGACCAGCCGGGCACCCTCGCGCTGCTCGCGCACGAGGCCAGGCAGATGGGCGTGACCCCGCTGGTCTACGGGAACATCAAGGGCTTCCTGAACCACAACCCGACGCCGGCCGAGATGGACTACTGGGCGCGGCGGCAGGGCATCTCGCTGACCCAGGTCACCTCGTTCACCGACGGGACCAAGCTGCAGATCGAGCAGGCGCTGGTCGCCAACGGGCTGGGCGCGACCATCGCGCGCCGCGGCCTGCTGGGCCCGCGCACCGACACCGTGCCGACGGGCGCCCTGCAGCTCGCCGAGGCCGCCGCCGCTCGCGGCGGGGACCCCCTCAGCGACTACGTGCTGCCCGAGCGCGGCAACCCGGGCGTGTTCGTCGTGGCCACCTTCACCGAGGAGCTCGGCGAGTTCCTCCGCTACTACAAGGTCCGGCTCGGTGACTCGCCGTACGTGCTGCTGGAGCGCCCGTTCCACCTGTGCAACCTGGAGATCCCGCTGACGATCGACCGACTGCTGCGCGGTGACCTCGTGGCCTTCAACAACGGCCCGAACCCGCGGGCCAGCGTCGCCGCGGTGGCCAAACGCGACCTGGCGGCCGGGGAGTCGATCGGGCAGGCCATCGGCGGGTTCCAGGTGCGCGGCGAGGCGGTGCTGATCGCGGACGAGCCCGACCACGTGCCCATCGGCCTGCTCGGCGGCGCGACGGTCGAGCGTCCCCTCGCTGCCGGCGAGACGGTGCGCTTCGAGCATGTGGACGTGCCCGAGAGCCTCGCGCTGCGGGCCTGGCACTGGACGCTCCAGTCGGTTCTGGCGCCGCCCACCGGGGCCGGGTCGGCCGGGACGGCCGGGACGCGCGTGCCGAGCCAGCCGACGGCGCCGGGGCCGCTGGCGAACGGCCGAGCCCACCGGCACGCCGCCAACTGACTGGGACGTAGGCACTGCGGGCGGACCCCCGGATCGGCGGCTGGAACTCGGGCGTGCACGATGTCAGGCGTAGGCGGTCTCCGTCTGTGGCCACGGACCGCCGCCAGGCCCCGGCTGGCCGCGGACCGCCCGGCGGACATCTCCGTCCGGGGTCGTGCGACCATTGCGAAGCCCTGCGTTGCCGGGTGGGCGGTTCGGTGCGGACAGGCGTGTCCCATGTCGGTTCGGGGCCTGAGAATACTCTCCAGCTACTGAAGTGTAGAAGGTGGTATCCGGAACATCCGCGCGGCGGCCCGCCGCCGGGCGGCGGTTCTCGCCGGCCGACCGCGTCGCGGTGCGCGGGTGGAGGAGACAGTGGCCAGGGACGTCGTGAACGGGCCCGCCGCCCACGCTGACATGGCCGGCGTGGGCGCCGCGGACAGCGCGGGCGCGCTGGAGAAGCAGGTCACCGAGGCACTCTCCCGGCTGGACCTGGAGGCGCGGGTCCGGCTGCTCACCGGCGCGTCGTTCTGGCGGACGTGGCCATCGCCCGAGGCCGGCCTGCGGACGATGGTGCTCTCCGACGGCCCGGCCGGCGTGCGCGGCGAACGCTGCGACGAGCGCGAGCCGTCCGCCAACCTGCCCTGCCCGTCCGCGCTCGCGGCGACCTGGGACGAGCCGCTGCTGGGCGCCGTGGGCCGGCTGCTCGCCGCGCAGGCCAGGGCCAAGGGCGTCGACGTCGTGCTCGGCCCGACCGTCAACCTGCACCGCAGCCCGCTGGGCGGCCGGCACTTCGAGTGCCTGTCCGAGGACCCGCTGCTGACCGCGCGGGTTGGCGGAGCGCTGGTACGCGGCATCCAGGCGGGCGGCGTCGCGGCGACCGTGAAGCACTACGTCGCGAACGAGTCCGAGACCGACAGGTTCACCGTCGACGTCCGCGTCGACGAGCGCGCGCTGCGCGAGGTCTACCTCGCGCCGTTCGAGACGCTGGTGCGGGAGGCCGGCGCGTGGGCCGTCATGGCCGCGTACAACAGTGTGGCTGGCGCGACCATGACGGAGAACGCGCTGCTGCGCGGCCCGCTGAAGGACGAATGGGGTTTCGACGGCCTGGTCGTCTCGGACTGGATCGCCACCCGCTCGACCGTCCCGGCCGCCCTGGCCGGCCTCGACCTGGTGATGCCGGGCCCGTGGGGTCCCTGGGGCCCGGCGCTGGTCGGCGCGGTCCGGGACGGCAGCGTGCCCGCCGAGGTCGTCGAGGACAAGGCCCGCCGCCTGCTCCGCCTGGCCGCGCGGGTCGGCGCCCTCACCGACCCGGCCGGACCCGGTCCAGCCGACGACACCGGGGCCGACGACACCGGGGCCAAGGACGCGGGGGCCAGGGACGCGGGGGCCGACCCGGCGGGGCCGCACGCGCGGGACCTGCTGCGGCGGGCGGCCGCGGGCGGGATGGTCCTGCTGCGCAACGAGGACGGGCTGCTCCCGCTGCCGGGCGCCGGCACGCCCGGCGGGATCCGCCGGATCGCCGTGGTCGGGCCGAACGCCACGCTTCCGCGCGGTCAGGGCGGCGGCAGCGCGACCGTCTTCCCGCCGCACCTGGTCGGCCCGGCGGACGGGCTGCGCGCCGCGCTCGGCGACGGCGTCGAGGTCGTCACCGCGACCGGCGTGCGCGCCGAGCCCTGGCCCGCGCCGCTGTCCACCGCGAACGCGCGCGACCCGGAGTCKGGCGAGCCGGGGGTACGGGTCCGCTTCTTCGACGCGGACGGGAACGTGCTGCTCGGCGAGCGGCGGCTGTCCGGCCGACTGATGTTCATGGACGACCCGGTGCTCGCCCGCTCCGCCAGGGTGGAGGTGACGGCGCTGCTGACCGCGCGAGCGAGTGGCCGGCACCCGCTCGGCTTCGCGGGCATGGGCCGGTTCTCGCTGCGCGCCCACCCAGCCTCCGCCGGCGCCACCGGCACCGGCACCGGCACCGACGTGAGCGTGGCCGCGGGCGTGGAGACCGTGCTCTACGACGACACGCTCGAGCCGCCCGACGGGGACATCGTCGCCGCGTTCCTGCGCCCGCCGGTCTGGTGGGGCGGCGTGGACCTGACGGCGGGCACGGAAGTGCTGGTCACGTTGCGCCACGACCCGCCGGCCGGGATGCCGGTCGCCTCGTTCGCGTTGCTGGGCGAGGAGCCGTCGCCGACCGGCCCGCGGGAGCTGGAGACCGCCGTGGAGCTGGCCGCGTCGGCGGACGTGGCGGTCGTCGTCGTCGGCACCAGCGACCGGGTCGAGAGCGAGGGTGTCGACCGCGGGGGCCTGGACCTCCCGGCGGAACAGGACGAGCTGGTGCGCCGGGTGGCCGCCGTCAACCCTCGCACCGTCGTGGTCGTCAACGCGGGCGCGCCGGTGCTCCTGCCCTGGCGGGAGCTGGTGCCGGCCGTGCTGCTGTCGTGGTTCCCCGGGCAGGAGTTCGGCGCGGCGCTCGCCGACGTGCTCCTCGGCCGCGCGGAGCCCGGCGGCAGGCTGCCGACGACCTGGCCGGCGAGGGCCGAGGACTGCCCGGTCTGGTCGGTCACTCCGGTCGACGGGGCCCTCGACTACACCGAGGGCATCCATGTCGGTTACCGGGGCTGGTCGCGGCGTGCCACGGCGGCGGCAGCCGACGGGCCGGCGGCCCCGGTGGGCTCCGGCCTCGCCGCGTCGCCGCCCGCGCCTGCCTACCCGTTCGGCCACGGCCTCGGCTACACGACCTGGGCGTACGAGTCGCTAGACGCCCCAGCGGTCCTCGCCCCCGACGAGCCCCTGCGCGTCCAGGTCACCGTGCGCAACAGCGGTGACCGCCCCGGCCGCACGGTCGTCCAGGCATACCTGAGCCGCGGGGACTCGGCCGTCGAGCGGCCCGCGCTCTGGCTGGTCGGCTTCGCCACAGCCGACGTGGCTCCCGGCCAGCGGGCCACCGTCTCGGTCGAGATCGCCCCGCGCGCCTTCCAGCACTGGCGGCCCGCCCTCGGCGGCGACGGCGGCGGGGCGGGCGGCTGGTCGACCGAGCCGGGCACGTTCACGCTGCTGGTGGGGCCGTCCAGCGCCAGGCTCGCCCTGCGCCGCGACGTCGTCGTCGCGTCCTGACCGCCGTCGCGTCCTGACCGTCGCGGGCCGCCAGCCGGATCGACGGAGGGGTTGTCCGGCGGGCCGGTCGGTCGCTGAGGTCCGAAAAAGGGGAAGCTAGCTTCCTGTCCGGGGATCGGACTGCCTGTCATGTTTTGGGGCATGGTGATTCGTCGCCGCGCTGCGGGGGTACGCAAGGCAGCGCACGGCCGACATTGCCGTCAATGGCCTTCGGAGGCGCACTGGATGGACACGATCGCCCCTCCTTCGGCGGGCCCGCCAAGCTGGGGACGCGCGTGATCGACAGCAACGGCAATGCCGACGGCCCCCAGATCGAGCGGAATTCGGGTGCCGGCGGGGCGTCCGGCGATGGCCCGATGTCTGATGGTGAAGTTCTGATGGCGCTGAGTGTCGATGGGGCGCCGGAGGCCGTGCCGAGGGCTCGTCGGGAGATCTCCAGTCGCCTGGCCCGGGCCACCTCGCCCATGCGTGACCTCGTGGGCGACATCAAGCTGCTCGCCGGCGAGCTGCTGACCAATGCCGTGCTCCACGGCGAGCCTCCCGTCCAACTGCGGCTCGTGGCCCGCCGCTCGTCGCTGCGGGTGGAGGTGGCCGACACCAGCCAGGTGGCCCCGCTGCGTGCCCGCAGCAGCGCGGACACGATGACCGGCCGCGGGTTGGCGCTCGTCGCCGCGATCGCCGCGCGGTGGGGCACGGACGTGAACCGGAACGGCAAGGTCGTCTGGGCCGAGGTCGACCTCGCCGGTGCCGACGAGCCGGCCGGCGAGACCGGCCCGGACTCCGCCGGCCGGCACCCGGCGGGCCTGGTCGAGACCAGCCTGGTGGGGACCGCCCCGGTCGAGACCGGCCTGGACGGGGCGGTCCTCGCCGGCGCGAGTCTGGACGGGGTCGTCCCCGCCGCGCGGGCAGAGCCCGGACCCGGCGACGACCGAGACGCGGTTCCAGCAGCCGCCGCGATGGCGTCGGCGGCGCAGGCCACCCCGACGGCGTCCGGTCCGGGCTCGCCGCCGCGCTACCGCGTCAGCCTCGGCGATGTCTCGACCGACCTGTTGCTCGCCGCTAAGAGCCACGTCGACAACCTCGTCCGCGAGTTCACCCTGGCCGCGGTGGGCGGGACCAACGGCGAGAGCGCGCCGGTCCCGCCGGAGCTGGCGGAGCTGATCCGGACGGTGACCGAGCGGTTCGGCGAGGCGAGGCAGGCGATCCGCAGGCAGGCGCTGGCCGCGGCGGCCGCCGGGCAGCGACGCACCCATCTGGAGCTGTGGCTGCCGGCGAGCACCGCCGAGGCCGGTGAGGACTACCTGGCGGCCCTCGACGAGGCGGACCAGTACGCCCGGGAGGCGCGGCTGCTCACGCTGGCCTCACCGCCGGAGCATCGGGCCTTCCGGCGCTGGTATGTCTCCAGCCTCGTCGCCCAGCTGCGCGCCGCGGGCCGCGGCGAGCCGGTGCCGCCGGGGCTGAGCTTCGAGGAGTACCTGCGTCAGCGGCCGGAGCGCGAGCTGCCGGGCATGCCCGTCGACGACGAGGCTCGCTGACCGTTCACCGCGGCCACCAACGTCGCCGCGTCTCCAAGGGCACCGAGCCTCCAAGGTCACCGCGCTGACGCGACCACCGCGCCGCCACGGTCACCGCGACCACGCGGCTGCCGGCACGCGGGCCTGATCGGCGACGCCGGGCTCGCCCGCGCCGGCGCGTGAGCAGGTCGCGTCACCGAACGGATGTGTCGGTCACAACGGGCGAGCTTGTAGAGGACAACAAGCAAGCTTGTCGGCGACAACGAGAATGCCGCGTCGCAGGGGGCAGAATCGGGGCGGCGGACACCGGTCCACGCGACATTTGCCTGGTCAGCGGGCTCGCCAGCCAACCTGGCGGCGCCTGCCTCCATGAGGCGGGGACCGGTGCCCACGCCGTCGGCCGGAGACTCGGTCGCCGGCGTAGCCCACCGGTAGGCCAACGCCGCGGTGGATCGGCCGGCGACGGGAGTGATCATGGCGGCGAGGCTTTCGGACGAGTACCTGGGCGAGCATGTCGATGTTCTGATCATCGGCGCCGGGCTGTCCGGCATCGGCATCGCCACCCACCTGCGCAGGCGCCACCCCGGTCGCGGTGTCGCCCTGCTGGAGGCGCGCGGCACGCTCGGCGGGACGTGGGACCTCTTCCGCTACCCGGGCATCCGGTCCGATTCGGACATGAACTCCCTCGGCTACGCGTCCCGGCCGTGGACGGGGGAGGAGTCGATCGTGGACGGGCCGTCGATCCTGCGCTACCTGGCCGAGACCGCCCGGGCCCACGGGGTCGACGAGCTGGTGAGGTACGGCCACCGGGTGGTCGCGGCCAGCTGGTCGAGCACGCTGGCCCGCTGGACCGTCGACGTCGAGCTCACCGCGGACGCCCCGCCTAGCGCGCCGGGCGGTCCGGGCGGTCCGGGCGTGCCAAGCGGTCCGGGTGCGGCGGCCGCCGCCGGGCCGCGGCGGATCCGGCTGACCTGCGACGTCCTCGTCGGCGCCACCGGCTACTACCGCTACGACCGCGGCCACGAGCCGGACTTCCCCGGCCGCGCGGCGTTCCCCGGCAGGGTGGTGCACCCCCAGCACTGGCCGGATGACCTCGACCACTTCGGACAGCGGGTGGTGGTGATCGGCAGCGGGGCCACGGCGATGACGCTCGTGCCGGCGCTCGCCGAGCGGGCCGCGCATGTCACGATGCTGCAGCGCTCACCGACGTACGTCGTCGCGTTGCCCGCCGTCCACCCGCTGATGACCCGCCTGCGGCGCGTGCTGCCGGCCCGGTGGGCCGCGTGGCTGGTTCGCTGGCACAACATCCTGCTCGGCCAGTTCATGTACTGGCTCAGCCGGCACCGCCCCGAGGCGGTGCGGCGGGAGCTGTTGGCCCGGGTGGCCAGGGCGCTGCCGGCCGGCTACGACGTCGCCACGCACTTCGCCCCGGCCTACGGCCCGTGGGACCAGCGGCTGTGCGTCGCGCCGGACGGTGACCTGTTCCGGGCGATCTCCGCCGGGAACGTCGAGGTCGTCACCGACCACGTCGACACGTTCACCGAGCGGGGGATCCGGCTGAGATCCGGCCGGGAGCTCGCCGCCGACGTCGTCGTCACGGCGACGGGCCTGCGGCTGCGGATGTTCGACGGGATCGCGCTCACCGTCGACGGCGAGCCGGTGCACGTGCCGCGGCGCCGGGTCTACAAGGGCATGATGCTCGAGGGCGTCCCCAACTTCGCCTTCGCCCTCGGCTACGTCAACGCCTCCTGGACGCTGAAGGTCGACCTGGTGGGCGGCCACCTCTGCCGCCTGCTGCGCCACCTCGACCGGCACGGTTACCGCGTCTTCGTCCCCGGCGACCTCACGGCGGATCGCGCGCTTCCGGCCGGCTCCGCCGCCGGGACGGGTCGCGGGTCGTCGGTGCTCGACCTGACCGCCAGCTACGTGCTGCGCGACGCGGGTGAGCTGCCCCGCCAGGGCGACCGCCCGCCGTGGCGGACCCGGATGAGCTACCTGGCGGACATCCGCGCGCTCCGGTTCGGCCGGGTCACCGGCCTCGACCTGCGCTTCCTGCCGCCGCCCGAGGCGGCGTCCGAGGCGGTCGTCAGGCGACCGGCCGCGCCCGCCGTCAACCAAGGCACGGCGGCGGACGACGCGGTGCCGGTGCCGTCCGTGCCGACGCAGTCCGTACCGATGCCCTCCGTACCAATACCGTCCGCGCCGACGCGGGTGGCTCGCTAGGCGACGGGGTCGGGGTCGGGGCGCAGGTCGCGGAACAGGCACTCCTGGGTGAGGCTGGCCACGAGCCGGCCGTCGCGGCTGTGGACCGTGCCGGTGTACACGCCGCGGCCGCTGGCGACCGTCTGCGGGATGACATCCATGAGCATCCAGTCGTCGAGGCGCGCCGGGCGGTGGAACCAGACGGCGTGGTCCAGGCTCGCGCCGGAATGGGCCCGCCCCTCATGCCAGGCGGCGAGGCCGCCCGAGACGTCCGACAGATAGGTGAGCACGCTCGCGTGCAGCATCGGGTCGTCGCCGAGCGGGAGCGTCGAGCGTGCCCAGAAACGGGTCGGCCAGTCCGCGTCCGGGTAGGGCTGCTCCGGCAGCCGGCTCTCCATGTTGAACAGCCGGGCGAGCTGGAGCGGCGCGAGCGTCTCCGGGTCCCGCGACGCCGGCGGGGGGCCGACCTGTCTGTCGAGGCCGTTCTCGGGCCGGTGGAACGAGCAGGCCATGTTGAAGATCACCTGGCCGCCCTGGATGGCGACCACCCGGCGGGCCGAGAACGACCGGCCGTCCCGGTCCCGCGCCACCCGGAAGATCGTCGGACGGGCGGCGTTGCCGCGGCTGAGGAAGTAACCATGCAGCGAGTGCGGCAGCCGCCCCTCGGACACCGTCCGCCCGGCCGCGAGCAGCGCCTGCGCCGCGACCTGCCCGCCATAGAGGGAGTAGGGCTCGTCGAACAGGGCCGTCGTCCGGTACAGGTCGCGGTCGAGCTCCTCGAGCGCGAGCAGGTCCAGCAGCGTGACGCCCGCCTGCCCCGGCGGCACCGTTTCGTCCCGCCCGTTCCGTTCGCTCACCGTGTCCCCTCGCCCACCCCGGCCGCCCAGCGCACTCGTTCACCGCGCGCTCGCCGCGGTCAGCCCGAGCTCAGACTCCGTCGGGGACGGGGCGGGGCAGGCGATGCCAGCGGCTCACCCGGTCTCCGGGCGCGCGGGGCGCGGGCACCAGGCTGGCGGCGAGCCGGTGGGCGTCGTGCCGGGAAGGCTCAGGGGCCTCCTCGGTGGTGCTGATGCTCAGCAGGTCCTCGTCGTTGGCGGCGGCGATCACCTGAGCCGCCCACCGCAGCTGGTCGCGCACCTGGCCTCCCGTCGGATCGACCCCGCGGCGCCACGGGCCGCGTCGGGCCCGGCTCCTCGGTCAATCCTGTCTACGAACCTCTACCACACTGTAGATGTCGCCTCCGCGCCGAGCCGGCCGTGTTTTGTTGTCCTCCTATGGGCCCCCGTGGCAGCTGAGCGCCTTTGTCGGGTCGTCCGCGCGCTGGCGCGGCCCTCGCCCGAGCGAGCGGCGTCGCGCCTGCCGTGTCCAAGGTCACGGCAGGGGGCGGCCCATTGGGGGGCTGGCTCGATTCCTCTGGCGGTCTGGAGGATGGCCGGCCATGGCCGGCGGAACCCACGGCGAGATCTCCGGCTGGGAGCCGGTCGGCGTCCTCGGCGGGACGCGGCGGTGGCCCGCCGTCGCAGGCCGGCGCGGGGGAGCGGGGCCCGCGCGCCTTTGCGCGGGCCGCGACCTGCGCGGACAACCTATTCGCGGAGCCGGGCGCCGGCTTGTCGGAGAATCGGCGCCAGGCGGCCGCTTTGCCTTCCTGTGACCGGTGCCACTCATTCATTGGCGCCGCGACAAAAGGAGTGAATGTGGCCCGGGCCACTCCACGGCGGTGGCGGGTCATTGGCCTGTCTGCTATGCGTCATAGCTCACCTCCGACCGCCTTCCAAAACTGCCGAAACGTGGTTCAGAATGGATTTGCGGCCGCCGGGGAAATGCGGTCGCGGTCACACCTGCCCCAGGAGAATGACATGCAGAACGACGCTTCCACCATCACGCGGCTGCGGTCGCAGGCCGCCGCCCGCCGGGTCGCCCGCCGCCAGCGCCGTGCCCTCGAGACCTACCTGGCCCAGGACGCCCTCTCGCCGAACGCCCGCCACGAGCTCGAGGTCATCCTCGTCCGTCAGGGCGGCTCCCTGTAGGACCGGCGTCGTCGGCCCCGCGTGACGGGTGACCGGTGACACGGGCCGGCCGTCTTCGCCGGCTGGAATTCGGCACCTTCCGGGAATACACACGGAACCCGATTTCGGGCAGTCAGCCAAAGGGCTCGCCGGATATCGGGCCGAGTGACCCGCGGCACACGCGGCGCGCGAGACCGGACAACCGGGCGTCGAGTGGCCGGACCTCGAGTTACCCGCGACACATCAGTCAGGCCGTCGGCCCGCGGGCGGTGCGCGAGAAAGGCGCGCCGGCCAGCAGGCGCGGCCAGCACCTTTCGGAGCCGACCGGGACTTCCCGGCCGGCTCCGGGTGTTTCTGGGGCGCCGCGGCCGAGTGCGTCGACATCCATGCGCGTCGGGCCGCTCGGCAATGCCCTTCCAGCGCTCTGCGGTTCCTCGCGGCTCCGCTCCGCCGGACGGCCCGCCGGACGCGCCCGCCGCATCGCCGCCCCGCCGTGCTGGCATGCGTGAATCCGTCCCTGCCAGCATCACTCTCTGTTTGAGCCGGGCGCCGATGGTGCGCCGTGCCGGAGTGCCGCCCCCGCGCCCGCTCCTCGTGCGCGCAGGTGGCGGCGTGGCCCGGCGTGGCGGGCGCGACCGGCCAGTACCTCGACCTTCTTCGACAGATGGCAATCGTGCGACTACCGTGCGTGCCGAATTGATGGTGACCGACTGTCGCAGCGAGGGGTCCGAGGCGTATGGTCCGCAAGTCCGCGCCAGAGCAGGTCGAGACGGTCGTCGTCGGGTCGGGCTTCGGTGGTTCGGTCACCGCGTTCCGGCTCGCCGAGGCAGGCCGGGACGTGCTGGTGCTCGAACGAGGCCGGGTATACCCGCCGGGTGCCTTCCCGCGTACGCCGAGCGAGGTGGCCGGCGCGTACTGGAACCCCGGTGAGGGCAGGCACGGCCTGTTCGACATCTGGTCGCTGGGCGGGTTCGACGCGGTGGTGTCGTCGGGGCTTGGCGGCGGCTCGCTGATCTCCGCCAACGCGCTGATGCGCGCGGACGAACGGTGGTTCGTCCGCCCCGACGCGCAGCCGAGCGGCCGGGGAGCCCAGGCTGGCCCTCGCGCGGCCGCCGCCGGCCGGCCCCGTGGTGCCGGCGGGTCCGCGGGCACCGGGTCGCGGCGCCGGGCGGCCGGACGGCCCTGGCCGATCAGCCGCGCGGACCTCGAACCGCACTACGACGCCGTGGAGAAGATGCTCGGCGCGACGCCGTTCCCCGCCGGCCGCCCCGGTTACGAGGCCGCCGAGCGGACCGCCGCGCTGCGCGCCGCGGCCGAGCGGATGGGGCTGGAATGGCGGCAGCCGGCGCTCGCGGTCAGCTTCGCCGCCCGCGGCGCCACCGCACCCGGGCTCGCGCTTCCCGAGGCTCCGTACGGCAACGTGCACGGCCGCGCCCGCACGACCTGCCAGCTCGCCGGCGACTGCGTCCTCGGCTGCAACCACGGCGCCAAGAACAGTCTGGACCACACCTACCTGTCGGCGGCCGCCTACCACGGCGCGGAGATCCGCACCCGGTGCGAGGTACTGGCGATCGCTCCCGACGACGACGGCGGCTGGGTCGTCACCTACGTCGAGCACCACGGTGCCGTCGACGGCACACCGCGTGACCTGGCCATGCTGCCGGCGCGCACGGTGCGGTGCACGCGGGTCGTGCTGGCCGCCGGCGCGCTCGGCTCCAGCTACCTGCTGCTGCGCAGCCGAGCGGCCCTGCCGGGCCTGAGCCCGATGCTGGGGCACGGTTTCAGCGGTAACGGCGACGCGCTCGGAGTGGTATCCGGCGCTCGCCACGCGGACGGATCCCCGTGGCCGCTGGGCGGTGCACCCACGGTCACCGCCAGCGTGGCGGTGGCGGACGGTCCTGGCGGCGAGCCCGGCTTCCACATCCAGGACGCCGGCGTTCCGGCGTTCGTCTCCTGGCTTCTGGCCGGCCACCGAGCCGCCGGTGGTGGTGGTCTGTGGGGCGGCCTGGGTCATCCCCTGCGAGTCGCCCGCGGCTGGGTCGCCGACCGGTTGCGCGGCGGGCAGGACGATCTGAGTGGGCAGCTGTCCCGGTTCGCCCAGGCCGGCGCGGACGGCGAGGCCGTCCTGGCCCTGCTGGCCATGGGCCGGTCCGCGGCCGACGGCGTGCTGCGGCTGGACGGCGACCGGCTCGGCCTCGAACGCGCGAGCACCGACCGGGACGCGGACACCGATCGGGTGCGCGCGACGATGGCGCGGCTGGCCGACGGCCTCGGCGGCCGGCTCGAGCCGCACCCGCTGGCCTCGCCACGCCGCCGAGCTACCGCGCACCCGATCGGCGGTGCCCCGATGGGAGACAGCTCGCGTGACGGCGTGGTCGACGCGCTGGGCGAGGTCTTCGGCCACCCCGGCCTGTACGTCCTGGACGGCGCCGCGCTGCCCGGGCCGCTCGGCGTGGGCCCGGCGTTGACGATCGCGGCGTTCGCCGACCTCGCGGTCCAGCGCATGCTGGACGCGAGCCGTGACCGGGCCGGCGGGGTGCCCCGTCCGCGCTCGGCGACGAGCGGCCGCGTCGCCGGCACGGCCGCGACCACACCGGCATCGGCCAAGGCGGGAGCGGTCAGGACAGCGACGGCCAAAACGGGAACGGCTAGGACGGCGACGGCCAGGACGGCGACGGCCAGTGCGGGAACGGCCGGGGCCGGGGCACCCGGGACGAAAAATGCCGCGAGGACTGGCCCGGCCGCGACGAAGGCCACGGGAACGAGCGCGACCCGGACCAGCCCGGCCAGGGCGGCCGCCGCGGGCGCGGGTTCGGCCCGGGCCACCGCGACCGGCTCGGGTTCGGCACGGGCAGGAGGCACCGCGGCGAGCGCGCCTACTGCCGCGGCCGGCCGGTCCGCGGACAGGACATCGGGCGAGATTCCGCCGCCCAGGTCGGCCGCGACGTCCGCGGCCGCGGCGCGCGGGACAGCACCCCGGCTCCCGTCGCCCCGGACGTCGGCGCCGCGGACTCCGGCGGCCACCGGGGCGACCGCGACCAAGGCGGTTCCCGCGTCCACCAACGCCAGCGCGGCGGTTCCGGCCAGGGCCGGCGGAGCGGCCGATGCCGCGAAGGGGACGCCGGGCGCGGCCAGCGCCAGCGTCGCCCGGACGACCGGGACGGCCAGCGCCGCCAGGGAGAATGGCGCGGCGAGCCTGGCCAAGGCCAGTGGCACCCCCAAGTCCGATGTCACCGCCAAGCCCAATGTCACCCCCAGGGCCGGTGCCACCGCCAAGGCGGGTGGCGCGACCAGCACCGTCAAGGACAACGGCACGGCGGCCACAGCCAGGGCCAGTGTTCCCAAGGAGACTGGGACGGCCAGCGCCGCCAGGCGGAGCAGCGCGGCGGTCGCGGCGAAGGCCGGCACGGCCAGGACGAATGGCGCGGCGGGCACTGCCAGGGCGACTGGGACGGGCGGCGCCGCCAAGGTGACCAAGGCCGCCGGCGCGGCCAGGACGACCAAGGCCGCGGGCGCGACCAGGGCATCGAAGGCTGCCGGCGTGACCAGGGCACCGAGGACGGCCAGCGCGACGAACGCACCGAACGCGGCGGGGGAGACCAGGGCGACCACGGCGCCGAGCGGGTCCAGCACCGCGACCGCGACCGCCACCGCGACCGCCACCGCGTCAGGGACGGCGCGGGGCAGCTCGGGCCCGGCGCGGGACGTCCCGTCGCCTCGGGGCGGCGCCGCGGTGGGCGAGGCGGGTCCGGCCTCGGCCGACGCCGCCTCGAAGTAGTCCGCCGGCCCCGGCGGGGCCCTGTCGGCCCGGCCCGCGGCTGAGCCCGCGGGCCGGGCCGCCGGGGTGGCCTGGGCGGATGTGCCTCGGCGCCAGGGGCCGCGTGGATCCTGTCGGATCGGTGAACTAGCCAAGAGCGGGCGCCCGGTGCTCGTAGAGTGCCGCGTGGGGGGCCGAAAGGAGGCTGGTGACCACCTACGCGGCGCTGCTGCGCGGGATCAATGTTGGTGGCGTCAAGGTCGACATGGCCGACCTGCACGCCGTCTTCTCCGGACTCGGGTACGCCGGGATCTCGACCTATCTGCGGACCGGCAACGTGCTGTTCGGCACCGAGGCGCCCAGGTCCGCGCTCGCGGCCGACATCGAGGCGCGCATCGACCGGGAGATCGGCGTGCGCACCACGGTCCTGCTGCGCAACCGGGACGAGCTCGCCGCGTTGGCCGCCGACAACCCGTTCCTCGACCGCGAGTCCGACCCCACCAAGCTGCACGTCACGTTCCTGGTGGACCGGCCTGGCAAGGCCCGCGTCGCGGGGCTCACCGCCCTCATGGCCGAGGGCGAGGACGTCGCCGTCGTCGGGCGGGAGGTCTACCTGCACTGCCCGCATGGCTATGGGCGCACCAAGCTCAACAACACCGCGATCGAGCGCCGGCTCGAGGTCAGGGCCACCACCCGCAACTGGCGCACGGTGACGGCACTGCGCGACCTCGTCACCGCGGCCTGACCGCCCCGCGCCCCGCCCAGCCGTGGCGCCCCGCCGCTGCCGAGGCGGCGGCGGCCTGACCGATGTGAAGGTCATCGCGGTTGACCGGCAGGCCGGGCGGGCGAGGATGAGGCGTGGCTGAGCGCGGGCGGGTCGTCGTCATCGGTTCCATCAACATGGACGTCGTCGTGACGGTGCCGCGAATGCCGGCGCCGGGCGAGACGCTCGCCGGCGGCTCGGTGCACCAGGTGCCCGGCGGCAAGGGCGCCAACCAGGCCGTGGCCGCGCGCCGGCTTGGCGCCCCGACGGTGCTCGTCGGGGCCGTCGGCACGGACGGCTTCGGGACCGTGCTGTCCGGCTTCCTCGACGCCGAGCGGATCGACATCTCCCGGGTGCGGACCGAGCACGCCCCGTCGGGCACCGCTCTGATCACGGTCGCCGACGGCGGCGAGAACACCGTGATCGTGGTCGCCGGGGCCAACGCCGCGGTGGGCCCGGAGAGGGTGACGGACGCGGCGATCCGCCCGGGCGACGTCGTGCTGCTGCAGGGCGAGATCCCCGCAGAGACGAACGAGTCGGCCGCCCGCGCGGCGCGGGCCGTCGGCGCGGCGACGATCCTCAACCTGGCGCCGTTTCGCGCGCCGAGCCGGGAGCTGCTCGCCGCCGTCGACGTCGTGGTCGTCAACGAGACCGAGTTCGCCCAGCTGGTGGGCGTGGGCGGCGCCGCCCGGGAGGTCGAGGAGTTGCTGCGTTCCGACGCCCGGCTGGCGGTTCCGGACGGCACGCCGCTCGGTGACGTGGTGGTGACGCTGGGAGCCGACGGCGTGTTGGCGCGGATCGGCGGTGAGGTGCTCGCCGTGGCCGGCCGGCGGGTGCCCGTGGTCGACACCACCGGCGCGGGCGACTGCTTCTGCGGCGCGTTCGGCGCGTCACTGGCCGCGGGACTGACCTTGGTCGAGGCTCTCGAACGGGCGAACGCGGCAGCGGGCCTCGCGGTCGGTCGGTTCGGCGCCGGGCCGTCCATGCCCACCGCGGCGGAGGTCGCCGAGGCCCTCAGCGCTGACCCGCCCGCCCGCCGTGTCGCTTTGGGCGCGTCGGGTGGCGAGATGGGGAGCTAATCGCGGTAGCCATGGCACAGTGTGATACGTGGTGGCCAATTCGGTGACCGATTCGACGGCCACGTCGGCGGCTCGCGAGGCGGTGACCGCCGCGGCTGGCACGCGTGCCCCGGCCTGGCGGACGCTCGTCGAGGCCTCGGGGCTGTCGGTCGGCGCGGTGGCCTCCTGGCCGGCGGTGGCGGGCGCCGCGCTGGCCGTGGGGCTGGGCTACGGGCTGCCCGCGGTGACGGCGCTGCGCCGGGTTCGCGGCCGGCTCACCCCCGCCCTGGCCGGTTTCGGCGCCGCCGACCACGTGGCGCTGACCTTCGACGACGGGCCAGACCCGCGGTCCACACCCCATTTCCTCGACGTGCTCGAGGAGCTCGACGTCCGCGCGACCTTCTTCGTCCTCGGCGACGCGGTCAGCCGCGCGCCGGGGCTCGTCGTCGACATGGCCGCCGCCGGGCACGAGCTGGCCATCCACGGCTGGGACCGCAAGCCGATGCTGCTGCGCGGCCCGCTGTCCACCTACGACCAGCTCGCCCGCACCCACGAGCTGGTCGCCGCGGCGACCGGCCGCCCACCCCGGTTCGTCCGGCCGCCCCACGGCATCCTGTCGGCGGCGGTGCTCGCCGCCGCCCATCGCCTCGACCTGACTCCGGTGCTCTGGACGGCGCGCGGACGTGACTGGGAGGCGGGGGCCACGCCGCTGTCCGTCCTCGCCGCCGTCGGGCCCGACCTGCGCGGCGGCGCCACGATCCTCCTGCACGACAGCGACCGTGCCGGCGTGCCCGGCGCGTGGCGCAGCGCGCTGGGTGCCCTGCCCGAGCTCGCCTGCCGATGCGCGGACGCGGCCCTGCGCCTCGGCCCGCTCGCCGAGCACGGCCTGCCCGGCCACCCGCCGCCCGCGCGGATCCCGCGATAGCTCAGGTCTCGGGATACCGCCCGTCGTCCGACGGACGGATAACGACCGGACCGGACCGGCTGCCCGGCGATGCCGGGGCGCCGGCGGGCAGGCTCCTCGGCGGGGCCGCGTATCTCAGCGAGGCTGAGCGGGATCGCGCCGAGGCTGGCTGGGGGCGTCAATCGCCAATTCCTGTCCGGTGCACCCGCCTCGAACCGTGATACGGAATTTCGAGGCAAAGAGAGCACGTAGAGGGCTATTTTGAGCGCCATCGCCTCGTTTTATCGTTCCCCGTTACGATGGCACCTGTAATACCGTACCCGACAGGGAGATGTTGTGCGCGAGGTTGAGGTCAAGTATTCCGTGGTGGACCTGGAGGCGCTGCTTGTCGCTCTCAGGGTTCGGCATGTTTCCCTCGGCGAGGCGGTGTACCAGGACGACCAGGCCTTTGCCCCCTTGAGCTGGTCTTTCGGCGACAGCAAGCTCGGAGTGTCATTCCTGCGGCTGCGTACGGTGGATGGCCGCCATTGGTTCGCCCTTAAGCAGCCTGGTGCGAACGCTCAGGATTGCCTTGAGTACGAGACGGAGGTCGTGGACCGTCAGCAGATGCACGAGGCGATCTTGCGTATGGGTTACCGGGCCACGGTGCGTGTCGCGAAGTCCCGGCGGACCGGCCGGCATGGGAGCACGTCGCTGTGCCTGGACGAGGTCGAAGGCGTAGGGACGTTCTTGGAGCTGGAGCGGATGGTGCCTGACGACGAGCCGGCCGTCACCATCCAGGACGAGCTGACCGCGTTCGTCGCTTCGCTGGGGATCGAAGCTGTGCGTACTACGGAGACCTACGACTCCCTGGTACGGGCCGCTCAGGAGGGAGTAATGCGGATGCCATCCAGTCGGGAGAGCAAGGATGCGGCCAGCACGGCGGCCACCTCCTCACCCGTCTGAGTCCCGATGTCGTGCACGAGGACGGCTCAGCAGGGCGTCCGTCGTCTTCGGCTCAACTGGAGGTCGGCACGGGCTCGGCTTCGGTGACCGTGGTCGCGATCTTCCAATCCCGCCCTCGACGCCACGGACCGGTGCGCTTCAGGCCGTTCTCGGCGAGCAGCATGTCGGCGGCCCGTTCGAGCTCTCCGAGGTCGGCCTCGTGATCTGGCCTGTCGAGTCGGGTGACGCCGGTGTCGCCGATGCTCTCGCCGTCATCATGGCGATGGCGGCCGACGCGGACTTCGCCGGTGTCGTAGTCGGCTTGGGCGCGCAGGTCCATTTCTGTCAACGGATCGCTTTTCGCTGGGAGGGCTTGGGGCTTAGCACCTTCACGGCGGTGGCTCCTTCGGGATGCGGTCCGGGCGGCGCATGACCCACGTCTTGTGGCAGGCGCGGCACTCGACGGTGCTGCGGCCGTCGGAGTCGGTGAACCACGTCCAGCGCTCGGCGGCGGGGTGCGGGCAGGCGCGTTGGACGCGGCGGCGGGCGAACCATCTGCGGATCACGATCGCAACGCTGCGTCAAGGCGTCTGACGGGCGGCCGATCCGTCAGAAGAAAGTCAGGGTGTCGTCGGTGCGTCGGCCCATGGGTGCCGCCATGCGCGTTGTCATCGGTGGCCCGCCAGCCTCGGCATTGTCCGTCGCAACCGCCGGAGCTAGCCGCCAGAGTGCCCATGAGGCAGCCTATGTCTCCGGGTAGAGCGAGTACGACGGGAAGTTGCCGTAGAGGCGTTCGTCGGGGTCGGGGCCGACGGTGACGGCGTGGACGAGGTGCTCGCCGCCGACGAAGGCGCCCTTCCAGGAAGCGCCGCGGCCGCCGAACGGCTCCGCCCGGTCCCCGCGCGAGCGCGGCCGGTTGACGCCGATCTTGAACGCGGCGAGCTCGGCGGACATCCGGCGGGCCTTGTCCTCGTCGTCGCAGGCGAGCGAGGCGACGAGCGCGCCGTTCGAGGCGTTCATAGCGGCCAGCAGCTCCGCCTCCGAGTCGACCACCACGATCGTGTCCACGGGGCCGAACGGCTCGGCGTGGTGCAGCGCGCACGAGGCCGGCGGGGACAGGATCGCCGTCGGCGCGGCGTAGGCGGAGGTGTCCTGGCCGGGCAGGAACCGGCCGTCGGCGAGGCTGCCGCGGTAGAGCGGGACGCCGCCCTTGGCGATCGCCTCCTCGACCCGCCCGGCGAGCTCCGCGGCCTTGACCGCATTGATCAGCGGCCCGAAGTCGAGGTCCGGCAGCGGCTCGTCGTCCCCCCCGACCGCCAGCGGGTGGCCGAACCGGACAGACTCGACGACCGGCAGGTACATCTTCAGGAACTCGTCGAACAGCTGGCGCTGGACGACGTAGCGCGGGTAGGCGGTGCATCGCTGCTTGGCGTACTCGAAGCCCTTGCGCACGTGCCCGGCGAGCAGGTCCCACTGGGAGAACTCCCAGACGCCCCACGCGTTCAGGCCCTCCTGTTCCAGGAAGTGCCGCTTGCCGGTGTCGCAGAGGGCGGCGGCGACCTGGCCGCCGGCCGAGCGGCCGCCGACGAACGCGAGCGCCCCGATCTCCGGCGCCCGCACCAGGGCGCTCGACAGCCGCGAGCCGGGTCCGGAGACCAGCGAGAGCGGGAGACCCTCCCGGCGGGCGAGCGCGCAGGCCAGCGTGAGGCAGGCGGCGCCCCCGTCGGTGGGGGTCTTGGCGATCGCCGCGTTGCCGGCGAGCACCTGCACCAGCATGGCGTGCATGAGGACGCTCATCGGGTAGTTCCAGCTGGCGATGTTGCTGACCGGCCCGGGCAGCGGCGCGCGCTCGGCGAGCATCGGATCGATCTCGTCGAGGTACCAGCGGACGCCGTCGATGGCGCGGTCGACGTCGGTCCTCGCCAGCCGCCACGGCTTGCCGATCTCCCAGACCAGCAGCAGCGCGAGCGTGTCCCGGTGGGCGTCGAGCGCGTCGACGGCGGCGGTCACCCGGGCGCGCCGCTCGACCAGCGGCACGTCCCGCCAGCGCTGGTGCTCCTCGCACGCCGCGCCGATCGCCTCGCGGGCCTCGTCAAGCTGGATCATCGGCGGACCGGCGATGGGGGAGCCGTCGACGGGTGACGCGCTGTGCGCCAGCGGTATGCCCGTCGCCCGCCAGTGGCCGCCCCACAGGTTGAGCAGGCGGCCGTCGCCGAACGCCTCCGGCGCCGCGTCGCCGGCCCGCGCGAACGCGTCCGCCCAGGTGGTGCCGGGGGCAAGGCGCAGGGCGGGCGCCCGGCTGGCGGCGGGCCGCTCGTCGGCGGTGCCTGCGGCCGGTCCGTCGCTGACGGCTGGGTCGCTGGCGCCGGTGGCGCGGCTGGTCCGGGCGGCGGTAACCATAAGCGCAGGGTGCGCCACCGTTCGCGGGCGCGCCAGCCAGTGCCGATTCGTCAATCACCCTGGCCGGCGGGCCAATCACTCTCGGCGGGCGAGCATGACCCCGCGGGCCGGTGGAGGAAATCGATCGCCGATATCTCAAAGCTCTTTAAATGACGTCGTCGGGAACGGGCGGGTGCCGCGGGATCCAGACGCGGTGCCCGTCCGGGCCCCGGGTGACAGGCGCGCCAGAGCCACCACCAACGGTCCGGTCCGGGTGTGGTCCGATGGCGGGCGCCGGGCCGCCGCGCGGGCTGGCCGCGAGCGCCGCGGGTAATCCGACGCGCGTCCCATCTGTTCACTCTTGCGCCAAAAAGGAACCTTGCCGGAGGTACCATCCGGGCATGTCGGAATCGTTGGGCCGTGTCAGGGATCGGCCCGCGTTCTCCGAGCGCCGCGCGGCGCGGGCCTCGATGCAACCGCTAGTACGTGCCTCATCACGTAGAGTGGGCGGGTACCTGAACCGCTATTCGCCGGTAGTCCCATTAGTTACTTCCGAACGATCCGTTCATAGATTTCCGGGTGTGTGATGACGGCCAGTGTCGTTCCGCCGTCGGCCGCTGCGACGGCCGACCCGATCCGGGACACGACTCCGATCCGGGTCCTCGTGGTGGACGACCATGAGCTGTTCCTGCAGGGCCTGCAGACCGTTCTCGAGATAGAGGACGACATCAAGGTCGTCGGCCGCGGCGGCAATGGGCAGGAAGCGGTTTCCCTGGCCGCCGGCACGACGCCGGACATCGTGCTCATGGACGTCCGGATGCCGTTGCGCGACGGGATCGCGGCGACGGGCGCGGTCAAGCGGGCCGTCCCCGGGGTGAAGATCGTCATGCTGACCGTCTCGGACGAGGAGAACGACCTCTTCGAGGCGATCAAAGCCGGTGCCGTCGGCTATCTGCTCAAGTCGATACCGCCGCACGAGGTCGCGGACGCCGTCCGCGCGGTGCATCACGGGCAGAGCCTCATCAGCCCGTCGATGGCCTCCAAGCTGATGGCCGAGTTCGCGAGCATCGCCCGCGGTACCGAGGATCGGCCGCGCCTGCACACGCCCCACCTGACCGCCCGCGAGCTGGAAGTGCTCAAGCTCGTCGCCGAGGGCAGGGCGAACCGCGAGATCGCTCGCAAGCTGTTCATCAGCGAGAACACCGTCAAGAACCACGTTCGTAACATTCTGGACAAACTCCAGCTGCACTCCCGCATGGAAGCCGTCATGTACGCCGTCCGCCAGGGCCTCTTCGATATCGAGTAGCGCCCATGGTGAGGCGCGGAACGGTTCGCCCTGGGCGCCCGTCGGGCGCTCTCCGTGGTGGTATGCCAGGAAACCGTGAATCTGACGGGTGCCGTGGGGCGATGTTCCAAACCTGCCGGATCCACGGTGGTCCGGAGGTTTTCGCCGAGGTGGGCGTTAGGCCGCGTGGGGTGTCGCCACGCGGCTGGGCGTGTCACGATGCGGAGGGCAATGACAGCGGGACCGTCGGCGACGGGACCGCGCCGGGCTGGGGGTGGTGCAGTGGACGTGGCCCAGGCGCGGCGGGCGGCGAGAACGACCAGGTCGGTTGTGTCGACGACGACCATGGCGCTGTCGGCCGCGACGGCGGCGGCCGCGGTCGGGTCGGCCGCGGCGGTCGTGGCGACCGCCAGGATCGCGGCCGTCGTCGCCTCGAGCGCCGCCTCGGCGGCCTCGGCGGTGGCCGTGTCCGCCTCGTCGGTGGCAGCGGCGGCCGCTGCGGACGTCGCCGCGGTCACCACGGCGAACGCCGCGAACGCGGCGGCGGCCACGGTGGCCGCCGCGACCACGGCCATCGCCTCGGCCGCGATCGCGGTCCGAGCCCGAGGACGCGCGGCCGCCCTGCCAGCGGGCATCCTGGACAGCCGTGAGTGTCACGCGACGCGTTCTGAGCGCCCGGCCGGATACCCGCCTCGCCTCGGTCGCGGCTGAGGCGGGTATCCGGCCGGACGATGACCCTTCGGCTCCGGGCGGGCTTCTCCCCGGCGGAGCGGCTCGCCTGACGGGTTCGTCGCCTCTGGACCGCGACCGGCGGCGAGGCTGATGGCCGTCGTGGTGCTCGCCGACGGCCGAGCCGTCGCCGCGACCGACCGAGACCAGGGCCGGGAGCAGGGCCGGGGCCAGGGCCGCGGCAGAGACCGGGACTGGGACCGGGAGAACGACGCCGGCGGGCCGCGACGGCCGGTGGGCGTGCTGGTGGACGATCCGCGGTGCGGCCGGCTGCTTCTCGACTGCGGTGTCGGGGTCGCCACCAGGGCCGCGTTCGCCGGGCTCTCCCTTGCCGGGGTGCGGGTGTTGCCCACCGGCGGTGGACCGGACCGGCTGGACCCGGATCTCCCCGCCAGCGCGGTGCTCGACCGCCCGGAGGCGGCGCCGCCGGGCGTGCGGGTGCTCCCGGCGGGCGGAGGCGAGGTCGCCCTGCTGGTGGAGACGAGCAGGGGAGTGCTGCTGCACTGCCCGGCCGCCGGGCCACTGCCCGCGGTCACCGTGGCCGCGCTGCCCGCGCGGGTGATCCCCACCATTCCGTTGGCGCCGGCGGTGCGCGACCAGCTGGCCGGCGTGACGGTGCTCGCGCCGCCGGCCCCGGGACGGCGCGTCCTGGTCACCGGCGGCGCCCGCTCGGGCAAGTCGGAGCTGGCCGAGCGGATGCTCGCCGGTCGCGCGCGAGTCGTCTACCTGGCGACCGGTGGGACGCCCTCGCCGGACGACGCCGAATGGTCGGCGCGAGTCGCCCGGCACCGCGGCCGGCGGCCGGCGACCTGGTCGACGGTCGAAACCCCGGACGCCGCCGCGGTCCTTGGGTCCGCAGGCCGGCCGGTGCCCGCCGTTCTGTTCGACTGCGTCGGTACCTGGCTCACGGCGGCCATGGACGCCGCCGGGATCTGGGTCCTCGACGAGGACACGGACGTCCACGCGGACGCGACGGCGACCAGCACGGGGGCCCGTCGTGCCGCCGACGCCGCGCTCGCGGGAGCCGTGGATGCCCTGGTGGCGGCCTGGTCCGCGGCCGAGGGACACGTCGTCGCCGTGACCAACGAGGTCGGCTCGGGGGTCGTGCCGGCGACCACCGCCGGCCGCCGGTTCCGCGACGAACTGGGCCGACTCAACGCCCGGCTCGCCGCGGTGGCCGACGAGGTCTGGCTCTGCACGGCCGGCATCGGACAGCGCATCCGCTGACTTCACACCCTTCTCCGGGAGTGTCGGTCTTGGGTACCCGCCGAGGATGAGGCAGGATGATCAGAGCGATACCTGGCGCGGAGCCTGCGTAAGTACGCGGGAACCCTTTGAACGTCGACAACCGTCGAAGAAACGGGCGACAAAGGAGGATCCGGCCATGACGACTCCGGGTGGCGGTGCCGGCGGCGAAGGCCGCCACCGCGACGGCGGTTTCGGCGATCGTGACTACGACGATCCCGGCTACACCGAGCGCGGCTACGACCCTTCCGGCTACGAGGATTCCGGCTACGCCGATCCCGCCTATGCCGATCCCGCTTACGCCGATCCGAGCTACGACATCTCCGGTTTCGGGGGGCACGGCTACCCCGACGAGACCCCGGCACCGTTCCCCGCCGTTCCGGGCGCGGCGGGCGGCCCCGCGCAGCCCGGACCTCCCGGACCTCCCGGGCAGCCCCAGGGCGGCTACACGCCGCCGCTGCCGGAGGACGCCGGCGGTCCCTACGAGCGGCCCCGTCCGCGGCGGCCCGGTGACGCGCCGCCACCCGACCCCTCCTACCGCCGCCAGGCCGCGCCAGGCGGCGTCCAGGACGTCGGGATGGACGACCTGCTGGCGAACAGCGAACCCTACGGGCGCCAGCCACGCCGGCCGCGCCGTGGCTGGCGTGGCGAGCCGGACCCCCGCCGTACCGGCGACCCCACCGAGCCGAGGCCGCCGGCCGGCGGCCAGCCAGGGAGCACGTCGACCCGGCCGGTGCCGGGACCGGGCCAGCCGCCGCCAGGCCCGGGCGCCTTCGGCCGCAGGGTGAGTCATGGCGTCGGTCAGGGGGTCGGCCAGGGCGTTGGCTGGGTGCGCGGCCGGGCGGCCGGCGGGATGACCGCGCTGCGGGCACGGCGGGCCGAGACGCCGGGGCACAGCCGGCGCCGGTCCTCCGCACTCGACCCGGCGGCGCTGCGGGCGCTGCCGATGGCTGTGGGGATGTTCACGGTGCTGCCGCTGCCGGCGAGCCGGTCGGCCCAGGACGCCGCCGAGCCGGGTCTCGGCGGCTGGGCGCTGCGTTGGCTGCCGCTGGTCGGCGCGCTGGTGGGCTTCCTCGGGTGGGCGTTGTCGCTCGTCTTCTGGCGCGGCCACGACGGCGGCGCGGCGTTCCTCGGCGCGGTGGTGTGGGTCGGCGTCCTGGCGCTGCTCACCCGTGGCCTGCACCTGGACGGCCTGGCCGACGTCGCCGACGGGCTGGGCAGCCGTAGGCCGGCGGCGGAGGCCCTGGCGATCATGCGCCAGTCCGACATCGGCCCCTTCGGGGTGGCGGCGGCTGTCGGCGCGGTGCTGCTGCAGATCGCCGCGGCGGCCACCCTGCTGGGCGGCGCGAGTCGCCCCCAGGGGCTGGTGCTGCTCGTCGTGGCCGTCGTCGCTGGCCGGCTGGCCGCCCTCGACGCCGGCCGCCCGGCGGTGCCGCCCGCGCGCCCTGGCGGCTTCGGCGCCGTCGTCGCCGGGACCGCTTCCGTCGCCGTCAGGGCGGTCGCGATCGGCGCGACGCTCGTTCTCGGGTGGCTCCTGCTCGCGCTCACCGCGACCAGCCTCGTGGCGGCGCTGTGGCTGCCGTTCGCCGTTCTCGTCGGGCTCGCCGCCGGCCGACTGGTCACCTGGCACGTGGTTCGCAGGCTCGACGGCATCACCGGCGACGTGTTCGGCGCCGTCATCGAGATCAGCACCACCGTCACCCTGCTGGCGCTGGCCGCCGTGGTCGCGTGGGGCGGCCTGTTGTAGATCCGGCGGATGTCCGTCACGTTCGGGCTCCGGTGACGGATGACTTTCTGTAGCGTCCGCCCTCGGACCGAGAGGAGCCATCCATGAGCCCCGAACCGTCGGACACGTCCGTTCTCGAGAGCCTCGCCGCCAGCATCCGGCCGGTGGACCCGGCCGTCGCGCGGGCCGCCCGCGAGCACCAGGACCGGCTGACCAAGCCACGCGGCTCCCTCGGTCAGCTGGAGGACGTGTCGGTCCGGCTCGCCGCGCTGGCGGGGCGGGTGCCCCCGCCGGTGCCGGCGGCGCCGGCGGTCGCGGTGTTCGTCGGTGACCACGGCGTGCACGCTCAGGGCGTCTCGCCGTGGCCGCGGGAGGTCACCGGCCAGATGGTCGCGAACTTCCTGGCCGGCGGCGCGGTCGTCAACGCGCTCGCCCGCCAGGCCGGTGCCGTGGTGGCGGTGGTGGACGTGGGCATGTCGGTCGAGGCGTCGGCCGTCATCGGCGCCATGCCGGGGCTGGACCGCCGCCGGGTGCGGGCCGGCACCGGCGACATCACCGTCGAGGCCGCGATGAGCAGGGATGAGGCGCTGACGGCGATCGCCGCCGGCGTGGCGGTGGCCGAGGGTCTGCTGCGCGACGGCCATGACCTGCTCGTCACCGGCGACATGGGCATCGCGAACACCACCCCGTCGGCGGCCCTGATCGCCGCGCTGTTGGGCGTGGACCCCGCTGACGTGACCGGTCGGGGCACCGGCGTCGACGACGCGACCCTCGCCCGCAAGGTCGAGGTCGTGCGCCGTGCGGTCGCGCGAGCGGCGGGCGACGGCGTCGGCGCGGACGACCCGCTCGGGGTGCTCGCGTCCGTCGGGGGACTGGAGCACGCGGCGACGGTCGGCTTCGTGCTCGCGGCCGCGGCCGCCCGGGTGCCGGTACTGCTCGACGGGGTGATCGCCTGCTCGTCGGCGCTGGTCGCGGCGGCGCTCGTGCCCGACGCGCGCGCGGCGATGTTCGCCGGGCACAGGTCGGTCGAGCCGGGCGCCTCCGCCGCGCTCGCCGCCCTAGGTCTCGTTCCGCTGCTCGACCTCGGCATGCGCCTCGGTGAGGGCTCGGGCGGGGTGCTGGCCGTGGGCGTCGTCCAGGCCGCGGCCCGTGTCCTCGCCGAGGTCGCCACCTTCGACAGCGCCGGCGTCACCGACAAGAGCGCCGACGACGGCGCACCCGGCGGCAACGCCTGACGGCGCGCCGGCCGGCGAGGCCTGCCGGCTGTGTCTGACGGCGCGCCACGGGCGCTGCCCGTGGCGCGTCCGCGGGCTAGGACCGAGGCCGCGGGGGTAGACCCCCGGGGACGCGAAGGTGGCCGACGGCTGGCTGACCGGTAGCGGACAGGTGTCGACGCTGTCCCGGTCGTTACACGTCCGCGGCCTGACAACACGGGTTCGCGAGGTCCCCGGGCCGGCAGCATGGTCGTCACGCGCAAGGCAGCGCGTAGTGACCGAGGGGATGAGAACGATGCGTGAGCCGTTTCGGACGAGCTTCCTGTCCGCGTCCGTCGCGGCGGCGCCTGAGGAGGCGTGGTGGGTGCTCGCGGGTGACACAGAGCCGGGCGTCGAGGCGCCGGGCGCGATGCTGGCGGGCCGCCAGCTGATCTCCGACTGGCGTACCGGGTCCCCGGTCCGGCTGGTCGCCGCTGGCACCGCCGTCTACGGCACCGTGCTGCGGGCCGCGGCTCCCTACCGGCTGACGTACACCCTCGGCGCGGCGCGCCCCGACGGCGAGGACTCGACGGTCATCGTCACCTGGGAGGTCCTGCCGGCGGCCAACGGCGGCAGCGTGGTCATGCTCGCCGTCGACGACCTGTGCCCGGACGGCTGCGACGACCTGCGCGACGCGTGGGCCGAGGTGCTCGCCGAGGTCCGCTCCCGCCTCGAGGTCCTCTCCCCACCGGTCACCGACCGCCCGAGCTCCTGACCGCCGGCGGTTTTCCTGTCGGCCGTCAGCCGTCAGGCCGGCTGGGCCGAGGTGGCCCGCCGGCCGACGCCGGCTCGCGGGGCTGGTAGACCTTCGCCAGGAACATCTTCTCCCAGACGTAGGGCGTGACCGGCTCGTAGCGCGGGTCGCCCGCGGCGACGAAGGCGGCCAGCGGGGCGACCACGGTGTCGACGTTGGGCAGGTGGAACGTCGCCAGCGACGCGCGCGTCGCGGTGGGGTCCGTGGCCGCGACCACCCGGTGCCGGGTCGACGGCCAGTGGTCGTTGGTCCACCTGCTCATCAGGTCACCGATATTGATCACCAGTGCGTCCTCGCGGACCGGGACCGGGACCCAGGTCCCGTCGAGGTCCTGTACCTGCAGGCCCGCGTAGTCGCCGCGCTGGTGCAGCACGGTCAGCATGCCCGAGTCACTGTGCTCCCGGAAGGTGATTGCGGGTTCGGGGTCGTCGCGGGCCGGCTGTGGCGGATAGCTGTTGATGGAGAAGTCGGACACCGGATGGGTCAGCATCGGGGCGAAGTAGGCCGGGGCAAGGCCGAGCGCGCGGGCGAACAGCTCCATCAGCGTGTCGCCGACCCGCCGCATCTCGGCGAAGCACGCGAGCAGGTCGGCCTGTAGCCCGGCGACCTGCCCGGGCCACACATTGCGAGCGAAGTAATCGCCGTACTGGGCCGGGACGCCGGCGGCGGCCGCGGCGGCCGGGTCGTCGTAGGCGCAGATCTGGAACCGGTGGCACGTCGGTGCTCCGGTCGCCGCACGCATCGTCGACAGGCCGCGGAACGGGTGGCCGTCGGGCGAGGCGAACGCGCCGCGGCCCGCCTCGGGCAGGGCGAGCAGCTCGTCCATCGCCCGGTAGGCGGCGGTCAGAGTCGCCGGAGCGATCCCGTGCCCGACGACCTGCAGGAAGCCCACCCGCGCGCAGGCATGGGCGATCCGGTCGACGGCCGGCGCCGGGTCGCCGCCGGTGACGAAGGAAGCGATGTCGATGACGGGAATGCCTCGGGATGGCTCCGGGTGGTCCGTCACCGCCGAGGTGGTGGGCGACATGGTCACGGCCGCAGCATCGCCGCCACACGTGATGGTCCCGTTGCCTCGCCGTTGCGAGCACGAGACGCGGCCTAGCATGGTCGGGTGCGAGGCGCGGCGGGCGGCGGCGACAGCCCGGCCCCGTCGGACCTCGGCGCCCGGTTCGGGCCGTACTTCGCGCTGGACGTCCTGACTCCTTCTCTTTTTTCTCCTCCTGCCGGCCAGCCGCCGGCGGGCTGGCTTGCGGTGGCCGATCTCTGCGACCCGCGCACCGGCGCGTTCGCGCGCCGGGCAGGCGCGGTGCGGGCGGCGCTCGCCGCCGGGAGCGGACTCGCCGCCGACGCGGTCGATGAACGGGTGGCGGTCTCCGTGGCCCAGCTCGGGGTGTGCGCGCGGCTGGTCGCGCCCGCCCTCGCGCTGACCGTGACCACCGGCCACCCGCCGCGCCTGCGCCCCGAGCTGCTCTACTGGCGCGACAAGCTCGGCGGCCCGTTCCCGCTGGCGCTCGGCGGACCGCTGGCGCCGGCCGGCGCCGCAGTCCCGGGCGCCGCAGTCCCGGGCGCCGCAGTGCCGGGCCGGCTCGCGCGGGGATTCGTGGACGGAGTGCTGCTCCCGGTGGTCGCGCCGCTTGTCTCGGCGATCGAGCGTCACCACCCGGTGTCGTCGAAGATCCTCTGGGGGAACGTGGCGTCAGGTGTCGCGGGGGCCGCGAAGATGATCGGCCTGGCCGAGCCGGCCCTGGCGGCCGGGGCCTGGGGCGTCGCCGGTGCCTTGTGCGCGGGCGACGGGCCACTGCGCGGCGCCGGCGGACTGATCGCCCCGGCCCGGTTCCGGCGGCGCAGCTGCTGCCTCATCTACCGGCTGGACCCGCGCGCCCACGGCGGCCGCGCCAGCCGCACGGCCTACCGGAACGCGTTGTGTGAGGACTGCGTCCTGCACCGTCCGTAGCATCGGCCAGTCATCGTCCGCTCCGGCTGGCCGTCGTCGGCTCGTTTCCGGTCGCTGCCGGCGGGCGGTGGCGGATCGAGAAGAGCATGCTGTCGCGGTCCTGCCACCGTGCCGGCCAGTAAACGGCCTGCCGCTAAAGTGACACCCCCAAGGGGTTCAATCTTGGGCGAGCCGGCGGGCGCGGGCGGAAAGGTGCGGGTGGCGTGGACGCGGTCAGGCGTGGCTATCTCGGCCTGATGCTCTTTATAGCCGCGCTTGTACTCATGCCACTGCTGATCGTCGACTACAACCGGCAGACCGAGGCGAAGGCCGACGACCGCGGGTCATCGGCCGCGGTCGGTCCCGCGACGACCATCGCCCCCACCGCCCGGCCGACCACCGCCAGTCCCGCGGACGGCGGGGCGCCCACTCCCACGGCCTCCACCACTCTCGATACCGGCCCACGGATCTTCGGCTTCCAGGGAGTCGAGGACGGGCAGACCCTGCACGGCGACGTCCAGATCACGCTGGTCACGGTGGGCGATGTCGGGCCGGTCAACTACACGCTGTCCGGTTTCGACAGCCCGTGGCTCGCAGTGAGCTCTCCCTACCTGTTCGCCCCGCATCCGGTGGGCTGGGAGACGGCGGCGGTGCGCAACGGGCAGTACACGTTGACCGCGACGCCGACCAACCCCCAGTTCAGCCCGCGCTCCGTTCGTTTCAGCGTCCAGAACTGACCCGTCCGGGCCACTGGGCCCGTGGTTCGCTTGGGGCGGGCGTGACGCTGCGACCGGGAAACCCTAGTGTCAGAGAGATGGATCGCCTGGTTTGGATCGACTGCGAGATGACGGGCCTCGACCCTGCCTCCGACGTGCTGCTGGAGGTCGCCTGCCTGGTGACCGACGGTGACCTCAACGTCGTGGGCGACGGGCTGGACCTGGTGATCGCGGCTCCCGAGGCGGCCCTCGAGGCGATGGTGCCCGTCGTCACGAACATGCACGAGACCTCCGGCCTGACCGCCGCCGTCCGCGCGTCGACCCTGAGCGTCGCCGAGGCCGAGCGGCAGGTCCTCGCCTACGTGCGCGCCCTCGTCCCGGAGAACCGGCGCGCCCCGCTGTGCGGCAACTCGATCGCCACGGACCGCTCGTTCCTGGCGCGCTACATGCCCGAGCTGGACGGTTACCTGCACTACCGCATGATCGACGTCTCGTCGGTCAAGGAGCTGGCTCGCCGCTGGTACCCGCGCGCCTACTACGCCGCCCCGGCCAAGCGCGGGGGTCATCGCGCCCTCGCCGACATCCGGGAGAGCATCGAGGAGCTCCGGTACTACCGCCGGACCGTCTTCGTCCCGCAGCCCGGCCCGACGACCGACGAGGCGCGGGTCGCCTCGGTCGAGATCCGCGCCGAGGCCGAGACGGCGGCCGCGGCCCGGGCGGCGGCGTCGGACGGCGCCGCCGCGGACCAGCCGTCGCTGGCTCCAACCCCGGCCGAGATCACCGAGGCGTCGGAGCCCGCCCCCAAGGTCTGATTCTCAACGGAACGAAACGGCCCAGCCTGGCGGCGGAGCGACCCGCGGGGCGTCAGACCCGGTGCGGCATCAGCGCGCCCGCCGGAATCACCCCGAGACGCCCGGCCTGGAAGTCGTCGATCGCCTGCTGGAGCTCCTGACGGGTGTTCATGACGAATGGGCCGTACTGCGCCACCGGCTCGCGGATGGGACGTCCGCCGAGCACCAGCACCTCCAGATTCGGGGTGCGCGCCTCCTGCCGCTCGGCCGCGGCCAGCACCACCCGGTCGCCGGCGCCCAGGACCGCGAGCTGGCCGGACTCGATCGCCGTGGCCGCGGGACCCACCGTGCCGGACCCGGCGAGGACGTAGGCGAGCGCGTTGTAGTCCGGGTTCCACGGGATGTCCACCTGGGCGCCGGGGCTCACCGTTACGTGGACCAGCGCGATCGGGGTGTGCGTCGAGCCGGGGCCGCGGTGCTCGCCGACCTCGCCGGCGATGATGCGCAGCAGCGCGCCGCCGTCGGCTGAGGCGAGCAGCGAGACCTGCTCGCCCTCGAGGTTCTGGTAGCGCGGCGGGGAGAACTTGTCCTTGGCTGGCAGGTTGACCCACAGCTGGATGCCGTGGAACAGGCCGCCGCTCTCGACGAGCGCCGCCGGTGGCGTCTCGATGTGCAGGATCCCGGAGCCGGCCGTCATCCACTGGGTGGCGCCGTCGGTGATCAGGCCGCCGCCGCCGTGCGAGTCCTGGTGCTGGAAGGTACCGTCGATCATGTAGGTGACGGTCTCGAAGCCGCGGTGCGGATGCCACGGCGTGCCCTTGGGCTCGCCCGGGGCGTACTCGACCTCGCCCATCTGGTCCATGTGCACGAACGGGTCGAGGTCGGCCTTGCTCACGCCGGCAAAGGCGCGCCGTACCGGGAAGCCTTCACCCTCATAGCCCAACGGTGCCGTGGTGACCTTCCTGACCGGACGGGGGATGTCGCCGAGGCCGGGCTCGGCCAGCCGCGGCAGGGTGACGGTGTCGGCAGTGACGGCGGGCATGAGACCATCCTCCTTGGTTGCATGTGCAACTAGCGGCCAGTGTAACCGTGGCGCCTTCGTCAACCTTCCCGCGCACTGGCCTGCCGCGGGCCGTGCTTGGTCGGGTCGCCGACGCGGGATTGGGGGCGACGGGCGCCCAAGCGCTGCGGGGCGCGCCACGGCGCGCGGACGCTGCGGGCGCGTTGCATGATCGCGTGCCGTTTGGCCAGAGTCCCGACGGACTAGGCTGCGGATGAGCAATGAGAGTGATGGAGCCGCCCACGTCGCCCATGACACGCCGGGACTTTGGTAAACACCGTGTGACGATGGACACCAGTTGCTCCACAGAACGCTACCTTCGGGGGCGTGGATCGCCGATGCTCAAGGCAAGAGCGGATCATCCAGGAACGCATTCTGGGCATCAGTCGGCTGCGGGGCCGTCAGCGGCCCAGGGACAACCGCGGCCCGGCCCACCTCCCGACCCGTCCACCGGACCGTCGACGCCGGCGCTGATGCGCGCAGACCGCTCGGTCGACTACCTTGTGTAGCTGACGCGATGACAGGTAGGCCGGCGCAAAAACCCTGTTGTCGCATCCGCCAGTCCGCCCAGTAGGATGGCGAAGCCCGGTAAGGGGCGCGCCCCGGCAAGCCMGGCCACAGCACGTGGCCGTGTGAGCAGGCCGCATCCCAGACCGGCATGGTGGGTGTAGCTCAGTTGGTAGAGCACCGGGTTGTGGTCCCGGGTGCCGCGGGTTCAAGTCCCGTCACTCACCCGAGCTGGGGCGTCGTGTTCGCCGCCCCTTACGGGAGCGGCTTCCCCTTTGCCGCTATTTCTGCCCAGGGGGACGACCCCCTGGAACCCCCGGGTCGGGGGCCTGCGGCCCCCGACGGTCTGGGGAGCGCTGTTCGCCGCCCCTTACGGGAGCGGCTTCCCCTTTGCCGTAATGTCTGCCCAGGGGGGCGACCCCCTGGAACCCCCCGGGGTCACGGGCCTGCGGCCCCCGACACCCCCGCTGGCTCGCCGCCTTCGGCGGCATTGCGGGTTGGGGCTGGGGTGGTTCTTGCTGAGGTGTTGGGGTTCGTTGCGCTGGGCTGCCGGGGATCGGGGTCCTTGGTGGTGCGCCTTGGTGGCGTGTCGGGTTGCTGACTTGTTTGTGGTGGGTGTCTGGGGGCTTGGCGTCTTTGAGCTGGTAGGTCGCTGGGATTGGCCCCCTCTGGGGCGGGTGCGTTTACGGTGAGTTGTGGGTCTCGCCGGTGGTGGCTTGCCGGATTCGGTTGAATCGCTGGATTCTGTTGCTGACTTCCTGGTCACGTCGGGATCGGCATGGATGCGGGGGCGCCATGAGCGGGCTGGGTTCGGGAGAGCCGCCGGACACGGAGGCGGGCCGGAGTGAGTGGCTGCGGCGCGTTCGTTGGCCGGAGCAGACATTGCTGGGGCGGCTGCCGCAGCGGTCACAGACGGGGCTGCTGGCACTGGGCGGATTCCGGCAGTTCCCGAGCGGCGTGCACCTGATGCGTGAGGGCGACGCGACGACGTTCGTGGCGGTGCTGCTGCGCGGATGGACGAAGGTGACGGCGCTGACGGACACGGGGGGCCTGGCGCTGCTGGCCGTGCGGCACGGCGGGGACCTCATCGGCGAGTTCGCCGGGCTGGACGCCCAGCCGCGGTCGGCGACGGTCACCGCCGTCGGGGGCGTGCTGGCCAAGGTGATCCGGAGCGAGGAGTTCGCCGGATACCTGGCCAGGGATCCTGCAGCCTCGGCCGAGATCAGCCGGAGCATCGTGGCGAAGACGCGGTTCAGCATCCGGCGGCGCGTCGAGTTCGCCGGCAGCCCGGTGGCGGTGCGGGTCGCCCGGGTGCTGGTGGAGCTGGACCGGGCCTACGGGTTCGACCGGACGGAGGGGGGACGGGCGCTGGGAGTGCCACTGACCCAGCAGGAGCTGGCAGCGCTGGTCGGCGCGCACGACCCCACCGTTCACAAGGCGCTGCGGGCGCTGCGCCGGGACAAGATCATCGAGACCGGGTACCGGAGCGTCGTGATTCTTGACCTGCCCGCGCTGCGGACCGCCGCGGGACTGCCGTCGAGTTAGCGCCCCTCCAACAGGCCGTTCCGGAGCACCCCGCCGGGCGCGACTAGGTTTCCTGCGCGGGACGGCGCCGCAGTGGTGCCGGCGCAGGGCGGGAGGTCGCGGTGCTCCGGCTGGTGAAGGCGACTCGGTATGCCACGCCCTTGCGGGAAGGCGGCAGCCTGCCGGGGCTGATGGAGGGCGACGACCTGGGAACCTGGGTGGTCAAGTTCCGAGGCGCCGGACAGGGGCCGCGGTCGCTGGTCGCCGAGGTGGTCGTCGGTGAGCTCGGCAGGGCGCTGGGGCTGCCCGTGCCGGAGCTCGTCGTCATCGACGTGGATCCCAGGCTCGGTCGCGTCGAGCCCGACCAGGAGATCCAGGACCTGCTCAAGGCCAGCGCCGGTGCCAACCTGGGGATGGACTACCTTCCCGGCTCGATCACCTACGACCCGCTGGCCTTCGAGGTGGACCCGGGGCTCGCCGCGCGGGTGATGTGGCTGGACGCRCTGACGCTCAACGTCGACCGGTCGTGGCGGAACCCGAACCTGCTGGTCTGGGGCGGCCGGCCATGGCTGATCGACCACGGCGCCGCGCTCTATCCGCATCACGGCTGGCCGGCCCGGCCCGCCGACGCGCGGCTCCCGGTGCCGGAGCGGGTGCCGGAGCCGGTGCCGGCTGACGAGCGGGTACTGCCCAGGTGGGAGGAGCACGTGCTCCTGCCCGCGCTCGGCGCCGACCCGGCCGGGGCGCTGCGCGCCGCCGACGCCGAGCTCGCGCCGCTGGTCGACGCCGAGCTGGTGCGCTCCGTGGTCGCCCTGGTGCCGGCGGACTGGCTCGACGCGGACCCGGAGCGGTACGTCGGTTGGCTCACCGGGCGCGCCGGCGGCCGGAGGCCGTGGCTCGAGCCGATGACGGTGGCGCGGCCGGCGGCGATCGCGGCCCCGCGCGAGCGGGCCGGCCACCGGGAGGGACCGCCGGCCTGGCTGCGGCTGGCACGCGGGCAGCGGACGGGGGAGGACCGGCGTGGCTGAGCTGTTCGAGTACGCGCTGGTACGCGTGGTGCCGCGCGTCGAGCGCGGCGAGTGCATGAACGTCGGCGTGCTGCTGTGGTGCCAGGGCGCCGGCTACCTCGACCTGCGCTGCGTCCTCGACGGCGAGCGGCTCGCGGCGCTCGACCCGTACCTCGACCTCGCGGCCGTACGCGTTCACCTCGACGCGTTGCACCGGGTGTGCGTCGGCGGCCCGGCGGCGGGAGCGGCGGGCGTGCTGTCGCCCGGCGAGCGGTTCCGCTGGCTCACCGCGCCGCGCAGCACGGTCGTGCAGACCTCACCGGTGCACACCGGGGTCACCGAGAACCCGGCGACCGAGCTGGAGCACCTGGTCGAACTGCTGGTCGACCGGCAGGGCCCGCCGCGTGCGGCGGCTGGTTGAAGGGGCTCTGAGCTGGGCGTATTGTCGAACGTGAGTTCGAAGAGGGCGGCGCGTGGCCAGCTCTGGCGAGGTCAGCTCTGAGGGCACCACCGCCGAGCCACCGCGGCTGACACGGCCTGGCCGAAGGCCGCCGGTGGGCGACCGCCGGCGACGTCACGGGGCGGTGGCGGTGGCTCGGCGCGCCGCGCGTCCGCGTCGCGGCGGTCCTCGGGCACGGCGCGGGCGCCGGCGTGCCGGTGCGGGTCGGCGCCGCCCTCGCGAGGCGGCCGACAGCCGCCCAGCTCCGGGGGGAGGCTGGATGGACGGTGACGGGATGACGGCGCTGGCGGCGCTGCGCCAGGCGCTGGCTGAGATCGAGCCTGCCTCGCTCGCGGACGGCGCCGTCGCCGACCTGGTAGGCCAGCTCGGCGGGGTCATCGCGGCCGCGCAGGCCGCGCTGGTGCGAGCGGTGGGCGCGGCGGACCTGGCCGATGGGTGGGGACGACCGGGGCGTCGCGGCACCGCCGGGGCGAGCGGTCCGGCCGGTCCGGCCGGCACCCGCCCTGGCGGATGCCCGACCGGGCCCGACGGTGCCGGTGACCGCGCCGGTCGGGGCGGGGTGGACGGGCGGCCTACGCTCGTTGGCTGGGTCGCCGGGCGGGCCCGGCTGACCGACGCGACGGCCGCCGCCCTGCTCGGCGCCGCGCGGGCCCTGACCAGTCTGCCGGTGCTGGCGGAGGCGTTCCGCCGCGGTGAGGTGAGCCTCGACCATGTGCTCGCCCTGACGGCGCCGCTGACCAGTCCGCCGCGCCTGGTGGCGCTCGCCGGTCCGGTGGAGGCCGAGCTCACGGCCCTGGCGCGCCGGGCCGGGCCGGCCCAGGTCCGCGCCGCGGTCAACCACTGGCTGCGCGACGCGGACCCGGCCGGCGTCGAGCGGGACGCCGATGCCGCCTGGCGCGCCCGCTCGCTGTCGCTGGTACCGGCACCGCCCGGGTGCGCGGAGGCGCACCCGGGCGGCTGGGTGACGATCGCAGGCTCAGTCCCGGTCGATGACGCCAGGACCGTGCTCGACGCGCTACGGCTGGCGGATCAGGTGACCGCCGGACCGGCTGACGTCCGCGCCCCGGCCCAGCGACGAGCCGACGCGCTGCTCACGGTCGCGAGCTGTTACCTCGCGGCCGCCAGCCACCTCACCACAGCTGCGCGTAGCGAGTCGCCGCCGCCGTGTTCTGGTACAGGCAGTGCGGTCCCTTCGGCCGGTAGATGTTCGAGCCGACATTCTGCATTTCGCAGTTGTTGAAGTACGACTCGTAGTACATGCCACGGCCGGCGCGGGCGACCATCCAGTCGCGCATGAACTGGATGTAGTTGGCGTTGTCACCGCCACCGTTCTCGCCGGACCCGGACGCGACCCCCCACTCGGGGACGCCGAACAGCTTCCCGTGCGCCCGCGCGAAGTTGTACAGCCAGGTGATGCCGCCGGTCGCGTTCGCCTGCGCGTTGAACTGGTCCAGCGTGTACGACGGCGGGTACTGGTCGTACGCGTCGATCGACACGATGTCCACCCACTGGTCGCCCGGGTAGAGGTCGAGCGGGTTGTGGCTCGGCGGGTTCTGCGAGTAGTGCGAGTTGATCGTCCAGTCGAACTTCGGGTCAGGGTTCGCGGTCGCGCGGATCGCGTCCACGACGTGCCGGTAGCAGTTGATGAACGCGGCCGGGTCGGTGCCCGACCACGGGTACCAGTTGCCGTTCGCCTCCCACGCCAGCCGGACGATCGAGTTCTGCCGCCCCGCCGCGTTCAGCGTCTGGCCGAACTGGCGCCAGTTGCTGTCGTAGGCGCCGGTGGCGCACGTCCGCAGCGAGTTGCCGCCCGTCTCCGGGAACGGCGGCACGCTGATCACGAGCTTGCCGGGCCAGCCGGCGAAGTTCGAGTAGACGAACGACTGCCCCACGATCGACTGCCAGCTGTCGCGCGCCGTATAGACCTGCGCCACGTCGCACAGGTTGCCGCGGAACGCGCAGAACGCGTCCACGTCGGCCGGGGTGATCAGCGGGTCGCCGTTGGCCCCGGACAGCCACGGCTCGCCGGAACKGGTGGGGAAGTCCGGCCCGGGCGGCGGCCCGCCGGGGTCCTGAGCGTTGTACGTCTCGGCGCGGTCGAAGGAGACCGCGAACGCCGTCGACGACGCGTTGCGCTGGCCGATGTTCGTGACGACGGCCACATGGTCACCGAACGCGAGCTGGCCGGAGTCGTAGATGAGCGCGTTGCTGGAGCTGGGCGCGTAGGTGTCGACGGTGGTCGTCGTCCGGCTGTCGACGCTGACCGTCAGCAGGCCGCCGGCCTTCTCCTTGACGCCGTAGATCACGATCCGGGTGCCMGTCCAGCGGATCGTGGCCGTGGCACCCGCCGTGAGCGAGTAGCGGAACGACTTGTTCGGCGTCGACGGCTGGCAGCCGCCGCACTGGATCCAGTTCCCGTTGTAACTGACCTGGTCGTCACCGACACCGGTCGCGGTGTCCTCGACCGTCGTCTTGGTTCCGGTGGGCGGGTCCGTGTCGCCCGGGTCGTCCGGGGGCGTGTCGGTGAAGACCTCGGCGCGGTCGAAGATGACGGCGAACGCCGTCGACGACGCGTTGCGCCGGCCCAGGTTGGTCAGGACCGCGGTGTGCACGCCGTTCGCGAGCGTGCCCGAGTCGTAGATGACCGCGCCGCCCGAGGTGGGGGCGTAGGTGTCGATGGTGGTCGCCGGTCCGTTGTCGACCTTCACGGAGGCGATGCCGCCGGCGCGCTCCTTGACACCGTAGATCTTGATCTGGGTGCCGGTGAACGAGACGCTGGCGGTCGCGCCGGCCTGCAGGGAGTAGCGGAACGAGTGGTTGGGGGTGTCGGGAGCGCAGCCGCCGCAGAGCGTCCAGGTGCCGCCGTAGCTGACCTGGCCGACGCCCGCGCCGACCGCGGTGTCCTCGATGACGCCCGTGGCCGCGGCGAGCGGGGTGAGCTCGCCGACGCGGACCACGGTCTGCCGCAGTTCGTCGTCGGTGAGTGGCTCGGTGGCCGGCGCGGCGGTGGTGAGGATCGGGAACTGGCTGATCCCCGTGGTGGCCGGCGGCTGGACCGTGGTGTGCAGGACGCCCGGTAGGGTGCTCGGATCGACGTCGGCGAAGGGAAGCACCGACGCGTCGGCGGAGGCGGTCGCGCTCGGGACGACCAGCGCGCCGAGCAGCAGCGCCACCACGACGAGGATCGGCCGGTGTGGGCCGCCGGTCGACCATCGCCGGCCGGCCCGGTGCCGGCGGCCGGCGCGGTGGGCCGGCCGGGTCCGGCCCGGTGGTCCGCCGTGTTCGGGCGGTTCGGGGGACGTCGCCAGGCCAGGCTGGCTGCCTGGCCGCCGCGGTGCCGGGCGCTGTCGGGATGAGCCGAAAGGTCCGCGGGCGGGACGGCGGTGCCGGCTGGCGCGCGCTGGCGGAGCGTGTTGGTGGGTGGAGGTAGGTCCGCCGACGGCCTCGCGTGTGGCTTCGGCCGGGTCTTCGGTCGGTTTCGATGGGGGTCCGGTTCCCAGGGGCGAGTTTCCCAGGGGCACTGAGTCATCCCTTCGTCCCGGGCCGGATGACTCTTGACGCCACCCCAATGGCCCGAAGCGGTCGACTAACACCCGGACCATAAGCAGAGAGTAACCAGTGATTGCTCTACGTAGCGGATGTTCGGAGGTTCGAGAGCGACACCCCGCGCTTCACCGTGACCCGGTAGGAGTGCCGCGTTCGGTCCGCATCCGCTCGCCGGCTCTCATCCGCGCCAGCGAGACCCGGCACGCGGTCGGGTCTCGGGTGGGGTCGTGTCGTTCCCCGCCCGGGAAGCAGCGCGCGGACGTCAGAGGCGTCACACCAGGGACCCGAACGGTTGCTCCAGCCGGCCGCCTGGCGGGAGCGTGTCCCAGGGCTATCGACCGGGCCGGCCGGCACACCTCACCCTGGGCGCGACGCGCCCGGGCGAGAGGCCGGCCCGGAGCGCCAGCCCCTGTAGTCAGCTCAGTAGCCCCAGCGCGGTGGCGCGGCCACGCGGCCAGCGGAGGAGACCGGATGAAGATCGACGCGAGCCTGTCCGACGACATCGGGGCGACGCAGGCGGAGGCCGCGAAGATCGAGGGTGCCGGCTACGCGGGAGCGTGGGCCTCCGAGACGAAGCACGACCCGTTCCTGCAGTGCCTGCAGGCCGCGATGGCGACCGAGACCGTCACCATCGGTACGGCGATCGCGATCGGCTTCGCCCGGACCCCGATGACGCTCGCGAACATCGGCTACGACCTGGCCGGTTACTCCCGCGGCCGCTTCGTCCTCGGCCTCGGTTCGCAGATCAAGCCGCACATCGAGCGCCGGTTCTCGATGCCCTGGTCCCGGCCCGCGGCGCGGATGCGCGAGCTGATCCTGGCCACCCGGGCGATCTGGGCGACCTGGCAGGACGGCGTGAAGCTGGACTTCCGCGGCGACTTCTACACCCACACGCTGATGACTCCGTTCTTCACCCCGGAGCCGCACGAGTACGGGCCGCCGCCGATCTTCCTGGCGGCCGTCGGGGAGCTGATGACCGAGGTCGCGGGCGAGGCCGCGGACGGGTTCTTCGTGCACCCGTTCACGACCAACCGCTATCTCGAGCAGGTCACCATCCCGGCGCTGCTGCGCGGGCGGGCCAAGGTGGGCAAGGGGGACCTCGACGGCTTCGTCGTCAACGGGCCGTCGTTCGTCACCGTCGGGCGCACGCAGGAGGAGATGGCCGCGGCCGTCTTCGGGACGAAGAAGCGCATCGCGTTCTACGGTTCCACGCCCTCCTACCGGGCGGTGCTGGAGGCGCACGGCTGGGGCGACGCGCAGGGCGAGCTCAACACCCTGTCCAAGCAGGGCCGCTGGGACGAGATGGCCGACGTGATCACCGACGAGATGCTGCACGAGTTCTCCGTCGTCGGAACGCCCGCCGAGGTCGGGCCGAAGCTCGTCGAGAAGGTCGGCAAGATCTATCAGCGCACGACGCTGTACAGCGCCTATGACGCGGACCCGTCCCTGTGGACGGAGCTGCTCGCGGCCGCCAAGTAGTCCCGGCGACCGCGCGCGGATCACGTTCGGGAACGCGGATCACACTGGGGAAGGGAAATCCGCATGGACGGTGGGCGTCGGCCGGTGCGCGAGGACGACCGGCGTGACCTGGCGCGGTACCCGTGGGTGCACGAGATCCGGGCCCGCTTCGCCGACGTCGACAACCTCGGCCACATCAACAACGTCGCTGTCGTCGCCTACTACGAGGACGCGCGGGCGGCGTTCAACAACCAGCTGCTCGGCCTGTTCGGCACGCCTGGCTCGGCGAGGTCGGGGCCGTTCCACTTCGTCGTCGCCCAGTCCCGGGTCGACTACCTCGCCGAGGCCCACTACCCGGCGAACTATGAGGTGGGCGTCGCGATCGGCTGGATCGGCCGGTCATCGGTGGTCTACTTCTCGGGGCTGTTTCACGAGGGGACCTGCCTCGGGTTGTGCGACACGGTGCTGGTGCACCGGGTCGACGGCTCGACGACRCCGGTGCCGCCCGACCGCCGCGCGCTGCTCGAGAAGATGGCCTTCCGCGCCGGATGACCTGGTCGCCCGCCCGTGGTCACCTGTCCTTGTCCACTTCTTTGACGACGGACCAGGGACCGGCCAGTAGCGTCAGCTATGTCAGCCTTCGGACGATTTATCAGGAGAGTTGGACCGATCATGGGTGTGTACGACTTCAGTGTCGCGACCGCAGACGGCGGTTCGCGGTCACYCGGTGACTACGCCGGCCAGGCGCTGCTGATCGTCAACGTCGCCAGCAAGTGTGGCCTGACGCCGCAGTACGAGGGCCTGGAGGCGCTCTACCGCGAGCTGCACGGCCGCGGCCTGGAGATCCTCGGCTTTCCCTGCAACCAGTTCATGGAGCAGGAGCCGGGTACGGACGCCGAGATCCAGGACTTCTGCAAGGCGTCGTACGACGTTACATTCCCGATATTCAGCAAGATCGACGTCAACGGATCGAACACCGCCCCGCTATACGGTTACCTGCGTACCGAGGCGCCGGGTGACTTCGGGCCGCAGTCCGGATTCCTGTACGACTTCGTCGCGAAGACCTTCCCGGACCGGGTCGGCACCGACGAGATCAAGTGGAACTTCACGAAGTTCCTCGTCGGCCGCGACGGCGAGGTGATCCGCCGCTACGAGCCGCCGGTGACCCCGGAGGAGATCCGCCCCGATCTCGACGCCCTCCTCGGCTAGCGCCCACGGCGCCAGCTGGCTGCCCGCCCGCCGCCGCGGYCTCCCCGCGCTCCCCGCTCTCGCGGCCGGCCGCGGCGGCGGGGGTGACGGGGGACGGTGACGGCGGTTGGTGAAGACGGTTGGTGAGGGCCGGCCGCGGCGGCGGCTGGTGATGGCGGGCCTTCAGCGCGGGCCCTAGAACAGGGTCTGGGGCTCCGCTGGCAGGAGCTCCCGCGGCAGCGGGTCGAGATCGGGCACGCGGGCCCGGACGTCCTCATGAAAACGGCGGGCGAGCAGCGGCGCCTCGGCGTTGTCCGGGGTGTGGATGAAGACGGTGGGCGAGCGGCCCTCGCGCAGCCACCCGGCGACGATGTCGACCCACCGTTGCCAGCCCTCGACCGTCCGCGCGGAATCGTCGCGGCCAAGGTAGCGGACTACCGGACGGTCGGTCAGCGCGGCCGACCGGAACGGCACGCGGGGTTTCTTGGCCCAGGCGTCCCGCTCGGCGTCAGTGGCGGGAGGGTTCGCGAAGAACGTGGTCGTGTCGAAGGGAACCCATTCGGCGTCCACGGCCGCGAGCGCTCCCTCGAGAAGCCGTGCCGCGCGCGGGTCGTCGAAGAAGGCCGGGTGGCGGACCTCGACGGCATACCGGTGGGACGTGGTGAGCTGGCCGAGGAAGCGGGCGAGCAGGGAGACGTCGGCTGGTCCGAACGCCCCCGGCAGCTGGATCCAGAGCGTGCGCGCGCGGGGGCCGAGCGGCTCGACGGCGTCCAGGAAAGCGCGCAACGGCTCGTCGACGTCGGCGAGGCAGCGTTCGTGGGTGATCAGCTTGGGCAGCTTGGGCAGGAAACAGAAGTCAGGGTCGGTCTGGCGCGCCCAGGACTCGGCGGTCTCCCTGCTCGGCGTCGCGTAGAACGTCGTGTTCCCCTCGACGGCGTTGCACCAGCTGGCATAGTGCCGCAGCCGCTCGTGCGCCGGCAGCGGATGGGCAAGGAAGCGCCCCTGCCACGACTTGTGGGCCCACATCGCGCACCCCACGTGTAGCCGCATGCCCTCAGTCCTCCACCCTGGTCGGGCCCGGCCGGCCGACGCCTGTCACTCGGGGCGGGACGGGACGACGGCGTAACCCAGTACGCGGACGTCCCAGTGCGCGAGGTCGGCGTCGGCGAGGCCGCCGAGCTGGCCGGCGGCCCGAACAAAGGGCAGGACCTTGGCCGCCTCCACGAGCATGGCGTAGACGCGAGTCGTGATTCCCTCGTATCCGCCGTAGCCCAGGTTGTACGGCTGGACCGTGAAGCAGTTCTGGTCGCTCGTCACCAGCTCGTCGCCGGGGTAGAACCGGCCGTCGCCGGGATTGTGGGCGACGGTCGAGTCGGCCGTCGCGGGGTCGGCCCAGGCGGCCGCGACCAGCCGCCAACCGTGCGGAACCGGCCCGCTGAGCCGGCCACCGACAGCCAACGCCGGATGCCAGGACGGATAGTAGGTGTAGCGCATCTCGGCGAACCGGATGCCGGCCGACTCGGCGCCAGGCTCCGTCACGACGTCTGCCGGGGTCTGCAACGGCAGGGAGTAGCAACCCCCGGGCGCGGGCGTCGCCCCATCGGGTGGCGGACTCATGTCGGCGCGCGGCGGGCCCGGCCCGCCGACCGGGCCGGCCGCACCGTGACTGCCCCCGAGGGGTGGAGGCCCGCCCCCCAGCGGTCTCCCGCCGCCGGGCAGGCCCGGCGCGGTGGCGGCCGGCGTCAGCCCCCCAGCCGGACCCGTCGCCGCGGTCGCTGGCTCGTCGCCGCGCACCGCGAAGAAGGTGATCAGAATCGCGATGGTGCTCGCCACCAGCGCCGCGCCGACCGTCAGAGAGGCCATCCGCCAGGAAACGGACCACGGCCGTTCCGGCCGCGCTGGCCGTCCCGCCGCCGGTGCCGCCAGTGGCGTTGGTCGCGCCGCCTCCCGACCGGTCGCGGTGTCGGTCGGCCGGCCGCCTGGCGCGGAGACTCCGTCGGAGTCTCCGCCCGTGCCCGTTCCGGCGCCCGCCCCCGCGGTCGCGGTCGCGGGCCGTGCGTTGACCCGCCGCCAGGCCAGGAGCCAGGCCTCCCGCCGGTTTGGGTCGTAGGCCTCCACGATCAGGGTCAGGGTCTTCGAGGTCAGCCGTCTGCGCCCGTTGCGCAGGTCGTTGACCGTCGTCTTGGACAGCCCGGTCCGTCGCTCCACGGCACGGTCGTAGGAGTCGCCCAGCAGGCCAAGCATGGCGATACGCAGCTCGTCCTCGGTCGAGACCGACGCGGGGTCGGGTACCGGCTCCATCCCCGGCTCCGTCATCAGGTCGCGCTCCTTCGCGTCATGGCCGACAGGCGTGCCCGGGCGGTCGTCTCGCGCTCACCGGCCGGTGGCCGGCGGGTGTCGAACCGACACGGGGAGTACCTGTCCGGGTGATTCTTCCAGCCCGGCCCGCGAAACAGGACGGGACGGGACAGCCAGGACGCTGTGTCGCCGCGACGGGCGTCGGCACGGCGCGCCAGGCCGATAACCTCGGCTCGCGGCACGGGGGGCCGGCGTTGGTCGGTCACCGCCTCCGGAACCTGTTGGGGCGGTGACCGACCATGCCAGACCACTCTCCGCCCTGCGCCTGTCCACTCCGCGCCTCACTGCTCCGCGGCTCTCCGCTCGGCGACGCGCCCAAGGGCTCCGCCAGGTAGCCGGGTTGGGGTGATCGCCATTGCGCCGCGCTGACGGAGAAGCCGGACCATCATGTCCTCTGCCGGGCGTCGTACCCTCGCGTGGGCCCGGTGGGAGGCTTCGTGAACCAGAGCACTGACGTCGATCGCCAGAGCACCGACGTCGACGACAGCTTCGTCCGCACTCGCGCCGCACTGCACGCCGTCGCCGAACACGTGCTGGCCGCCGCGCGCCACCGCGCCACCGGCCGGATCGGCCTGGTTGTCACTCCGGGCGGGTTCGGCACGCCGCCGTTCGGCGACGAGCGCAGGACCATCGCCGTCGACGGCACAGACCTGGTCGTCAGCGTGGCCCCGAGCGACGGGGCGTCCGGCGCGGAGGTGTCGCGGGCCCCGCTGAGCACGTTGGCGGCCGCCGCGACGCTCACCGGGCTGCCCGCGCCCGGAGGCCCCGCCGAGGTCTACCACCTGAGCACGCCCTGCGACCCGGACGCGCCGCTGGCCGTCGACGCGGCCGCGGCCAGCCGGATCGCCTACTGGTACGCCCTCGGTGACGCGGCGCTGCGCCGGTGGCGGGCCGAGATCCCCGGCGACGAGCCGACCGGCATCACGCTGTGGCCCGAGCACGCCGACGTCGCCATCCGCGCCGCGGACATCAACTACGGCGCCTCGCCAGGCGACGAGTACATCGAGCGGCCCTACCTGTACGTCGGCCCACCGGAGCCGCCGCCGCCCTCTCCGGACGGGTACTGGAACGTGTCCTTCGGGGCCTACATCACCTGGGACAAGATTCACTCGGTCGCCGACGCCGTCGACTTCTTCCGCGAGGGCCGCCGGCTCTCCCGCGGCTGACGGCGGCCGAGCCGGTCGGCGGGTCCCTGGCTACGGACGGGCGTGCAACCTGGTGAGGGTCGCGAATCCCGCGTTGAACTCCGCCACCTCGTCGCGTGGGCGGCTTCGTGACGGCACGGGCATCCGGCCGTGACGGCACGGTGCGGTGCGGTGCGGCCTTCCGGCGATATGCAGGACCGGAAGGCGGTCCGGTCCGCTGTGCGGGCCCCAGGTCTGCGCGATCTTGCTGGCGCGCCCGGCAGGGATCGAACCTGCGACCCAGTGCTTAGAAGGCACTCGCTCTATCCGCTGAGCTACGGGCGCTCATGTTCCATTGTGCGGCCTGGTGTTGGCCGCACGGTGGGACGAGGCGGCCCGCGTCGTCGACAGCGCTGCCCGCTCAGCCGCTGAGGCGCGGCCGCTGACGGCTGTCGAGACGGACGAAGGCTGTCAGAGTGGGAACTCCGATCTCCCTCGTGTGGGCCACGCCGATGATGCCCGTGCTGGGAGTCTTTCGCCACAGGCTAAAGGTCCCGACGCGCCGCTGACGGGCGATCTCGGTCACCGTGCCTTGTATCACCGTGTCCGGGCGCTGACGCGAGCGGCTCTTCGGTGTTGTCGGAGCGCCCCGGTCGGTCCTCGGCGGCAGCTCCGGCCCGACTCGCCAGGCCCGTCGCTCGTCGGCCCGCCGTGCGGCTGAGGAAGCGCCAGCTGACTCGGTGGGATCCTCCGGTCCGAGGCACGCGGGATCCCACCGAGACAGCGTCCGCTCCAGCGGCTCCGGTCAGCGACCGGCGGCCTCCAGCGCCTGGAACTCGTCGTCGGTCAGGGTGAAACTGGCCGCGGCGATGTTCTCCGCGAGGTGATCGACGGACTTGGTGCCGGGGATCGGGAGCATCACCGGCGAGCGGCGCAGCAGCCAGGCGAGGGCGAGCTGGGCGGGCGTCGCGTCGTGGGCCGCCGCCGCGGCGTCCAGCGGGCCACCCGGCCGGGCGAGCTTGCCGGTGCCGACCGGGAACCACGGAATGAAGCCGAGATCTTCCCGCTCCGCGTAGTCGAGGACGTCCTCGGAGGCGCGGTCGGCCAGGTTGTACCGGTTCTGCACACTCACGATGTCGACGATCGTGCGGGCGTGCGCGAGCTCGTCGACGCTCACCTCGGACAGGCCGATGTGACGGATCTTCCCCTCCTGCTGCAGCGCCTTCAGCTCGCCGAGAGACTCCTCCACTGGGGTCTTCGGGTCGATGCGGTGCAGCTGGAGCAGGTCGATGCGCTCCAGCTTCAGCCGGCGCAGCGACATCTCCACCTCCTGGCGGAGGTACGCCGGGTGGCCGACCGGGACCCACACGGACGGCCCCGTCCTGACGAAGCCGGCCTTGGTGGCGATCACCAGGTCGTCCGGGTACGGGTGGAGGGCCTCGGCGATCAGCTCCTCGCTGACATAGGGCCCGTACGAGTCCGCGGTGTCGATGAAGTTCACACCCAGCTCGACGGCGCGTCGCAGCACCCGGACGGCGCCCTCCGGGTCAGCCGGCGGACCCCATACCCCGGGTCCGGTGATCTGCATGGCGCCGTAGCCGAGCCGGCGCACCGGCAGGTCACCGCCGATCGTGAAGGTCCCRCTGGCGCTGGCCGTCGGCTGTGACGTGTCCGTCGCACTCGGCATGTTCGTCTCCTCGTCGTTCCTGTAGGTCCGTGCGTCACGGCCCGCGCCCCGCTCGCCCTGTGGGCCCGGCCAGCCATCGGGTCGGCGACCCTGGGAAATCGCGGGGCCCGGCGCCGGCGCTGGCGGCGCGGGACAGGAGCACGCGGGACAGTCGCTGACTGCCCCGCCGTCCGCCGGTCAGCGCCGCCGGGCTCGTCGGCGTCCGCCGGTCAGCGCGTGCCACCCGTCACCTCGGGTCGACTCGCCCCCGGCCTGTGCCCGTGGCCTTCCTGGTCCTTGTTCCCGACCGTCCGTCGCTGGCAACCGCGTCCCAGGGGCCAGTGTTCCCAGGTCCACGAGATCGTTCGCGAGCGGTGGCCCGCCTGTGGACAAGTGCGCCCTCGTCCACAGACAGCGCCTGCTCGCTTCCCGCCTCGGCTGTCGTCGGTGATCCTGATCGCGCCGCCGGCGACCCGCCGGCCCGCCCCCCGATTTCCGCCAGCGCGCCTCAGCCACCTCGCGTCAGCCCAGCGGACCCGTGCCCCGGAAGGCCACAACATGCTCGACGCCACCATCAGCCTCGTCGGCAACGTCATCGAGAACCCCAACCTGAAGGTGACCCCCAACGGCACCTATCTCTGCTCCTTCCGCATCGTCTCGACGGCGCGCCGCTACGACCGCAAGGAGAACCGCTGGGTCGACGGGCCGCCGCTGTTCATCGAGGTCACCTGCTGGCGCAGGCTGGCCGAGAACGTCGCCGCCACGCTGAACAAGGGCGACCGCGCGCTGCTCATCGGGCGGCTCCGGCTTCGCGAGTTCGACAACGCGCAGGGCGAGCGACGCCGGCGCTACGAGATCGAGGCGGACGCCGTGGGCCCCGAGCTGGCCTGGCGTCCCGCCCGCGTCATGCGCACGGCCCGCGGCGGTGCCGGCGAGCGCCCCGCCGGCCTGTCCGACGCGCCGCCCGACACCGCCGCCGACACCGGCCCGGTAGCCGGCGGCGGGTACGACGGCGACGCACAGGCCGGGCCGGGCCCGGCGCTCGACGAGACCGTGCCCTGGGCAGACAGCGACCTGGGCGGCGATTCCTTCACCTACACCGGCGCGGCGCAGCCTGACGAACTCTCCGGTGAGGTACCTGACGAAGTCCGGCCCGACTGGCCTGACGCCGCCGACACGCGCTGAGACTGGAGGTGACCAATCGTGCCGTACCTCGATCCGGAGCGTTCCCGCTCGACGGATACGCTCACCCCGGTGACCAGCGTGCGCGACGACCGGGAATGGCCAGGCGCCGCGGCCGCCGTTCCCGGCCAGACCGCGGCACCTCGAACGACCACCTCTCCGCCCGGGCCTGGCGACGGTGGTCACGGCGGCCCTCGCCCCGCGTCCGGTGGTCTCTCGCCAGAGCCCGAGGACAGGCCGCCGGCATCGGAGGGCCGCGAGCGGGCACCCGAGGGCCGGGAGTCGGCGCMACCCAACCCGGCGAGGACCGCGGCCAGCCCTGATCGGCGCGCGTTGGYCGCTGTCGCCGGGCGCCTCGCGGCCGTCAGCCCGGCGGGGCGCTACGTGGCGGTGCTCGCGCTCGTCGCGGCCGTGCTCGCGCTGCTGGTGAAGTACCTGTTGTTCCCCTACCTCTCCATCAACAACGACGAGGCGCTGTACCGGCTGCAGGCACAGACCCTGGCCGCCGGCCGGCTGTTCCCGGTCGCCGGCGACCCGGCCGCCTCGTACGCGCCCTGGCTCGCGGTGCCCAGCCACGGGCACTACGTGCTGAAGTACACGCCGTTCGTGCCGGCGCTGTTCGCGTTGAGTCTGCTCGTCACCGGCGGCTTCGGCGCCGGGCTCGCGGCCATCGCCGCCGCGGCCGTCGTCGTCACCTATCGCCTCGGGCTGGCGCTGTTCGGTGACCGGCGGGTCGCCGCGGTGGCGGCGACGCTGTTCACCGCGTCCCCGCTGGTGGTGCTGCTCGACGGCATGCTGCTGGCCTATCTGCCGGTGCTGGTGATGATGGAGCTGGCGGTGCTCGGGCTGTTGCGAGGCCTGCGCGCGGTCAGGGCGACACCCAGCACCGACGGCGGGCCGCGCGACTCGACCGGCCCGCCCGCTCCGCCTGCCCCGGCCGGTCGGGGCGGCTGGCGGGATCGGAGTCGGTGGGCGTTGGCCGGTGCCGGCCTGGCGGCCGGTACAGCGGTGGCAGTACGGCCGTTCGACGCGCTGACCCTGCTGGCGCCGGTCGCCGTCTGGGCGGTGGTGACGGCGCGTGGCCGGCGTGCCTTGCTGGTCGGCTGGGTCTGCGCGGGCCTCGCGGTGCCGGCCGCGTTGCTGCTCGCGTTCAACGCGGCCGCGACCGGCTCGGCGCTGCGGCTGCCGTTCAGCTACCTGGAGTCCGAGGACAAGATGGGCTTCGGGGTCCGCCGGCTCTACCCGACGGACCGGGCCCACCACTTCGGCTTCCTCGACGGGCTCGCCTCGGTCGGCGACCACCTGTTCCTGCTGGGTGGGTGGGCGTGCGGCGGGGTCGTCCTGCTCGCCTGCGCGATCGGCGCGGTCGCGCGCCGCCGGGTCGGTGGCGCCGGGCTCGCGCTCGGCGCCGGTGCGCTGGTGTTCCTCGCCGGCTACGTCGCCTTCTGGGGCGGGTGGAACGCGGCTTTCCTGTGGGGCGGTATCCGCTACATCGGGCCGTTCTACATGCTTCCGGTGCTGGCCGTCCTCGTCCAGCTGGGGGCCCGTGGGCTGGTGGACCTGGCCGCCTGGCGGCCCCGGCTCGCCCAGGCCGCGGCGGCCGTCGCCGCCGGGCTCACCTGCCTCGTGCTGGCGACGGCGATCCCGGCAAACCTGACGCTCACCCGCCACGACCGGGACCTCGACGCGGCGATCGACGGGCTGCCCGGAGACCCGCTGGTGTTCCTCTCGGTCGACCCGCTGTACCTGATGCACCCGACATCGCTCGCCGCGAACCCGCCCGAGCTCGACGGCCGGGTGCTGTGGGCGGTCACCCGCGGCGGTGCGGCCGACCTCGCGGTCCTCGCCCGCGACCCCGACCGGCCCGCCTACCTGCTGCGGATCCCGCCCGCCTACAACCGGACACCCGGCTCGCCGTCCGGGACCCGCCTGGAGAGCCTGGCCACCCGCACCGGCGACACCGTCACGCTGGACGTGACCGTCGACCCGGCGTACGAAACGGCCAAGGCGGCCCGTCTCGTTCTCACCACCAATGCCGGCGACGTCTCCTACCCGATCGACCCCTCCCGGCCGGTCACCGCGAGGCTGGTCGTGGACGCCGACGGCGCGACGCTGCGCGGCCTGACCCCGGAGACCGGCCTCGTCGGCGACCCGAAGGTCACCCGCCGGGCCCCGTCGCGGCAGCTCAAACCAGGCAACAGGACGGTGGCGCTCGCGCTTTACCTGACCCCGGCGGACACCGGCAAGGAGCAGTTCGTCGACCGTGAGCTGGCCCCGACCGTCGCCGCGGCCGACGGCGCGGTCACCGTCGTCACCTCCACCGGCCAGGTCGCCACCACCCCGGGCCGCGAACCCCCGCAGCTCCACATCACCGCGTCCCGCTGACGAGACCGCCGGCCCGGCCCAGACCGCCGGCCCGGCCCAGACCGCCGGCCCGGTCCCGACCGTCAGCACGGCAGAGATCCGGAGGTTGGCCGCCGGAGCGGCTCCACCGGCCGGCAACAGGGTAGGCAACAGCGTCAACAGGGGTAGGCAACAGCGTGTAGTCGACCGACGCCGCGGTACGAGGTCGGAGTACCAGCGGGCGGGGCGGGACCTGGGGGTGGTCTCATGGCGGTGGCGGTGTCCCGGCGGACATTCTGGTCCGAGGGCGGCACGCTGCGCACGACGGCCCGCGGGGCCGAGGTGCTCGACGCGCCGCTGCTGAACAAGGGGACGGCCTTCACCCGACAGGAACGCGCCGCGCTCGGGCTGGAGGGCCTGCTGCCGCCGGCCGTGCAGACGCTGGACGAACAGGTCGCCCGCGTCTACGGACAGTACCGGGAACAGCCGACGGACCTGCTCAAGAACATCTTCCTGACGGCGCTGCGGGACAACAACGAGGTGCTTTACTACCGGCTGCTCGGCGACCACCTCGCCGAACTGCTGCCGATCGTCTACGACCCGACGATCGGAGAGGCGATCCGGCGGTACAGCCACGAGTACCGGCGTCCGCGCGGGATCTACCTGTCGGTCAACGAGCCCTGGCGGGTCCGGGCGGCGCTGGCCGATCTCGGTCTGGGGCCCGACGACGTCGACCTGCTCGTCGCCTCCGACGCCGAGGAGATCCTCGGGATCGGCGACTGGGGCGTCGGCGGGATCGACATCGCGGCGGGCAAGCTCGCCGTCTACACGGCGGCCGCCGGCATCGACCCGGCACGGGTCGTCCCGGTCGGACTCGACGTTGGCACCGACAACTCCGCCCTGCGCGGCGACCCGGCCTACGTCGGCAACCGGCACCCACGTGTCCGCGGGCCCGGCTACGACGAGCTCATCGACGCCTACGTCGCCGCGGCCACCGAGCTGTTCCCGAACGCGCTGCTGCACTGGGAGGACTTCGGCCCGGGCAACGGCAGGCGGATCCTGCGGAGATACCAGGACCGGGTGTGCACCTTCAACGACGACATGCAGGGCACCGGCGCCATCACGCTCGCCGCCCTCCGCGGCGCCCTGCGCGTCGCCGGCACCCGGCCGCGCGACCAGCGGATCGTCATCTTCGGCGCGGGCACCGCCGGGGTGGGGATCGCGGACCAGCTACGCGACGCGATGGTCCGCGACGGACTGGACGAGGACGCGGCCACCCGGCGGATCTGGTGCGTCGACAAGGCCGGGCTCCTCACCGCCGACCTGCCCGACCTGCGCGACTACCAGAGGCCCTACGCCCGCCCGACCGCCGAGATCGACGGCTGGTGGGACGAGGGCGGCGTCCGCGGGCTGCGGGAGACGGTCGCCAGCGTGCGGCCCACGGTTCTCATCGGCACCTCGACCGCGCGCGCCGCCTTCACCGAGGAGATCGTCCGGGCGATGGCCCGCCACGTCGACCGCCCGATCATCTTCCCGCTGTCGAACCCGACCGAGCGCATCGAGGCCATGCCACACCAGCTGCTGTCGTGGACAGCGGGCCGGGCGCTGGTGTGCACCGGAATCCCGGTCGCACCGGTGGTTCTCGACGGCGTGACCCACCACATCGGCCAGGCCAACAACGCCCTCCTCTACCCCGGCCTCGGCCTCGGCGCGATCGTGGCCCGCGCGGCCCGGATCAGCGACCGGATGCTCGCCGCCGCGGCCGACGCCGTCGCTGGCCTGGTCGACACCCGCACCCCCGGAGCGTCGTTGCTGCCCCCGGTCGAGAACCTGCGGGCGGTGTCGGCCACCGTGGCGGCCGCGGTCGCCGAGTGCGCCGTCGCGGAGGGCCTGGCCCGCGCCACCCTGACCGACCCGCGACGCGAGGTCGAGGCTCGAATGTGGCGCCCCGAGTACCGCCCCGTCGCCGCCGCCTGATAAGGGCGATGCCCTCGTGCCACGGCGCCGCCCGCCAGCGGGCGGCCTGCTACCGGGGCGGCCTGCTGCCGGCTCCGGCCCCCGCCGCCCACCGCCCGCTGGTCGCCCGCAACCCGGCCCCGTCGCGTCCCCGATGCGTGTCCGGCCTTGCCCGCGGGTGACAAAATGGTCTCCGCGGAGCTTTCGACGCCTAGCATGGGCACGCACGGTGCATCGATGGCTTGCCCGCGTCACTGCATGGCCGCCTCACCGCTCGTTCGTGGCACTGCTCGTTCGTGTCGTTGCGTTCCCGCCGCCGCGTCGCGTGGCTGTAGCGTCGCGGCGGCCGCCGCATCGTCGTCGCTCCTCGTCCTCGCCCCCTCACCGTCACGGAGTGTGGATGGCCCTCTCCCAGTCCGAGATCGGCGCTCGGCTGCTCGTCCTGTACGAGAACCGGGTCCTGCTGGCCAGTCACCGCGGGCAGACCTGGTACTTCCTGCCCGGTGGGCGGGTACGGCCCGGCGAGACCGTCGAGGACGCGCTGCGCCGCGAGACCGACGGCCTGACCGGCCTGGAGGTCGGCGCACTCGACTTCGTCGGCTGCACCGAGCAGACCCACACCGAGGACGGCGCCGTCCTCCAGGAGCTGATCGTCGTGTTCGCGGCCCCGCTGCCGTGGGCCGCCCAGATCATCAGCAACGACCCGGGCGTGCACCTGGCCTCCATCGCGGTCGAGGACCTGGCTGGCCTGGAGCTACGGCCGGCCGTGCTCAAGGAGCTGATCGAGCGCTGGGTCGCGGGGCGCCGGCCGCTGTGGCGGTCGACCCTGCCCACCGCCTGACCCGCGCCCGCCTGACCCACGCCCGCCACGACCGGCGTTCGTCGGGACGGGCGCATCACGACCGAAGGGACCTGGAATGGCCGTGGCTCCCGCCATCCGGCTCGACGCGCGGATGGTCGCGCGGACAGCCGGCCGAGTGCTGCTGACCCGGGAACCGGGGCAGGTCTGGCACGCGCTGCCCGGCGGCCCGGTGGACCCCACCGAGGGCGCCCAGCGCTCGCTCGCGCGTCACCTCGGCGAGCTCGCCGGCCCCTCGACGCAGGGCTGGCGGTTCGTCGGCGCCGTCGAGCACACCGGCGACGCGGGCGACGCCAGCGACGCGGACCCGGCCGACGAGTCCTGGGCACACGGAACCCCCGGAGCCGAGCATGTCCTGACCCTGCTCTTCGCGGCCGACTGGCCGGGCGGCGTGGCGGTGCCCACGGCGTGGCGGGGGCGCGAGGTCAGCGCCGTGCGGACCGACGACCTCGTGGTGACCCGGCTCGCTCCGCTGCCGGTGGCCCTGGCCGCGCGGCGCTGGCTCACCGACGGCCACCCGGTGTGGCGGCCGCTCGCCCCGGGCGCGGCGCGCGCCGTCTGGTACGGCACCCAGCCGCCGGTGGCCACGCTGCGCGGTCAGCTCGCCGCTCGCCGCGACCAGCTGCGGGGCCGGCGGTTCCGGGACGCCGCGGTGGCGATGTGCGCGCTGGTCGCGGCGGCCGACGGCCGGATCGACCCGGCCGAGCGCGACGGCCTGCGCGCCTTCCTCGCGACCGACCCGGTGATGGCGAACTTTCCGGCCGGCGAGCTGGAGCAGGCCTTCGACGCGCACGTGGCGGCGCTGACGGCCGACGCCGACGCCGGCAGGCGGGCGATCCTCGCCGACGTCGCCAGGGTCCGCGGACGTCTCGCCGAGGCCACGGCGGTGCTGCGGCTCGGCGAGGTGATCGGCCGCATCGACGGCGCCTTCCCCCCGGTCGAGCAGGCCGTGCTCGCCGAGGCCGCCCGCGCCCTCGGCCTCGAGCCGCCACCGGCCGACTGATCGCCCGCCCGGGCCCGGCGGCGGCCGGTCAGGGCACCCGGGCGGCCTCCGCCGCGAGAGCGGACGGGTCGGCCTCGGCCACGGCGAGAACCCCGGGCAGGGCCTGGACGGCGGCGATGGTCTCCCGGGTCTGCTCCGGGGCGAAGGAAGCCGGCGGGTTGAGGGTGATCCGGGTGGCGAGGCCGCCGAACCGTTCGGCGATCCGCCCGGGCAGCTCGGCGGGCGCGGCGACGATGCCGAACGTCTCGACCATGTCGTCGTCGATGAGGGCGGCCATCTCGGCCCAGCGGTTCTGCTTCGACAGCGCCGTCAGCTCGACGCCGAGGTCGCCCCAGCCGTGCAGCTCGAGCACGCCGCGGTACGCCGGGGTCGAGCCGTAGAACGCTATCTGCGAGCGCATCCGGGCGACGCCGGCGGCGATCTCCGCGTCGGTGCCGGTCGCGACGAAGCCGCCGACCACGATGTCGAAGCCGGCAAGGGTGGCGCCGGCGCGGCGGCGGCCCTCGGTGAGCGCGGGGATCGTGCGCTCCCGGATCCAGCGCGGGGTCGTGAACCAGTGGCAGAAGAAGCCGTCGGCGACCTCGCCGGCCACCCGGGTCATCACGTCGCCGACGCCGGCGAGCAGGACGCGGGGCGGCCCGAACGGGTGCGGCGCGGGCACGAACGCCGGCGGCATCAGCGTGTGCGCGTAGTACTCACCCTCGAACGCGAGCGGCGTGCCGTCCGCCCAGCTCGACCAGGCCGCCCGCATGGCCAGCACGAACTCCCGCATCTGGGCGGCGGGGCGGCCCCACGGCATCGAGAACCGGCGGGTGATGTGCGCCTTGACCTGCGAGCCGAGACCGAGCGAGAACCGGCCGCCGGAGAACCGCTGCAGGTCGTTCGCCGTGTAGGCGAGTGACATGGGGGAGCGGGACAGCGCGACGGCGATCGACGTGCCCACCGTGACGCGGCTGGTCGCCTGGGCCGCGAGCGCGAGCGGCAGGAACGGGTCCTGGCTGACCTCTCCCGTCCAGACACCGTCGTAGCCGGCCGCCTCGGCGTCGCGTGCCTGGCCGGCCGCCGCCTCCAACGCCCCGAGCGTGCCGTCGACCTTCACCCGTCACCTCCGGCCCCAGTTCCCCCACCGCCCCAAGAGTGCCGTTCCGGCGGGGTAGGGACACGATTCCACGGCCCGCGGACGTGGCGCCACCAGCGTGCCGACGGCGCGAACGGCCGCCGGCGGAATGTGGGTCGCCGCCGCCGAACTCACCCGGCGGAGGGGGATTGGCGAGGCGTTTGCCGCCTGGCGGTCACTCTCCGTGTTCAGGCTCGGGGTCGTGCGGGCAGAACCCTGGCGCAGGCGGATTCGGTCTACGAAGCCATGTGACTGGACGTGAACTCCGGGTCGCCGCGCCTGCGGGCGTCGCGGCCGCCGCGAAGGGGGATCGCCATGCGAAGGATCAGTCGGGCCGTTGTTGCCGCGGCCGTCTCGGCCAGCGTCGTCTGTGCGACGGCGGTGGGCGCGTCGGCGGATGGGGCGACCGGCCAGCAGCCGGGGCCCCAGCAGCCGGGGCCCCAGCAGCCCGGGCCCCAGCAGTCCGGACCGCCGGCGCAGAAAATGGTGGCGTCCTGCTGGTCGTACCAGCTGCGCCCGGCCATCGTCGGGGGCGAGGGCGCCGCGGGCAGCACCTATCTGACGATCTCCTACACGAACGTCGGACGGCACAGCTGCGTGGTGAAGGGCTATCCGTACGTGGCGTTCGTCAACGCGCACGGACGGCAGCTCGGCGCCCCGGCAGCGCGGACGGCGGGCACGGCTGGCAGGGCCAAGGCGGTGACGCTCGCCCCTGGCGGCAAGGCGACATTCGTCGTTCGCGAGGTCCACGCCGGAATTCCGGCTGGCTGTGACACGGCGAAGACCTACACGCCCGCTGCGGGCCTGAGGATCTTCCCGCCCACCGGCGGCCCGGCCCGGTTCCTGAAGCTGACCGACAACGCCTGCCTCAACCCGTCGGTGCAGCAGCTCTACGTCGGGCCGGTCACGAGGTGACGGCGTGACCTGACGGCATGATCTGACGGCCGCGCATCGGGCCTGGGCGACACCGCGTAGGCGACCGCCCAGGCCCGGTGCGAGCCGGTGGATCCGCCCGCACTGTCCCTCAGCCGACCATCACGCGGCGGCCGATCTGCTAAATAAGTCGGCGTAGCCTCGAAGAGGCTGGGTACCCCCGATCTCGGCCTACGCTGGGTGAGCGGGTTTGCGGTGCGGAGAGGACCGACATGTCGGATTCGCTGAACCTGGGCGCGCCCCTGGCGCCGCCCACCGTCGCGACCACGAAGCCCACCGAGGCTGGCGCCCTCGTGCTCTCGCCCCCGGCGGCCGTCCCGATCGTCCCGGACGACCAGGTCGACAGCATGGTGCCGATCGACGAGGCGACCAGGGCCCAGCTGCGCCAGCGGGCCGCCGACTTCGCCGAGGACCTCGCCGCGCAGGACCCGCGCAGCCCCGCCTTCCAGGAGAAGATCAACGACATCACCCGCATGGGGGAGCGGGAGATCGTCGCGAGTGCCCGGGTGTCCAACCGGATGCTGGACCGCCCGGCGGCGGCGATGCGTTCGAGCCGCGGCCGGGGTGGCCCGGTCGCCGACGCCCAGACGAGGGTGGCCGGCACGCTGGTCGAGCTGCGCCGCACCGTGACCGAGCTGGACCCGGGCCGGGCCGACCTGAAGGGCGCCCGCAAGATCCTCGGCGTCGTGCCGTTCGGCAACAAGATCGCCAGCTACTTCCAGCGGTACCAGTCGGCGCAGAAGCAGCTCGACGCCATCATCACCTCCCTGGGCTCCGGCCAGGACGAGCTGCGCAAGGACAACGCCGCGATCGAGCAGGAGAAGGCCAACCTGTGGGTGGCCATGGGCAAGCTCACCGAGTACGCCACCCTGGCGAAGGCGCTGGACGGAGCGGTCTCGGCCAAGGTCGAGCAGCTGCGGTACACCGACCCCGCCGCCGCCGACGCGTTCACCTCGGACGCGCTGTTCCCCATCCGCCAGCGCCAGCAGGACCTGCTCACCCAGCTCGCCGTCAGCGTCCAGGGCTACCTGGCGCTCGACCTGGTCCGCAAGAACAACATCGAGCTCATCAAGGGCGTCGACCGGGCACAGACGACCACGGTGGCCGCGCTGCGCACCGCGGTGGTCGTGGCGCAGGCGCTGGCGAACCAGAAGCTGGTGCTCGACCAGATCAACGCGCTGAACGCGACGACGAACAACATGATCGTGCAGACCAGCGAGCTCCTGCGCCAGCAGTCGGGACAGATCCAGGCGCAGGCGTCGTCGTCGACGGTCAGCGTCGAGGCACTGCAGACAGCGTTCGACAACATCTTCGCGACGATGGACGAGATCGACTCCTACCGTTCGAAGGCGGTCGAGAGCATGGCGACGACGGTCGCGGCGCTGGAGACCCAGGTGGGACGATCGAAGACGTACCTGGAGCGGGCCCGCGCGAACGAGCGCTGATCAGGTCCTGGCCGGGCGGCGCCACGAGGTGCGGGCCGAGGGCCGCGAGGTGCGCACCGGGGACACCTGCCAGCGGCGGCACCCGGTCCGCGCGGGCCGTCCGTCGCCCGCGGTCGCGGTCGCGGGTGGTTCCGCTACCGCGAATGGTCCCGCGGTAGCGAGAGTGCGGTAGTGGGTGGTGGTCGCGTGGTAGCGAATGGCAGGGACGGGAGGGGCGTTGTTCCGCCGACGGCGTGCTGACGGTGCCGCTGGCGCGGACGGTCCGCGGCCGGACGAGGACGAGGCAGACGGCCAGGTGCGACAGCTCTCGCGGGAGCTCGCCGCGGTCGTCGGGCGGGCGGACGCGGAGGGCGGACGGCTGCCACCGGGAGCGGTACCGATCGTGCGCGACCTCGATGACGTCCTCCGGCCGTTGCTGGAGTACCTGCGGGTCCGGCCGCCGGACGGCGAGGAACGGCGGAGCCTCAGGGCGATCATCTCCGAGTACCTGCCGCAGGCGCTCGAGGACTACCTGGCGCTGCCGCCGCGGTACGCCGAACGCCCCGGCGTCACCGGTACGTCGCCGGCCGACGACCTGATCCGCCAGCTGGTCCTGCTCGACGAGGGTGTGAGCGAGCTGCAGGATCTCGTCTACAGCGGCGACGCCGCGAAGCTCGCGATCCAGGCCCGCTTCCTGGACACCAAGTTCCGCCGATCCGACCTCGACCTGGCATGAGCGTCACCCTGCCCAAGGGCGGCAACGTGCTGCTGTCCGCCGTGGCACCTGGCATCGACCGGCTCCGGGTCGCGCTCGGTTGGGAAGTCCCGTCGGCTGGTGCTGCCGGTCCCGCCGCCGGTGCCGCTGGCTCCAGGGCCACGCCTGGCTCCAGGGCCACGCCCGAGCTGGACGGCGTCGTGAGCATCGTGAGTGTTGGTCATGGCGGGTCTGGCGAGCCCGCGACGTCCACCGAGGTGCTTCTCGCTCACCAGGTGCCGAACCCGGCCGAGGGGCCAGCCACCCCGCAGCCCGCGCCGCGTGGCGGCACCGCCGACGTCGAGACGCTCATCGTCACCCTGGCCGCCGTTCCGGCGGAGGTCGGCCGGCTGCAGATCGGCGCGGCGATCGTCGACGCGGCCAGCCGGGCGCAGGCCTTCGGGTCGGTCCACGGCGCGTACATCCGCGTGCTCAACGACGCGGACGGCGTCGAGCTCGCCCGCTACGACGCCAGGGCCGAAACCGGGCAGGAGACCGCCCTCGTCTTCGGCGAGCTCTACCGCCACCAGGGGGGCTGGAAGTTCCGAGCCGTCGGCCAGGGCTACGCCCAGGGCCTCGCCGGGTTCACCGACGGGAACGGCCACGACCCGGTGCCCGCCCKCCCGGCCGACGTCGTCGGCTTCCTCACCCGCACGTCACCCACTCGGTCGCGCCGCAAGGTCGCCGACCACCTGCACCCGCCACGCGCCGTCGCGGGGGCGGTCCGCTCGGCGGCGTCACCGCCGCCCGCGGGTGGCCAGCCCGCGGCGTCCTCCCGACCGGCGCAGCGAGGCCCGGCACCGTCCCGACCGCCGGTCACGCCACGATCGCCCGCGGCTCCGACCCGCCCGGCTCCCCCGAGCTCGACCGGGCCGCCAAGACCACCCGCTACGCCGCCAGGGCCACCCGCCCCGCCCCGGGCGGCGCCGCCCGCGCCCGCACCGGCGCCCACGCCGCCACCCGGGCCGGCCAGGCCCCCGGCGCGTTCACCACTCGACCTGAGCGGTGACTCCCACGAGCCGCCGCCGCATACCCCGACGCCACCTGCCGCCCCGGCCTCTCCGGCGTCGGCGGCGACGGCGGCGGGGAGGCCGAGCGGGTCGCGCTCCGCGCTGGACCTCGGCGACCACGACGGCGCCCCCGCCGCGCCGGCCGCGCCCACCGCGCCGCGGCCTGGGCGTTCGCCGCTCGACCTCGACGCCGACGAGCCGTCCGCCGCCGCGCCGCCCGTCCCGGCGCGACCGACCACCGCGCCGCCCGGAGCCGTGGCTGCTGGCTCCGCGCGGCCCGGCGCCGTGCCTCCCGCCGCACCGGCTCGGCCCGCGGCTGCAGCTGGGGCCGGGGCGGCCGGTGGCCCAGGACACGGCCCGTCCGCACCGGCGCTCTTCGGCGAGCGGTCGTCGCGGTACCGGCAGCGCCTGGAGCACGTCACCGAACTGGACGACGATCACCCGGCCACCGCCTGGACCCCCGAGAAGCGTGGCTCCGGCTCGGCGACGATCACGCTGACCTGGGCCCCGCTGACGACCAGGACCGGGCTGCCGCGGCCGAGCGACCTGCATCTCGGCTGCCTCTGGCAGGCGCTCGACGGGTCGGCCGGCGTCCTGCAGCTGCTCGGCGGCGCGACGAGTGCCCCCGGCGGCGGCGCGGGCCGGCAGGTGCTGGCGCTCGCTCCCCGCGACGAGCGCGAGGGACAGAAGATCTTCGTCGACCTGCGGGCGCTGGAGACGTTCAAGCGTTTCTTCGTGTTCGCCTACGGTCTGCGCAGCGCCCCGGAATGGGACCTGCTACGCGGCGAGCTCACGGTCAGCGCCCGCACCGGCGAGCACCTCGACATCCGCCTCGGGGACGCCCCGTCGACCGCGCGGACCTGCGTCATCGCCTCGTTCCATGTGGCGCAGGACGACCTGGTCATCCGCCGCGAGAACGCTTTCTTCGACGGCCCCCCGGCCGAGGCCGCCGCCCGCTACGGCTGGGCCCTGCCCTGGAATCCCGATGGCCTGACCATCCGCGACCGCTAGCGCGGTCGCGCGGCCACCGCCGGGTTCGCGCCGGTCAGGTGGATCGCGGGTCATTGACCGTTACGCGGGTGCTCCCTACCGTCGTGACACGGCTGTCCATGACGCGCACGTCCCGATTCGGKGGCATCTTGTTCGACACCCTCGGCGTCGCGGCGCGTCGGGCCGCTGCCCGGACCGAGAAGACGCGCCGCCGGCTCGCGCAGACCGTGGCTGAGCTCGCGGCCGAGCTGCGGCCGGGCCCGGGGGACCAGGTCAACCCGGCGGAGTCGGCCGACCCGCGTTCGCGGGAGATCGCGGGCGTCTTCGAGGCGACGTGCGCCCGGCTCGCGGACGAGTTCGACGCGCTCGCGAACGGGCCGCTGGGCCGCCTGGGACCCGTCACCATCGCGCTGTTCGGCCGGACCGGCGCCGGCAAGAGCACCCTGGTGGAGGCGATCGGCCGGGGCGACGGCTCGACCATCTCGCCCCTGGCGGTGCTGGACCACACCCGGGAGATCAACGAGGTTCCGTGGGGGGACCTGCTGCTGGTGGACACGCCGGGGTTCGGCGGCGAGTCGTGGGCCCAGCTGGTCGAAGAGGCCCGCGCCGGCGTGGAACGGGCCGACCTCGTGCTGCTCTGCTTCGACTCGCTCAACCAGCTCGCCCCGGAGTTCGCCACCGTCGCGGAGTGGATCGCGGCCTACGGCCGGCCGGCGGTCGCCGTCCTCAACAGCCGCAACCGCCGGTGGCGCGATCCCGACCAGGTCACCACCGTCCGGAAGCGGGCGAGCCTCTCGAACTCGCTGCGCGGTCATGCCAGCCACATCGAGGACGAGTTCGCCGCCATCGGCCTGGCCGGCATCCCGATCGTCGCCGTCAGCTCGGTACGGGCGGCCTACGCACGCTGCGACCCCTACCGGGCACAGGACGTCGAGAGCAGGGACGCCGCCCTCGCCCGGGTCGACCGCGAGACCCTGCTCGACTGGTCCAACCTGCCCGCCCTCGAGGCTCTCCTCGCCGAAGGGCTGGGGGACGACAACGCCGTCCACCTGCGCCTGGGCCGGCTGATCAACAGGGTGCGCGGCGAGCTGGCGGAGGCGGACAGGGTCCTCGCCGAGCAGGTGGAGACGCCGGCGCTGCTGCTGGCGGCGCAGGTCGAGGCCGGCATCACCAGGTCGATCCAGACCACCGGCCGACTGGCCGACGGCGCGGTGCCGGCTGGGACGGTGCCGGCTGGGACGGCTCCGGCCGGGACGGCGGCCCGCGCGGCGGCGCGCGCCCTCGCCGAACTGGAAGGGCTGCGCGGCGAGCGGTTCGCCGAGCCCGAGATCTCGCCGGGACAGCACGTCGCCAACGTGGCGACGGACCGGCTGCGGCCGGCGCGGATGGCGGCGCGGGCCCGAGCCGCTGACCTCGTCGAGCAGGCGTGGCGAGACAGCCGGATGGTCGGCGAGGACGAGTTCGAAAGCCAGGTCTACCGGGACGGCGAGATCAGGGACACGGCCCAGGCCGTCGTGGACGCCGTCGTCGTCCGGTACGCCGAGATCCTGGGCGCGGTGCGTGCCGACACCCAGGCCGACCTGCGCGGCCTCGCCCGCCGCGGTGTCGCTGACGGGCAGGCCGGGCGACTACTGCGCCTGGCCGGCACCGCGGGCGGGGTCGTCGCCTCCCTCGGCGGCGTCGGGATGGGCGCCGCGTTCGCGAGCGCCGCGGCCGGCGGCGGCGTGGTCGCCGCGGCCGGAGCCGGTCTCGCGATCGGGGCCATCACGATCACTCCGGTGGGACTGGCCGTGATCGGGATCGGTCTCGCGATCCTGGGGCTGGCCGGCAAGGTGGCCCTCGACCGCGGCCAGCGGGCGCGGGACGAGGGGCACGCCCGCGCGCTGGCGGACGCCCGCGCCGCGGTCAGCGAGACCTTCGACCAGGTCGAGAGCGCGGTCGCCGCCGCGTGCGAGCGGGCACGCGTCGCCGCGTTCGTCCAGTACGTGCTGCCCGAGGTCGATGTGGCGATCACCCTGCGGCGCGTCGCGCGGGCCGCGGCGAGGCGCCGCGCGGTCCTGAGCTCCCAGCTCGGCCGGGTCGAGACGGCGCGGGAGCCGGTCGCGGTGCTGCGGGAGGCGGTGGCGGCGTGCGAACGCCGGTCGCCGTACGGCGAGGCGGCGCCCCGGGCGCTGTGGCTCGGCGAGTCCTGGATTCGCGACCCACGCGGGCTCATCGACGTCACCGCTCGCCCCGACGCCCCGCGGCGGGCGGCGGCCGCCACCGACCAGACGACGGCCGGGCTCACCTCGGCCGGGCCCACCCCGGCCGAGTCCGCTCCGGCCGCCCCAGCCCCGTCGGCGCCCGCCTCGGCCGCGGGCCGCGCGGACGTCCCGGCCTCAGCGCCGGGACCGAACGGGAAGGCGTGGGCGCGCCCCGCCGCGTCCGAGCCGCCCCGCGACCTGGTCCCACGGCCGCGCGCCGGCACGCGCTGGCTCAGGACGGCCATGCGCTCCCTGGACGCCGCCGACGTCGACGCGGCGGGGCTGGCGGACCTGCTGGGTCTCGCCGCGGACCGCCGGCCCCGGGTGGCCGTCGTCGGCGACTACAGCAGCGGCAAGTCGGCGCTCATCAGGCGGCTGCTGGCGGACGACCACGACCACGACTGGAATCATGATCATGGCGGCGGCGGGGACGACGGCGGCGGCGGCGATGGTGCGGCGCCGGACGGACCGGCCAGCGGCGCGCGCGTCACGACCAGCGGGGTCACGGCCTATCCATGGCGCGGCCTGCTCCTCGTGGACACGCCTGGCCTGGCCAGCGGCGCGAGAACCGCGGAGGGCGTCGAGCACGACGCGCTCGCGCGGTCGGCGATCGAGGACGCCGCGCTGATCCTCCACCTGGTCACGCCCGCGCTGTCGGCCGCGAGCGACGACGGGCTCGGTCGGGCCGTGGCCCCGGACGCGGTCGGCGGCTCGGACCGGTTGGGGCGGACGATCTTCGTACTGACGCGGATCGACGAGCTGTCCGACCCGGTGCTCGCGCCGCGGGAGTTCCGGCGCGCCGTCGCGAGCAAGCGCGCGGAGCTCGCCGACCTCCTCGACCGGCTGGCGCGGCGCGCGGGCACGGACGACGCCGTCACGGCGGACAGCGTCCTGGCGGTGGCGGCGGACCCCGACGAGGCGGCTGGCCTCGGGCTCGGCACGGGCGGCGCCAGCGCCAGCGCTGGCGCTGGCTGGGACGGGATGGCCGAGCTCGTCGCCGCGCTGGACGAGCGTCGGCCCGGCCTCCTGGCGAACGGAGCCGACATCGGCGTGCTGCGGGCGGGGATAGGCCGCCTCGACCGGCTCGCCGCCGACCACGACCGGCACGCGGCGGCCCTGGTCGCCAAGGGGGCCCGGCTCGGCCAGCGGGCGCGGTCCGTCGAGGACGCGATCGCCACCGGCGAGGCGCTCGGCCGGGAACGCCGCGCCGCGCTCGACACCCTCGTGCGTGACCACGTCGGATGGCTCGTGCACGGCATCCGCTCCACCCGGGACACCGCCGGGCGCGACGCGTTCGCGGCCAGGCTCGCGTCGCTCGGCGACGACCCGGAGCTGCGGGAACGCATCGCCGAATGGCGCTCCCAGACCCGTAGGTCCATCGCCGCCTGGCGCCTGGCGGCGATGGGCGACGCGGCGGGCCTCGCCCAGGAGCCAGGCGCCGCGCCGGCGCTGGGCCTGGACGTCGATCTCGGCAGGCTGCGGCGGCGTCGGCGCGACTACGCGGCGACCCTCGGCAGGATCGGCGGGCCGTTGGCGAAGCCGCTCGGAAAGGTGCTCATGAACCCGGCACGCGTCGCCAGGAACGCCGAGCGGGTGGGCGGGCCGGCCGGGACCGCCAGGATGGTCGCGCGGTTCGGCGGCGGGCTGCAGATCGCGATCGGCGCCGCCGAGCTCACGCTGCTGATGTGGGACCGGCACGAGACCGCGAAGTCGGAGCGGGCGCGCGCCGAGGAGCTGCGGGGAGTCGAGGACCGGCTGACCGAGGCGGTCGAACGGTTCGAGGACTCACTGGGGAGCCTGGTCCCGCTCGCAGACGATCTCGACGAGCTCGCGCGGCGGCTTCCCGCGATGGCGGACGATCAGCGGCGGGCCACGGATGAGGCCGGTGCGCTGTCCGGCCGCGCCGCCCGCTGCCGCGACGCGATCACGCGCGCCCGACGCCTGTTGGGCGCGACCGGCACCCCGGACGACCCCGGGTCACGAACGGCTCAGCCAACGATCGGATCCCAGGATGACGACTGACACGGCCGGACAATGGCTCGCGGAGCTTCAGCACCGCGTCGGCCAGATCCTGGGACAGGCGCAGGTCGACGACCTCGCCGCCGAGTGGTCGGCCTTCGACCGGTACCCCGAGGTCCACGTGACCGTCTACGGCCCGTACAGCGCGGGCAAGTCGAGCCTGCTCAAACGCCTGCTGACCGACGACGGGACGCCGGTCCCGGACTGGGTGACGGTCGGCGCGGGGCGGTCGACCTTCGCCGTCGGCGCCGTCACGTCGGGGCAGCTGCGCTTCCTCGACACCCCCGGAATCGCGAGCGGGCAGGAGGCGCACGACGCCCGCGCGGACCGCGCGCTGCTGCTGACCGACGCGGTGATGGTGGTGCTGGCCCCGAGCCTGATCACGTCCGACCGCGGCCAGGTCCTGCGCGCCCTGGGCGCCGACCTCGGAGCTGCCGCGCCCGTCTTCCCGCCGGGCTCGCGGCTCATGGTCGTCGCGAAGGCGGACACGGCCGCGGACCCGGCGGACGAGGAGCGTTACCGGGCCTTCGGGCGGTCGAAGGCAGCGGAGCTGCGCAAGCTGATCGGCACCGCGATGGCCGCCGACGAGTACGCGGTGTACGTCGTGGCCGCGGACCCGTTCGAGGAGGTCGGCGAGGAGCCCGACCCGGAGCCGTCGGACTACGACGACGGCCGGCAGTGGGACGGCATCGCCGGCCTGCGCACCGACCTGGCGGCCCTCGTTTCCCAGCGTGACGAGCTGCGCGCCGCCGCGCGGACCCGCTTCTGGCTCACCCACGCGATCCAGGCCCGCCGGCTCGCCGCCGCCGAGCGCGTGTCGCTGGCGGAGAACCTCGAGGAGGCGGACCGGCAGCGTGCCCGCGGCGACCGGTGGGAGCGTGAGCTGCTCGACCTCGACAGGACCGCCCGCGAGGTCCTCGCCGCGACCGTCGTCGAACGGGCCAGGGACGCCGAGCGGCAGGTCGGCTCGGCCGAGGGCGCCGAGCTGCCGGCCGAGCTGCGCCGGCGGGTGGAGGCGGCCGTGCAGACCTGGATGGACCGGCACACGGCCGGGCTCGACCAGCTCAGCCGCGAGATCTCCGTCGAGCTCGCCGCCCAGGCGGACCGTCCCGCGGCCGCGGACCTGCGCCAGCTGCTGCGCGACCTGCTGCGCGGCCTCCCGGGTGACCAGCCCGGCGGGAAGCCGAAGGCCCCGGCGAGCGGGGTCGGCGTGGTCCTGCGGGAGAACGGCTTCGGCCTGGTCAAGAACATCGTCGAGATCAAGGTCGGCATGCCGCTCGCCCAGATCCGCGACGAGCTGACGCGGTACGAGTCGTTCCGCAACCGCAGGCGAGTGGTCACCTCCCCCTTCACGACGCCGGCCCAGGTGGAGAAGGCGAAGATGCTCGTGCGCCGGCTCGACCTGATCGAGTCCGCGATCCCCGTGGCGAACACGCTCACGACGGTGGTGACCGACCAGGTCCGCGGCTGGTGGGATGACCGCAAGGACGAGAGCAGGGCGAAGGCGCGGCGCAAGGCGCTGGACCGCATCTCGACCGAGATCACCGAAAGGCTGCTGACGGCGCCGCTCGACGAGGGCGGGACCGGCTGGAACGAGGCCGTCGAGACGCTCCGCTCCGCCATCGCGGCCGCCCGCCCGCCGGCGGTGGCCGTCCGGGCGATGACACTGCGGCTCGCCGAGCTCGACGCGGCCGGCCCGATCATGGACCGGCTCGTCCTGCGCCCGCCCAGCCGCTGGTAGGCCCGTGCAGCCGCTGGCAGGAGGGCAGGCGACCGCCGTGTGGGTCAGCTCGCGGCGGGGCCGCGGGTCAGCTCTCGGCGGGGAGGAAGGGGTTGTCCCAGGTGTCGAGCGCGGTGACCTTGCTCAGCGGCTTGCGCCGGACCGGGCCGTGGTGGCCCTCCGGCCAGCCGACGGCGACCAGGGAGGCGATCCGCCACCCGTCCGGGATGCCGACGTAGGCGCGCAGCTTGTCCTCGCCGAAGGCGAACCAGGTGCTCGGAACGGTGCCGAGCCCGTGGGCGCGGGCGGCGAGCAGGAAGTTCTGCATCGCGGGGAAGATCGAGCCCGCCTCCAGGAACTCGTCGACGAAGCCCGTCAGGCGGTGGCAGAACAGCACATAGGCCGGCACGTTCTCGAAGTTGTCGACGAGGTTCAGCATCGTGCGGGTCAGCCGCGCCTGCTTGGAGTCGTCGTCGTCCGCCGGGCGCGGCTCGTAGCCGTAGATGCTGGTGCAGACCCAGTCCCAGCCGGCGCGGAACGCCGGGCCCAGGATCGCGCGGGCCTCCGGCGAACGCAGGACGACGAAGCGCCAGTTCTGCGAGTTGGAACCGCTCGGCGCCCAGGTGGCCGCCTGCAGGCAGCGGGCCAGCACCTCGTCCGGCACCGGGTCGGGCTTGAACCGCCGCAGCGAACGAGCCGTCCGCATCGCCTCGAACAGATCTATCTGAGGCGTGTCGGCCCCCAGCTCCACCTCGCCCATGGTGGCCTCCTCCCGGTCCACCCAACCTCCCGTAGTTTCGACGTCGGGGTCAAATAACGTGCCGATCATCCACGGCGCTGGGAACCGGTCGGCCGCCCGAGCTCAGCCGGACCGGTTGGCGAGCAACTCGATGACGCGGTCGGTGGGAAGAGCGGCGGCGTGGTGGTCGTCACGGCCGGTCAGGGACGCGGCGGTGGTCAGGACGTTGATGACGGCCTCCTCGACCGCCTGGACCGCCGCCTCGTAGAACCGGTCCATCCAACCCCAGGGGATGAAGCGCAGCGCGGCGTAGTCGTCGGCGGTCGGCTCGCCGCCGGGGAACCGGCTGGTGAGCGCGCCGGCGTTCGCGGTCGAGAAGGCGATGACGAGGTCACCGGAGAAGTGCGAGCCGGTGGTCCCGGTGCGCGCGATGCCCATCGGCGCCCGGCGCGCGAGCGACTCGCACTGCCCGGGCAGCAGCGGCGCGTCGGTCGCGAGCACCACGATGGCGCTGCCGGCACCGGGCGGCGCCGACCAGTCACCGTCCCAGCCGCCCATGCGGCCCATGCCGCTCGAGGCGTTCGAGGCGTCCGTGCCGGCTGCGGGATCCGCGACGCCCGAGGAGGAGTCCGCGCCGCCGCCCTCGCCGTCGCCGAGCAGACGGCCGACCGGGACACCGGCGACGCGCAGCTCGTCGCGGCGGCCGAAGTTCGCCTGAACGAACGCGGCGACCACATAGCCGTCGGGGCCATAACGCACGACCCGGGAGGCGGTGCCGCTGCCACCCTTGAAGCCGTAGCACATCATCCCGGTGCCGCCACCGACGGCGCCCTCGGCGACCGGCCCGCCGGCGGCGGCGTCGATCGCGGCGACGGCGTGGGCCGCGGTCACATGACTGCCGTTGATGTCGTTGAGGTAGCCGTCCCAGGTCTCCGCGACCACCGGCAGCAGCCAGCCGCGGGCCAGATCCGGCCGGTTGGCGACCACCCAGTCGATGACACCGCGGTGGCACGGGCCGACGGCGTGGGTGTTCGTKATCAGGATCGGCATCGCCAGGCTGCCAGTCTCCCGCAGCCACGCGGCGCCCGTCATCTCGCCGTTGGCGTTGAACGCGTGGACCCCGGCGGCGACCGCCGAGCCGATGCCCCCGCGCCCGGCCGGCAGGATCGCGGTGACGCCGGTCCGGACCGGCCCCGCGCCGGTCCGCAGCGGCCCCTCACCGCTGATCAGCGTCACGTAGCCCAGCTCGACACCTGGGACATCGGTGATCGCGTTCAGCGGGCCCGGCGTGCCGTCAAAGGAGATGCCGTGCGCGCGGGCGCGGCGTCGGGGCTCAGCCACAGGCCCGATCCTGCCCGGTGCCATCCGGCCGATGCGCGGGCGGGACCTCCCCGTCGCCGGGATTGCCGGATTGGCGGCCTTTGGTGGTTCGTCCGCTGAGGGCCTGGTAGCAAGGCTGCATGCGGCTGACGACTGAGCGGGGCACGACGGTCGTCCTGCACGACCTCGGCGGGGTCGGTCCCGGCGCGGGACCCGCGGTGCTGATCTGCCACGCGACCGGGTTCTGCGGGCGCATGTACGCGCCGCTCGCGCGGCCGCTCGGGACGCGGGCCCACGTGTGGGCACTTGACTTCCCCGCCCACGGCGAGACGCCGGCGCCGGCGGACGCGATCTTTGACTGGCACGCCTGGACGGCCGAGGTGGCCGCCGCCGTCGCGGCGATCGAGGACCAGGGGGCGGGCCCGGTGCACGCCGTCGGCCACTCGATGGGCGGCGCGGTCGCGCTGCAGGCCGAGGCCGACCGGCCAGGCCTGCTCGCGTCGGCCTACGTCTATGAGCCGGTCGTCACGCCGGTGGGGTTCCAGATCGTGGCGAACTCGCTGGCGGCCGGCGCCCGCCGGCGCCGCGCGGTGTTCCCGTCCCGGGAGGCGGCGCTGTGGCGCTACGCCTCCCGGCCGCCGCTCGGCGAGCTCACCGCCGAGACCCTCGCCGCCTACGTCGAGCACGGTTTCGAGGACCTGCCGGACGGCACCGCGCGGCTGCGCTGCCTGCCCGAGAACGAGGCGAGGACGTTCGACGCGAGCGGCCGGATCACCTTCACGACGGTGGCCGGCGCAGACCTCCCGGTGCTGGTCGCGGCGGGCGCCACCGAGTACGTCCGGCCACCTGCCGCGTTCGGCCCGGGGCTCGCCGCCGCGCTGCCACGGGCGACGCTGCGGGTGTACGACCACCTGGGCCACTTCGGCCCGTTCCAGGCACCCGCCGCGATCGCCGCCGACATCCTCGGCCATATCGCGGGCCCGCCCTCCCCGCGGGCCGGCGCCGGCGCGTCCGGCGACCACCTCTGGGCTCCTCGGCCCCGCGGGCAGGACTCGAAGGGCTGAGGAGCCGGGTCACGAGGTCTCCTTCCGATCGGGTGACGTGGATTGGCGGGGAACTGCTCGTCGCGGTGTCTCAACCTCGCGCGGTCGGAGGGTCTTGGTCGCCGGCGTCGGCTGGCGGCTGGCGGCTGGCGGCCCGACGACGAGAGACTGGCGCTTCGGGGGAAGATGCGAGCGTGAGTGGATTTGGGCTGGTCAGGCCGCCCGCGCTGGCAAGCGCCACCGTCCTGCGCGAGGAACCGTTCCGGCTGGACCCGCGGCGCCAGCGGGAGAGCTGGGCGGCGGCGCGGGTTGTCACCCTCGACGAGGAGGGGCGCTCGACGATCACGCTGCCGGCCATGCCTCGCGTCCGGCGGTCCGCGGAGATCGGCGGTGCGCCTGAGGCCTCACCGCCGGACGCCCACGGCGTTGGCGACGCCGGTGGCGACGCCAACGCCGTGGCACGGTTGGTGACCCGTTCCGGGGCGAGCGTCGCGGAGTTCCCGCCGGCCGACGCCGTGCTTCTCGGCGAGGGCGACGGGACCGTCTACTGGGCGGTGCGCACCGACCGGGCCGACGAGGATCCGGGCACCGAGGAGATACCGAGAACGCGCTGGCTGAACCTCGCCACGGTCGGTGGCGAACTGGCCGGGCTCGACGCCGCCCTGTTCACGACCGCGGTCGCGTTGCTGACCTGGCACGACCGTGCCCGGTTCTGCTCCCGCGACGGCTCGCCGACCCGGCCGACGAAGGCCGGCTGGGCGCGGGTGTGCGCCGCCAAGGAGCACGAGGAGTTTCCCCGCACCGACCCGGCGATCATCTGCCTCGTCCATGACGGCGCCGACCAGATCCTGCTCGGCCGGCAGCGGACGTGGCCGGCGGGCCGGTTCTCGGTGCTCGCGGGCTTCGTCGAGGCCGGAGAGTCACTCGAGCAGTGCGTCGCGCGGGAGATCAACGAGGAGGTCGGCGTCGACGTCACGGACGTCAGCTACCTGGGCAGCCAGTCCTGGCCATTCCCGCGCTCCCTGATGCTCGCCTTCCACGCCGCCGCCGACCCGTCCCAGCCGATCCGGCTGGACGACAGTGAGATCGCCGAGGCGATGTGGGTCCACCGCCGCGAACTCGACGAGGCGCTGGCGCAAGGCGACTGGCGAGGCGGTGGCGACGGTCAGTTTCTCCTGCCCGGCCGCTCGTCGATCGCCCGCGCGATGATCGAGTCCTGGGTCGCCGCCCGAGACTCAGTCCGTGGCATCTAAGCCACTCCATAGACACGCCCATCCGACACACATCAAACGACCGGGGTCGAACCGCGTCGGATAGGCGTGTCTATGGAGTGGCTGAAATAACACGGATCGGGATCGAGCGGGCCTGCGGCGGGGGCGGCTGTCGCGCGTGGGAGCGTCGGGGCGAGGGGTTCACCTTCGGTGTCGGTCAGCGCCGGGTCAGCGGCCCGTACAGCCGTGCGTGGTCCAACGCGGAGAGTAGTCATCGCCGGATGGGGCGTTGATCGGCGGCAGTGGGAAGAGTGCCGAGGTCCGGGACCGGCTGGCGGGGCGTCAGGCGGTGACGCCGAAGGCCGCCAGGAGGCGGCGCAGGGTGGCCGTGGGCAGGCCGATGACGTTGTCGAGCTCGCCGTCGACGCTCGCGACCAGCCGGCCGCCCAGGCCCTGGATCGCGTAGGCGCCCGCCTTGTCGAACGGCTCGCCTGAGGCTACGTACACCCGGATCTCGTCCTCGCCGAGCGGGCGCATCGTGACGGCGCTCGTCGTCGCGCCTTCCCGGTGCTCGCCGGTGGCCGCGTCGACCACGGCGAGCCCCGTCACGACCCGGTGCGTCCGGCCGCTGAGCTGGCCGATCATCTCGACCGCCTCGTCCTGGTCGCCGGGCTTGCCGAAGATGCGCCCGTCCAGCTCGACGACCGTGTCACCGCCGATGACCAGCGCGTCGCCCACGCGTCCGGCAACCGCCCGGGCCTTGCGCCGGGCCAGCTGAAGCGCGAAGTCCTCCGGGCCGGCAAAGGTCTCGACGTCCTCGCCGACGTCGCTGGTCACGACCTCGAAGGCCACCCCCAGACCGGCGAGCAGCTCGCGCCGGCGCGGCGACCCGGAGGCGAGCACGATCCGCCTGGCAGGCATCTGGCTCCTTGGCTTCTTCGCGGCTGACCGGCCCGATCCGGTGTGGCTGGTGGTGGCGGCGCGGCACTGTCTGGCCCCATGTTCGGGCATACCTGCGCGGTCAGGCGTATGCCACGAATCGTCATGCCCGCGTAACCTGTCTTGTTTCCTGCGCCGATACCTTGTTTCCCGTTAGGGTGCGAGTTGGCGGCAGGGGAGCGAGCGTCGACGCGCCGTCGCCCGGACCTCTTCCGAGCCAGTGGAGCCTGACGTGACGATCGACGAAAGTGCCCCCCGCACCGACCCCGCGCCAGCCGCCGCGACCGGGCAGGACCTCGCCTCCCGGGCCCGCGAGGACGGGGTGCGGTTCATCCTCGCGATGTTCGTCGACCTCGCCGGCAAGCCGTGCGCGAAGCTCGTGCCGATCGAGGCCGTCGACGAGCTGCTGGCGGACGGCGTCGGGTTCGCCGGCTATGCGGTGGGCGCGATCGGCCAGGTGCCGTCCGACCCCGACCTGATCGCCATCCCCGACCCGGCCAGCTACACCCCGCTGCCCTGGGTCAAGGAGGGTCTCGCGCTGGTGCACTGCGACCCACACGTCGAGGGCGTGCCCTGGCACTTCGCGCCGCGGGTGATCCTCAAGGCTCAGCTCGCGGCGGCGGCGAGCCGGCGCCTGGAGCTGTTCGCCGGCGCCGAGATCGAGTACTTCCTGGTCACCCGCGGCGCGGACGGCGTGCTCGGGCTCGCGGACCCGCGGGACGTCGCGCCCCGCCCCTGCTACGACGCCCGCGGCCTGACCCGGATGTACGACCACCTCACCGAGGTGTCGACGGCGATGAACGCGCTCGGATGGGCGAACTACGCCAACGACCATGAGGACGCCAACGGCCAGTTCGAGCAGAACTTCGCCTACGCCGACGCGCTGACCACCGCCGACCGGGTGATCACCGCCCGCTACCTGATCTCCGTGCTGGCCGAGCGGCGCGGCATGACCGCGACCTACATGCCCAAGCCGTTCGCGGACCGGACCGGCTCCGGCCTGCACCTGCACCTGTCGCTGTGGCACGACGGCACCCCGCTGTTCCCTGCCGGGGACACAGGCGCGCCGTTCGGGCTGTCCGACGTCGCGCGCCGCTTCCTCGCCGGAATCCTCGCGCACGCGCCCGCGCTGCAGTCGGTGCTCGCGCCGACCGTCAACTCCTACAAGCGCACCGGTGCGACGTCGACGCGTTCGGGCGCGACCTGGTCGCCCAGTCGCGCGACCTACGGCGGCAACGACCGCACCCACTACGTGCGCATCCCCGACCGCCACCGCATCGAGCTGCGCGGGGGCGACGGCTCGGCCAACCCATATCTGGCGCTGGCGGCGGCGCTCGCCGCCGGCCTCGACGGCATCGAGCACGCGCTCGACCCGGGCGACCCCGGCGGCGCCGCGGCCGGGCCGGTGAGGTCCGAGCTGCCGCCGACCCTGCTGCACGCGGTGGAGGCGCTGGGCGCCGACCCGGTCGTCGCCGCCGGCCTAGACGCCGCCGGGCCAGGGGTGGCCGACTACTTCGCCGCGCTCAAGCGGGAGGAGTTCTTCGAATGGCACGCGGGGGTCGGCTCCTGGGAGCACGACCGCTACCTCACGGCCTTCTGACCCCTCGTCCTGACCCGGCGTCCTGACCCCTGACCCCTGGCCGCGTCCGCCGAATCCCCAGTTCGCCGCATCCCGAGAGGAGAACGGGCCGTGTGCGGGATCGTCGGGCTTCACCTGCGCGACCCCGAGCTGCATCCCCAGCTCGGGCGCCTGCTGGAGACCATGTTGTGCCAGGTCGCCGAGCGCGGACCTGACTCGGCCGGCGTCGCCGTCTACGGCGACCGCCGCCGCTGCCCGGAGGGCCACGCGGCCGTGTCGGTGCTGCTACCCGTGGCCGAGGCCAAGGCCGGTGCCGCGGCCACAGGCGCGGGCGGTCTCGCGGTGGCGGCCGACGCCGCGCTGGACGCGGCCAGGGCGGAGCTTTCGGCCGCCGTGCGGGCGGCCCTGCCGGGCGGCCCGGACCCGCTGGTGACCGCCGCGGGCGCCACGACCGTGATCGCGGCGCCGGTCGCCGTCGACGCGCTCGTCGACGCGGTCCGCCGGTCGGCGCCCGACGCACTGGTCGTCGGCTCCGGCCTGGACCTGACCGTCTACAAGGACATCGGGAGCCCGCGGGACCTGGCCGTGACCTACGACCTGGTGAACGCCCAGGGCTGGCAGGGCCTCGCGCACACCCGGATGGCGACGGAGTCGGCTGTCATCCCCGCGGGCTGTCACCCGTTCTCGGTCGGCCCCGACCAGTGCCTCGTCCACAACGGGTCGTTCGCCAACCACGCGACGATCCGCCGGGAGCTCGAGGACGAGGGCGTCCGGTTCGACTCGGAGAACGACTCCGAGGTCGGCGCCCGGTTCGTCGCCGCGCGGCTCGCCGAGGGCGTCGACCTGGACAAGGCGCTGCGGCTGCTGTGCGACCGGTTCGACGGGTTCTACACGCTGCTCGTCACCAGCGATGACGGGTTCGCCGTCGTGCGCGACGCGATCGCCTGCAAGCCGGCGATCATCGCCGAGACCGCGGCCTGGGTCGCGATGGCCTCGGAGTTCCGGGCGCTCGCGGACCTGCCCGGCATCGGCGCCGCCCGGATCTACGAGCCCGAGCCGGAAAGGGTCTACGCATGGCACCGCTGAGCGATCCGGCCACCGTCGATCCGGCCACCGTCGGCCCGGCCACCGTCGGCCCGGCCACCGTCGGCCCGGCCACCGTCGGCCCGGCCACCGTCGGCCCGGCCGGCAGCGGCGCCGGCGCGGTCGGGACGGTCACCTTCGACCTCGCGGCCACGACGGTCCGCGCGCTCAACAGCGAGCTGCACGCCCCGTCGGCGACGTCCTATGAGGTGCTGCGACCCCAGGGCGCGCACGCGATCGCCGCCGGGGTGCACGCACCGGTGACGATCGACATCCGGGGCCACGCCGGCTACTACTGCGCCGGGATGAACGACGGCGCCATGATCACGGTGCACGGCAGTGTCGGCACCGGGGTCGCCGAGAACATGATGTCGGGCGTCGTGCGGGTCCGCGGCGACGCCTCGCAGTCGGCCGGCGCGACCGGGCACGGCGGCCTGCTGGTGATCGAGGGCTCGGCGTCGATGCGCTGCGGCATCTCGATGAAGGGCATCGACATCGTCGTCGGCGGCGACATCGGTCCGATGAGCGCGTTCATGGCCCAGGCCGGCCGCCTCGTGGTCTGCGGTGACGCCGGCGACGGTCTCGGCGACTCGATCTACGAGGCGCGGATCTACGTCCGCGGAGCGGCCGGCGGCCTGGGCGCCGACTGCGTCGAGAAGGAGCTGCGCCCCGAGCATCTCGTCGAGCTGGCCGAGCTGCTCACCGCCGCCGGCATCGAGCCCGCTGGCGAGTACGCGCCCGAACGGTTCCGCCGCTACGGCTCGGCCCGCGGGCTCTACCACTTCGCCACGCACAACTCGACCGCCTACTGATGCCGCCCCACCAAACTTCCACCGTCCGCCCGCGTCAAGAGGAGGGTTCCATGACCGGGTATCCGCCGGACCCAGCGTTGCTCGGCCTTCGGGAGTCGCACACCTTCGACCGGGAGACGATCGCCGGCATTCAGCGCGCCGCGGCGACCGGCATCTACGACATCCGCGGCGGGGGCGCCAAGCGCCGGCTGCCGCACTTCGACGACCTGCTCTTCCTGGGGGCGTCGATGTCGCGCTACCCGCTGGAGGGCTACCGCGAGCGGTGCGACACCGACGTCGTGCTCGGCGACCGCAACGCGAAGTACCCGCTGCGCCTGGCGATCCCGGTGACGATCGCCGGGATGAGCTTCGGGGCGCTGTCCGCGCAGGCCAAGGAGGCGCTGGGCCGCGGCGCCAGCGAGGTCGGCACCTCCACCACCACCGGCGACGGCGGGATGACGCCCGAGGAGCGCGGCCAGTCCAAGCACCTCGTCTACCAGTACCTGCCGAGCCGCTACGGCATGAACCCGACCGACCTGCGCAAGGCCGACGCGATCGAGGTCGTGCTCGGCCAGGGCGCCAAGCCCGGCGGCGGCGGCATGCTGCTCGGGCAGAAGATCTCCGACCGGGTCGCGGCGATGCGCACGCTGCCGGCCGGGATCGACCAGCGCTCCGCCTGCCGGCACCCCGACTGGACCGGCCCCGACGACCTCGCCATCAAGATCCTGGAGCTGCGCGAGATCACCGACTGGGAGAAGCCGATCTACGTCAAGATCGGCGCGTCCCGGACGTACTACGACGTGAAGCTCGCGGTGGCGTCCGGCGCGGACGTCGTCGTCGTGGACGGCATGCAGGGCGGCACCGCGGCCACCCAGGACGTGTTCATCGAGCACGTCGGCATCCCCACGCTCGCCGCGATCCCGCAGGCGGTGYAGGCGCTGCGCGAGCTCGGCCTGCACCGCAAGGTCCAGCTCATCGTGTCCGGCGGCATCCGCACCGGCGCCGACGTCGCCAAGGCGATGGCGCTCGGCGCGGACGCGGTCGCGATCGGCACCGCGGCCCTCATCGCGCTGGGTGACAACGACCCGCGCCACGCCGACGAGTACGCGGCGCTCGGTTCGGCGGCGGGCTTCTACGACGACTACCAGGATGGCCGCGACCCGGCCGGCATCACCACGCAGGACCCGGAGCTGGCCGGCCGGCTCGACCCGGCCGAGGGCGGCCGCCGGCTCGCCAACTACCTGCGGGTGCTGACGATGGAGGCGCAGACGATCGCGCGCGCGTGCGGCAAGTCGCACGTGCGCAACCTGGAGCCCGAGGACCTCGTGGCGCTCACGATCGAGGCCGCCGCGATGGCACGCGTCCCCTTGGCCGGCACGGACTGGATCCCCGGGCGCGGCGGATCGTTGTGAGCACCACCGGCGCCCCGACAGCCGGGCGGGGACGATGAGCGACGGCGAGGATCTCGACGCGCCCGGCTTCCCGCACACCGGGCCGGCGGTGCGCGAGGCCGGCGGCCCGTCGCCCCAGGAGGGGCGGCTCGAGCGGGTCATCGCGGCCCAGGTGCGGCGGATGCGGCAGGCCGCCGGGCTCACCCTCGCGGAGCTGGCAGCGCGCAGCGGCATCTCGAAGCCGATGCTCTCGAAGATCGAGAACGCGAACACCAGCTGCAGCCTGACGACGCTCGCCCGGCTCGCCGACGCGCTCGACGTGCCGGTCACGTCGCTGTTCCGCGGCGCCGACGACCAACGGGAGGCCGTCTTCACCCCGGCGGGCGCCGGTGCACGCATCGTGGCCCGCGGCACCCGGGTCGGCCACGACTACACCCTGCTTGGCGGCCTGCGCGGCCCTCACAAGCGGATGGAGGCCCACCTGGTCACGCTGACCGAGCGCAGCGAGACCTTCCCGCTCTTCCAGCACCCGGGCACCGAGCTGCTCTACATGCTCGAAGGCGAGATGGTCTACGGCCACGGCGAGGCCAGCTACACCCTGCGCCCGGGCGACGCGCTCCAGCTCGACGGCGAGGGGACCCACGGCCCGCAGGACCTGGTCACCCTCCCGATCCGCTTCCTCTCGGTCGTCGCCTACGGCGCGGGCGCCGACGAGACCCAGGGGTGAGAGCCGGGGTCAGACCTAGGGACGATGCGCCTGGGCCCCGTGCGGCGTGATCCGCGCGACGGCGCGGACCGGGGCGCCGTCCGAGCCGGCGAGCGCCAGCGGGAACAGGAACATCTCGATCGCGTGGCCGGCGTCGCGCGCCGCGATCAGCCGCTGCGCGCCGGTGAGGTTCTCGGCGATGACGGTACCCGCGCGGCACAGGATCTGATGGGCCGGCAGGGTGAACTCCTCGTCCGGCCCGGTCGTGCGGTCGACGCTCGCGGCGTCGACCGCGACGGTCCGCGCGCCGGCGTCGACGAGGGCCCGCGCCGCGTCGGCCCCGAGGTACGGATGCCGCAGGTACTCGTCCGTCCCCCAACGCGTCGACCAGCCGGTCACGATCACCACGATGGCGCCGTCGGCCAGCGACCCGGGCACGGCCTCCAGGCCGATCTCGGCGTCCGGTCCGTACCGCCGCGCGTCGACGAGGACCCCCGGTCCGGTGAACCGCTCGAGCGGGATCTCGTCGAGCCGGGGGAGCGAGTCGTCGATGTGGTACGGCGCGTCGACGTGGGTCCCGGTCTGCGATCCCAGGTGGATCCGGCGCACGTTGACGCCCGAGCCGGCGACTGTCAGCGCCGCCGCGACCTGGACCTCGGGATCCCCCGGATAGACCGGCATTCCCGCCGTGATCGGCACCGTCAGGTCGATCAGCTCCATACCCACGGTGTTCGGCACATTGCTAGCTTGACAGCAACCCAGGCGCGCCGCCGACGGGCAGATGCCGCGTGGGCGCCCTCGGCGCGGCGCCGGTCCTTCAGAGGAACGCCAGGCGGTAGGCCACGTACAGCATGGTCAGGCCGATGACGAGGTCCAGGGCGCGCCAGGTCGTGGGGCTGGCCAGGGCGCCGGACGCGAGACGCGCGCCGTAGCCGAGGCCGGTGAACCACAGGCAGCTCGCGAGGCCGGCGCCGGCCGCGAAGCACCATCGCCCGGTCGTCCCCTCGTTGCCGCCGACGGTGCCGAGGACGAGCACGGTGTCCAGGTAGACGTGCGGGTTCAGCCAGGTGAAGGCGGCCGTGCGTGCCGCGACCGCGGCCCGTGCCGAGTCGGTGCCGCGGTCCGTGGCGGAGCCGCCGTCGACGCGCAGTGACGACGGCGCGTGCCAGGCACGGCGCAGCGACCCGGCGGCGAACCAGAGCAGGAAGACGACGCCCAGCCAGCGGACAGCCGCCAGTGCCGGCGCGGTTCGGGTCAGCAGGCCGCCGACCCCGCCGACGCCGGCGACGATCAGCGCCAGGTCCGAACCCGCGCAGATCGCGACGACGGTGCCGACCCACTGGCGGGCGAGCCCCTGGCGCAGGACGAAGGCGTTCTGCGCGCCGATGGCGACGATCAGTGAGAACCCGGTCAGCAGACCGGCTACGGCGGAGGCGAGCACGGCCGCCACGCTAGGTTCGTCCCCTGCTGAAGGCCAACGAAAGTTTCTTCAGATTCATTAGTATCGCTTCATGGAGCTGGAGCTGCCGCCGGCGCAGCTGGCGACTCTCGTCGCGATCGTCGAACTCGGCAGCTTCGACGCCGCCGCCCGCCACCTGCACCTGTCGCCGAGCGCGGTCAGCCAGCGGATCCGTGCGCTCGAGTCGGCCGCCGGCCAGGTCCTCGTCCGCCGCTCGGCGCCGTGCCGGCCCACCTCCGCCGGCGAGGCGCTGCTGCGGTTCGCGCGTCAGACCAGGCTGCTGCAGGCCGAGGCGCTCGAGGCGCTGGTCGGCCGCTCGTCGGCCAGGGCCGAGGTGTCGGTGGCGGTCAACGCGGACTCGCTCGCCACCTGGTTCGCGGACGTCGTCGCCGCGGCCTCGCACTGGGACGACGTCGTGCTTCGACTGCACGTCGAGGACCAGGCGTTCTCCGCCGACCTGCTCCGCGGCGGCGAGGCCCTGGCCGCCGTGACCAGCGACCCGGTCGCCGTCCAGGGCTGCTGGGCGGAGCCGCTTGGCACGCTGCGCTACCACCCGGCGGCCACCCCCGGCCTCGCCGGTCGCTGGCGGCTCGCCGCCGCCGGCTACCAGTGGGATCGGATGCCGCTCGTCGTCTTCAACGAGAAGGACGACCTCCAGCACCAGCTCCTGCGCGAGCTGGGCGTCACCGGCGCCCCGGCGGCGCACCGGGTGCCCACGACGGCGGACTTCCACACCGCGGTCCGCCTCGGCCTCGGCTGGGGCATGCTGCCCGAGGCGCAGCTGGCGGAAGACCTCGCCGCCGGCCGGCTGGTCGTCCTGACCGACGCCCACCTCGACGTCGCGCTGCACTGGCAGCGCTGGCGCCTCGACTCCCCGCTGCTCGACCGGCTGAGCACCGCGGTCCGGGCCGCCGCGGCCCGCCACCTGCGCCGCGACGGGCCAGGTTCGGCCCGGTCTTAGACTGCGCGCGAGGATTCCCCATCCGAATCGGCCGTTGCCGCCGACGGACGGGGCACGCCGTGGGTCAACGTCGACCGGGCGTCGGCGACCGATTCCGCGTGCCTTCCGAGTGGGAGCGAGAACCATGAGCACACCCGAATACGCGCTGACCGAGCTGGCCAGGGAGAGCCGGCTGGGCGGGGCTGGGACCGAGGCGACCGACCGGGAGATCCGGCGGATCTCGCTGCGGGACTTCGACGCCCGGCGGGACGAGATCACCGGCGAGCTGTGGGCGGCGGCGGCCGACATCGGGTTCTTCCAACTCGTCGACCACGGGATCGACTCCGAGGAGGTCGACACGGCGTTCGCCGCGACGGAGGCGTTCTTCGCGCTGCCGGACGCGGTGAAGGGTCGGTTCCCGCTGAAGAAGGGACAGAACGCCGGCTGGGAGAAGATGACCCAGGTCCKGCCGTCCACCCGGACGGCAGACCAGAAGGAGTCGTTTCAGGTCACCCGGCCGCGGATGGACGGACTTTGGCCCAGTGAGGACGAGCTCGCCGGGTTCCAGGCCACCATGCTCGGGTTCGAGCGCCGCTGCTGGGAGCTGGCGATGCGGGTGCTCGGCTGCTTCGCCGATCGCCTCGGCCTCCCGCGCGACTTCTTCACCGCCGCCCACGACCCGGCGCGCCCGACCTACCAGAGCACGCTGCGGCTGCTGCACTACTTCCCGGTGCCGCCGGCGGTCCGTGACACACCCGGGATCTGGCGCGCCGGCGCGCACACAGACTTCGACTGCCTCACCCTGCTGTTCCAGCGGGAGGGGCAGGGCGGCCTGCAGGTCATGCCGGGCAAGGAGGCCGCCGACGAGCGGTGGACGTCGGTGCCGGCCACCGCGGACGCCGTCACGTGCAACATCGGCGACATGCTGATGCGCTGGAGCGACGACGCGCTGCCGTCGACGTTCCACCGCGTCCGGCTGCCCGGCGCGGGGGAGCGCGACGGCTCCCGCTACAGCCTGGCGTTCTTCGCCCAGGCCAACACCGACGCCGTGATCAGCAGTCCTTCAGGCCGCCACCCGGACATCACCGCCGGTGACTACCTTCTCCAGCGCATCCAGGCCAACTTCGCCAGCTGACGGCACGCCGGGCGACCGGGATCAGGTGGGGCGCAGCGCGACCAGGAGGTCCTGGTCGCCGAAGGCGTTCAGGCCCTGGGCGTCGAACGGGACCCGGCCCCAGAGGGCCAGCAGGACCTGGCCGGCCGGGCCGCGCAGGCCGGCGTCACCCTTGTGGTGGCCCTCGGTGACGTCGACGGTCCCGCCATTCAGGCTGATCATCCATTCGCCCGGCGTGTCCGTGAGATGGATGTGGGCGGTTCCGTCGCCGGGCTTGGACAGGCCGGCGGCGCGGGCGGCCGGCAGCAGGACGCGCAGTGCCTCGTCGATGCCGTCGGCGGCGAACGCCGGGTCGAACTCGCGGGTCTCGCCGATCGCGCCGGCCGCGTCCCAGGCGTGGATCTGCGTCTCGTGGGCCAGCCGGCGTCGCCAGAAGCCGGCGACCTTCGGCTCGAGGGTGAAGTTCCACGCCGGAGCCGCCGGGTCGAGATCCCGGAACGCGGCGAGCGTGCCGGCGACTCCACGCCGGAAGTACCCGGCGAGCGCGTCGTTCTCGGCCGGTGGCCGCTCGACGCGGGGCGGTGGGTCGACGACGCCGCGGGGAAGGTGCGTCACCGTCGAGTCCAGCAGCCRGCCGACGTGGCTCAGCAGCCGGCGGTTGTCCCAGCCGGGGCAGGACGGCACGGGCGCATCGAGGTCCTTGGTCGCGGCGGCGAGCAGCGCCTCCGCTTCCGCCTGGAACAGCGCTGGATAGTCCACGCCCGGAGTCTGCCGCTTTCCTGCCCGAAACGCACCCGGCCTCGCTACTGGGCAGGGGTCGCACCCGGCGGGGGGTTGTCGACGCCGAGGGTTGGGGTCCGGTCGGGACGGGGAGGGAGCACGACGCGACTGTCACGCACTGTGACTGAGCTGTCGCTTGTGTTGGCGGCTCGTCGCTGATCGCCGCGCCACAGACCTGCCGGATCGGTTCCGCCGATTTGGCAGGGACCCCCGGGCGCCGCGCCGACCCGACCGGAGGCCGAGGCCCGTGAACCAGCCCTGGCGGTACCAGCACCAAGGCCAGCACCAAGGCCAGCGTCGGGCCGAGCGTCGAGGGCCTCGTCGAGATCATCGGCGAGCCGGTCCCCGGGGGACCACCAGCGCCGCGGCGCCCGCCGGCTCGCGGCGGGCGCGGCTCACCAGCGCCCTGGCCCTGGCCTCGCTGTCCGTGGCCGGCCTGGTCGCCCCGGCGCCGGCCGCCGGCATGGCGGTGGCTCCGTCGCCGCAGGCCGGGACGGGCCGGCTGTCGGCCTGGACGGCGTGTGGCACGGGACTGGAATGCGCGACGCTGCCCGTCCCGCTGGACTACGCGCATCCCGGCAACGGGACGATCGATCTGGCGGTGATCCGCCGACCGGCGGGCGAACCGGCGCGGCGACTTGGATCCCTCGTCTACCTGGAAGGCGGCCCCGGGGTCTCCGGCGTCGACTCCATCCGGACGTACCCGGAGCTGTTCGACAAGGCGGTACGCGACCGGTTCGACATCGTCGGGTTCGACCAGCGGGGTGTCGGCGCGAGCGCGCCCGTCCGCTGCCTCACCGACCGGCAGAAGGCCAGCGAGCTGTCCGGCGGCGCCGTCGTTCCGCACCGGGCCGCCGGAGCCGGCGCGGGCGCGGGTGCCGGTGCGGGTGCCGGGGCCGGCGAGGAGATCGACGAGGACGTCGACCGGCTACCGGGCGGCTCTTCGGGCTCCTCCACGGCCGTCTCCCCGGACGTCGTCAGCCCGGCTCACGGCCCGTCCTCGTCGCCCGCCACGGCCGCGCCCGCCGGGCAGCCACCCGCCCGGGAGGGCGAGGTGCTGGCCGGCTTCGAGGACACCGCCGCGTCGGACCGGCTGGTCGCGCGGGGCTGCGAGCGCTGGAGCGCGACGCTGCTGCCGTACCTGTCGACCGAGTTCGCGGCCCGCGACCTCGACGTGCTGCGCGCCGCGCTCGGTGACGATCGGCTGACCGCCTACGGCGCCTCGTACGGCACGGAGCTGGGCGCCACCTACGCCCAGCTGTTCCCGACCCACATTCGCGCCATGGTCCTCGACGCGGTGGTCGACCCGAGGCTGTCCGCGAACAGTCCGTTCGCGGAGACCCGGTTGCAGGCCCTGGGCTTCGAGGCGGCCTTCAACGCCTTCCTCGCCAGCTGCGCGAGCGACCCGAACTGCGGCTTCGGCCACGGCGACCCCGGGGGCGCCTACGACCGGCTGATCGCCCGGCTCGCCAAGCACCCGATCTACGCACAGGGCAAGGACGCCGACAGGACCCGGCCGGTCGACGACTCGACCGCGATCACGGCCGTGCTCCAGCTGCTCTACAGCGAGGAGCAGTGGCCGATCCTCGCGGTCGCCCTGGAGCTGGCCGACGAGTTCAACGACGGCTCCGTGCTGCGGTCGCTGGCGGACCAGGGATCCGGACGGCGCCAGGACGGCACGTACGACAACTCCTTCGACGCGAACACCGCCATCAACTGCGCCGACCAGACCTATCCAGCCGACCTCGCCGTCTTCCGGCGGTTCGTGCGCGATCTCTCCCGGGAGGCCCCGCGCTTCGGATCGTCCCTGGCGCTCGGCGGCATGACGTGTGCCTTCTGGCCGGTCCCGTCCGCCGACCGTTACACCGGGCCGTTCCGGGCCGAGGGCTCGCCGCCGATCCTGCTGGTCGGCACCACCGGCGACCCGGCGACGCCGTACCCGGAGGCACGCTCGCTTGCCGGCCAGCTGGAGAACGCCGTCCTGCTGACGTGGCGCTCCTACACCCACGGCGCCTACGAGGGCCCCAGCACCTGCGTCCACAACGCCGTCAACCGCTACCTGATCGACCTGGTCACGCCCAAGCCCGGCACCGTCTGCTCCTGACCGCCGGACAGCCCCTGACCGCTCCCGACTGCTCCGACCGCTCCTGACCGCGTCGGTCCGGTGCCCCCGCCGGGCGTGGAAAGCTCGCCAGGGGCGGGCGGCTAGACTTCAGGCCAAGTCGTGACTGGCGTGCTGGGGTGGAATCAACCACCGGGGAGCGACCGATYGGCACGGCACCGTGCGCCTGGGTGTCACCGGCGGACAGCGCCTGCCCACAGTGCRCATCGTCCGTCGGCGGCCCATGCGGACGACCTACCGGCGACGTGTGGACGCGGACGGGCCGGGCAGCCACATCCCTGGAGGTCTCCCATGCACGAGCCAGCCATCAAACACCTCGTCAGCGCCGATCCGGAGATCGCTGACCTGGTCGAGTCCGAGGCACGGCGGCAGTACGAGAAGATCCGCCTGATCGCGTCGGAGAACTACGTCTCCACCGCCGTTCTCGAGGCGGCGGGCACGATCCTGACGAACAAGTACTCCGAGGGCTACGTCGGCAAGCGGTACTACGAGGGCCAGCAGTTCATCGACCCGATCGAGGCGCTGGCCATCGAGCGGGCCAAGTCGCTGTTCGGCGTCGAGCACGCCAATGTCCAGCCATACTCGGGCTCGCCGGCCAACCTCGCCATCTACCTGGCGTTCCTGCAGCCGGGCGACACCGTGATGGGCATGGCGCTGCCGATGGGTGGCCACCTCACCCACGGCTGGTCGGTCTCCGCGACCGGCAAGTGGTTCCGCTCGGTGCGTTACAACGTCCGCCAGGACACCGGCCGGGTCGACATGGACGAGGTCCGCCAGCTCGCGCTCGCCGAGCGCCCGAAGGTCATCTTCGCCGGTGGCACCGCGATCCCGCGCACGATCGACTTCCCGGCGTTCGCCGAGATCGCCCGCGAGGTCGACGCGGTCCTGGCCGCCGACATCGCGCACATCGCGGGCCTGATCGCCGGTGGCGCGCATCCGTCGCCGGTGGGCTACGCACCGGTCATCTCGACCACGACCCACAAGACGCTGCGCGGCCCGCGCGGCGCGATGCTGATGACCGACGCGGCCCACGCCTCGGCGATCGACAAGGCCGTCTTCCCCGGCCTGCAGGGCGGCCCGCACAACCACACCACCGCGGCGATCGCCGTCGCGCTGCGCGAGGCGGCGACGGCCGACTTCCAGACGTATGCCCACCAGATCGTCGCGAACGCGGCGGCGCTGGCCGAGGCGCTCACCGAGCGCGGCTTCGACCTGGTTTCCGGCGGCACCGACAACCACCTGATCCTCGTCGACCTCACCAGCAAGGGCATCGGCGGCAAGCCGGCCGCGAAGGCGCTCGACCGGGCCGGCATCGAGCTGAACTACAACACCGTCCCGTACGACACCCGCAAGCCGTTCGACCCGTCCGGGCTGCGCCTCGGCACCGCCGCGGTCACCACCCGCGGCATGGGCCCCGGGCAGATGCGCCAGATCGCCGCCTGGATCGACCAGGCCGTCAAGGCCGCCGCGGACGACGACGAGGCGGTCCTCGCCCAGATCGCCGGCGAGGTCCGCGACCTCACCGCCGGCTACCCCATGCCGGGCTGGGCGTAACCGCTCGCCAAGCAACGACGTATCCGGCCGCCAGGCGTCTCGCCTGGCGGCCGGCCGCCGTTCGTCTGCTGGCATCGAGCAGGCCTAATCCCGGATGACGGCCTTGGTGCGCATCAGGAACTCGCCGAGGTAGCCGTCGTGCGGAACGTTCGGGCGCATCCAGTACGTCGGGTGGTCGCCGAGGTAGACGTTGCTGATCGACGGGTCGTCGACCAGCCGGTCCACCAGCCCGGCGTCCTCGGTGATCGCCGTGAGCACCAGTGTGTCGCGCAGCGGCCCGGCGCCGTCCTTCGCCGACCACGGCGCCACCCAGACGCACGGGAAGCCCAGCTCGATGCCGGTCTGCGGCGCGTCGGCGCGGTCCACCTGGAAGACGGCCGGGCGCAGCACGGCGCCGCCGCCGGGCAGCGGGTCGACGATCCCGTCGCCGCCGAGGCGCCCAGTGGCGTCACCGGCGTGGTCGAGCAGGTACTTCTCCACCGCGCGKGCCGTCTCGATCGGCTGGGTGGGCAGCACCGCTGCCTCGTCCTGCGGCGGCAGGCTCGGGAGCGCGGCCAGCCGCTCGGCCAGCGCCTTCGCGAGCGGGGTCGGGTCGCCCTCGACGTAGACCGCGGTCGTGTTCACGCACGCGGTGCCGCCCTCGTCGGCCACCGAGTCGACGATCATGTCCAGGTGTGGCCGCCAGTCCCCGCCGGAGACGAGGATCTTCGACCGGCCCGGCCCCTGTGGCAGCACCGTGCCGTCATGGGCGTACTTGCGGACCACCTCGTCGCCGCCGTAGGCCATCGACAGGTCCGCCGCCCGCAGGATGTCGTCGGCGACGGTGTGGTCGGTCGGCAGCAGCACCACCTGGTCGGCGCCGAAGCCGGCGTCGCGCAGCGCGGTGATCAGTCGGTACGGGGTCAGCGGCTCGCGGCGCGACGGCCGGACGGCGACCCGGTAGCCGAGCGCCAGCGCCTCCGGCCACAGCGAGTGCACTCCCGGGTGGTTGCCGGCCGCGTGGACCGCGAACACCTCGGCGCGCCGGGTCCACACAGCGCTTCCCTCGCGGGTCGCCGGGTCCCGCCAGCTCTCGACGGCGGCCGTCGGGCGGGCGCACCCGACATCCGAGCCGGCGCCGGCGAGGCTGCGCGCGATTCCCTTCACGGCCGAGCGCACCACGGAGATCGGCATCCCGGACATCCGGCTGACCAGGTGCGTGTACTCGTCGGTCGGGATCTCGGCGGGCGCGCCGTGCTCGAACGCCTCGGCGGCTCGGGCCAGCGCCGCGAGCCGCTCCTGCGCCGGCAAGGTCTGCGCCCCCCGCAGCGCGGCCATGGCGCGGTGCACGAAGAGGCGGGGGACCAGGCTCAGCTCGGCCATCGGCGTCCCCGTCACGTCGTTGATCGTCAGCCGTTCCCGCGACCGGAACGGCCCGCCCGGTCCGAGCGCGTCCAGCTGCAGCAGGTCGGTGCTGACCGGACTGGTCATCAGTACACCCCCTCGACCACCGTCTCCCCGCCGAACACGTGGACCGGAGTGACGTCGGCGACCGAGTCGCCCGCCTGTCCGGACCCCGGCGGGGGCTCGACGCGGGTGGCGAGGTCGCGTTCCAGGTTGTTCGGCAGCAGCGCCGAGCGGCTCACGTGGTTCATCACGACCTGCCCCCTGGCGCCGTACTCGACCGGCCGCAGCGTTTCCGGGTCGACCACCGAGAAGGTGACGTAGGGGGACGGCGGGTCGAACACGCACGGGTCGTCCGCCGTGAGCCCATGCCGCTCGACCGCCGCGCCGAGGACCATCGTGCTGCCGTAGCGGCCGTAGAGCGTGGCGTCGGGGAAGACCTCGGTCATGTACAGGGCGCGGGTGTCGGCGTCCATGTGGGCGCCCCCCCACTCGATCATCCTGACCTTCGCCTGGACGAGCTCGACGAGGTCGTCGCGGCGGGCGAGGCGCTCCAGCAGCGGCGGCGTGATGACCATGACGCGGATGTCCTGCGTGGTCAGCACGTGCCGGACCTGGTCGATGAGGTAGTCGGCGTACCGGTCGGCCTCGTCGGCGTGGCCCTCGGCGATGACGCGCTTCACCCATCGCGGGTCGAGGTCGATCGTGAACCGGAGCCGGCCGGACCGGCGCACGAACCGCTCGATGAAGGCACCGAACATGTGCGGCCCGCTCGGCGTGACCGCGAGCCAGTCGACGCCGCTGGGGCAGCGCCGGGCGGCCAGGTCGGCGACGCTGTAACCCATCAGCCAGTCCAGCCAGTCCTCCAGGAAGACGACCCGCTTGGGCGGGCCGGTCGTCCCGCCGCTCTCGTACACCCCGCCGATCCCGGGGTCTGGTCCGTAGCCGCGGGGGACGAGGTCGAAGGCCGGCACCTCGCGCAGCAGGTCCACCAGGTTGGGGAACTTCGCCAGGTCCGCGACGGTGTGGACGTCGCGGCGTGGGTCGAAGTCGAGGTCATCGGCCGCCCGCAGCCAGAACGGCGAGCCGGTGGTCGGGCCGAAATGCCAGCGCATCGCGGCCTCGATGAACTCGGTCTCCGGTACGGCCTCACCCGGTGGGAGGTCGAGCACCGGCTCGGGTAGGTGCAGGTCCAGCTCGGTGAGTGGAGTCATCCCCGTCATCCCCCGCCTTCCAGCGTCGTCTCGGTGTCCTGTCCGGTTGGATGTCCTGTCTGATCGGATGTCCTGTCGGGTTGGGTGCCTGGTCTGGCCGGTTCCATGCCGAGGTCCCCGCGGGGATGAAGCGTGAGTCGGTCGGCGGCTCCGCGGCGAGCGGCACTTCCACGGCGAGCAGGGCGACGTCGTCGCTCAGGGCCGAGCCGGTCCACGCGCGGACCGCCGCGGCGAGATCCGAGAGGGCTTCCTCGAGGGTGCCCGCGCGGCCGAAGGCAYGCTCGGTGGCGGGGAGCAGCGGGAAGAAGGCACGGGTGCGTCGTTCCCGGGCCTCGGCGATCCCGTCGGTATAGAACAGCAGGCGATCGCCCGGCTCCAGCCGCACGGTGACCACGCCCGCGTCGGCCCCTGCGGCCCCCGCGCCGAGGCCCAGCGGCGGCTGGCGGTCGAGCGGGGCGAGCAGCCGCACCCGGCCGCGCCGCCACAGCAGCGGGTCGGGATGGCCGGCGTTGGCCAGGGTGAGCCGGCGCCCGTCGAGCTCGGCGACGATGCCGGTGACGAAGTCGTCGAGCCCGCCGACGCTGGCCACCTCGGCGTCGAGGTCGGGCAGGACCTCGCGGATGTGCTGGCGGCCGCGGGCGACCACGCGGAAGCAGCCGAGCACCCGGCTGGCCAGCCGCACCGCCTCGAGCCCCTTGCCGCGAGCGTCACCCACCAGCAGCCGCGTGCCCCACGGGCTGTCGACCAGGTCGTAGAGGTCGCCGCCCACCCTCGCCTCGGCGGCGGCGCTCTCGTAGCGGACCGCGAGCCGCAGGCCCTCCCGGGACGTCGGCGGCACCTCGGTGAGGATCGCCTGCTGCGCGGCCTCCGCGACCCGCCTGACGTTGGCCAGCTTGGTCTCTCGCCCGGTGTTGTACCGGCTGGCCAGGACCGCCAGCACGCCGCCGAGCGCGACCCCACCGAGCCGGACGATCTGTGCCGTCCAGCCGCCCGCCGCGGCCGTGTCGAGGTCGTCGTACCAACCGAGCCCGAACTCGGTGACGACCGCGGCGACCGCGTACGCGGCGGTCAGTCCCGGGCCCGCGAGCGTCGCGGCGGCCATGGGACTGATCACCACGAGCTCGCGGATCGTCCACGTCCGATTGCTGATCTCCAGCAGGATCACCGCGAGCAGGGTGAGCGCCGGGAGCACCACCGCCCACAGGGTGCGCCGCGACCAGGCCGCCTGGAGCCGGCCCATGGCCGCGCGCCGAGGCCGCTTCGACCCGCCCGGCCGTCCCCCGTGAGCGGGGCGCGCCCGGCGCATCGTGGCAGCTGCGAGCGGGTCCGGCGGATATGAGGGCCGCGGGTGGCCACTGGTCCTCGCCTGCGGCCGCCCATCCGGTCCACGGGGGGCCGCGTGGGTCCTTGCGGGCATACGTCGGCCCGTACCCGGCAGCCAACCCCCACAACCTGCGCCGGCGGCCGGCCGGCGTCCGCAGGCGGCGTCTCGGTCGGCCGTGCGCGAACGTCGCAAGTCCCGAATGCGCGGGAGAGGACGATGGTCCCGGCAGAGAGAGTTACCCGGCCGGCGCCAGCGGTCGAGGAGCGCGAGGGGGTCGCATGCCGGGTAGGCGCCGTTCCGTCAGACGCGGGCCGGAGCGGGACGAGTCCGGCCTGCCGAGCGGCCTGACCGGGCCGGTCGACATCCCCGATCCGCCACCGGATCCGCCGAAGCCGTGGCGTGAACGGCTACGGGACGCCGGCCGTGGCACCAAGGCGACCGTGGTCGGGCTTCCCCGGGTGCTGCGGCTGTGCTGGCGGGCGAGCGCGTCGGCGACGGTGATGCTCGCGCTGCTGACCGTCGTGGTCGGGCTGTTCCCCGCGCTGACCGCCTCGACGGCGCGACTGCTCGTCGACGCGGTGGTCCGGGCGGTGCAGATCCGGGCGGGCCATCAGCCCGACCAGTCGGTCCTGGCACTGCCGGTGCCCGGCAGCCCGCGGGTGGCCACGCTGACCAGCACCCAGGTCGTCTTCTGGCTCGCTCTGATCCAGTTCGCGGTGTCCATCCTCAGCCAGCTGCTGTCGGCCGCGCGGTCCATCGTCCAACGCATCCTGTCCGACCGGCTGTCGCTCACCGTGCAGACGATGGTGGTCGAGAAGGCCAGCCAGCTCGAGCTGAGCTTCTTCGAGCAGTCCGAGTCGTACGACCTGTTGCAGCGGGCCTCTCAGCAGGGCACCCGGCCGTTCGACACGCTCACCACGTTCTTCGGGCTGCTGCAGACGGTGGTGACGTTCGTCAGCATGATCGGCCTGCTCGTCAGCCTTAACCCACTACTCGGGGTCATCGTGCTGGTGGCGCCGATTCCCGCCTTCGTCATCGACACCCGCTACGGCCGGTGGACTTACATGCGAAGCAGGTGGACGTCGCCGGTGAACCGGCGGATCAACTACCTGCAGCGGGTGCTGACCACGGACACCGACGCCAAGGAAATCAGGATCTTCAACCTGGGCCCCTACCTCGTCGAGCGATTCCGGCTGCTGTCGGCCAACTACAACCAACGACTGCGTGAGCTGGCCATCCGCCGTCAGCTCGCCGAACTGGGCTGGAGCCTGCTCGCCGAGCTCGCCCGCTCGGGCAGCTACCTCTACGTCGCGCTCCAGGCCGCCGCCGGGCGGCTCACGCTCGGCGACCTGACTCTCTACGGAACCGCCGCCTCCAGCGTGCAGGGCAACGTGTCGAGCATGTTGGGCTCGCTCACCCAGATGTACGAGAACAACCTGTACGTCGACGACCTGTACCGGCTGCTGGCCACGCCGACCGAGGCGGAGCGGCAGGCCGCGCACCAGGCGGCCCGGCTGGCGGCCGCGTCGCCCGGGGTGGCATCGGAGGCGGTGGTGATCCAGGCGGCCGCGATCGAGGCGGCGGCGATCGAGGCGGCGCCGGTCGACGCCCCGGCCACCGTGCCGGCGCCGCGGGCCGCACCCGCACCCGAACCGGCACCCGCGCCCGCGCCGCTGCCGGCACCGGTGCCGCTGCCGACGCCGCTGCGCGGGCACGTCGTCTTCGAGGGTGTCTCGTTCCGCTACCCGGGCACCGAGGTGGTGGCGCTGAACGACGTCAGCTTCGAGGTCGGCGCCGGGGAGACGATCGCGATCGTCGGCCGCAACGGCGCCGGGAAGTCGACGCTGATCAAACTGCTGTGCCGGCTCTACACACCCGACGGCGGCCGGATCCTCGTCGACGGCGTCGACATCGCCGACGTGGACGCGGACGCGCTGCGTGCCCAGATCGGCGCGGTCTTCCAGGACCACGTCTCCTTCCAGGCCAGCGCCGCGGAGAACATCGGCCTGGGCGAGCTCGCCGCGCTTTCCGATCGGCCGCGCGTCGAACAGGCCGGCCTGGACGGCGGCGCGGACGGCTTCATCCGTGCCCTGCCGCACGGATACGACACGTCGCTCGGCCGCTGGTTCGGCAACGGGGTGAACCTCTCCGGCGGCGAATGGCAGAAGGTCGCCCTCGCCCGCGGCTTCATGCGCGACGCCCGGATCCTCGTCCTCGATGAGCCGAGCGCCGCCCTCGACGCCCGCGCGGAGCACGACCTGTTCACCCGGCTGCGCGCCCTGGCGACCGGCCGCACCGCCTTCTACATCTCGCACCGCTTCTCCACGGTGCGGCAGGCGGACCGGATCATCTTCCTGGAGGACGGCGGCATCACCGAGTCCGGCACCCACCGCGAGCTGATGGCCGTCGGTGGCCAGTACGCCGAGCTCTTCACCCTCCAGGCCGCCGCCTACATCGACGACCCGGCCACGTCGCCTACATCGCCCGCATACCCCGCCCCCGCCGCGGCAGATGGCGGGCGCAGGACAGGGCCACGGGACCGTGCGCCGGGCCAGTAAAGGGCCAACCTGCCATCAGACAGCCGCGTACCCGGACCGGAAACGGTCCTCGGACGGTCGTATCGGTGGACGGTCGCATCGGTCGCGAGGACACACGGGCGCTCCGCCGGGCGGTGCTCCCCGGCCCTGCGGCCGGGGAGCACCGCCCGGACTTCGATCGTCCTGGTCCTAGGTCGGACGCGACACCGCCCGTGGCGCGGCACGGGCGGTGGTCCCGTCATGCCGGTACTGGCTGACGCATCCCGGCGAGGATGTGGTCGATCTTGCGCCAGGTGTCAGGACCACATACCCCGTCATCGTCGATGGGCCCGAACCAGGGCGACGCGAACCGCTGCAGCGACGCCACCCGTGACAACGTCAGCGTCCCGTAGGCGCCGTCGGCGGCGAGCCCGGGAAGATGACCAGCGCTGATCTCGGCACTGAACACGGCGTTGAGGGCATTCTGCAGCGTCACGACCTCGGATCCGCGGGACCCCTCACGGAGCGTGGGCATATTCGCGAAGTGCGGGTGCTCGTCGGGCCTCGGCTGGGGTCCCTGCAGGCCCACCGCGACGGCGAGGATGTCGGGGCGCCGGTTGGCCCGAATGTTGCCGGGACACGAGTGGCCGCCCCACGGGCCGGCGCCCATCCGGTGCGTTCCGATGCCGTGGCCATTCGGCGAGTCGGTGATCTGATCGGGCCAGCCGAACTCGTCCATGCCCCAGGCATAGAGCTCGCCCAGTAGCTTCACCTGGGTAGGCGTGTAATCCTCGCTGTCGAGCCCCTCACACTCGACGCTGATCCAGTGCGGATTTCCGGCGGCCTGTGCCCAGGCTTTCCTGTCGAGTGGCACGTACTGTTCGATTGTGCCGTTCTTCGAGATCCACAGATGCGCGCTGACCCTGCTTGCCGGGTTGTCGAACCAGTGGAACAGCGAGCCATGACCCACCTGCACGTGCGGGATGAGGCCCCTGGTCGGCTGGATCATCGTTCCGGAGAAGTTGCGTACGGGCCGGTACGTCGCGGGCGGGTAACGGGTGGCAGTCACTGCGGCGACCTCCAGAAGAACGCATGACAAACGTGGCGCGGCAAGCCGTGATGACCGGCCGCCAATGACGACTACTGACCAGGAAACGCGGCGGAAAAGGGCCAGAGAAGCCTCACCAGCCTGGCGGCCTGACTTGAAAGTCGGCCATCCAGTGAACAGGCCGTCGATGCTCAGGTGGTTGCGAAGGAGCATCGATGAACGGAGGTCCGGAGGACCGCCGGCGCCTCTCGGCAGCGTGTTTCGTGCAGCGAACAGCGCATCGGCGAGATTCCCCGGTCAGACCGCCTTAACCGCGTCGCCTGGCCACCGGGTGTCCGCGCCGCGTGCCGCGCCTCGGCCTCGACCGGGCGAGCCGTTCATGACAGCGCCCATGACATCACCGCCGCGGGGCCGCCGTCGTTGTGACGGCGGCCCTGCGGCTCTGGCCCCGGCTCCCGGCCCGGCGTCGGGCGCGGAGCGTCCGGCACGGGACGGCCTCAGTCGCGGTTGAGCTTGCGGTAGGTGACGCGGTGCGGGCGGGCGGCCTCCTGGCCGAGGCGCTCGAGCTTGTTGGCCTCGTAGTCGGCGAAGTTGCCCTCGAACCAGAACCACTTCGCGGGGTTCTCGTCGTCGCCCTCCCACGAGAGGATGTGGGTGGCGACCCGGTCGAGGAACCAGCGATCGTGGGAGATGACCACGGCACAGCCGGCGAACTCCAGCAGCGCGTCCTCCAGCGAGCGCAGCGTCTCGACGTCGAGGTCGTTCGTCGGCTCGTCGAGCAGCAGCACGTTGCCGCCGTGCTTGAGGGTGAGGGCCAGGTTCAGCCGGTTGCGCTCACCGCCGGAGAGCACGCCGACCGGCTTCTGCTGGTCGGGGCCCTTGAAACCGAACGAGGACACGTACGCCCGGCTCGGGAAGTCGACCTTGCCGACGATGATGTGGTCGAGCCCGTCGGAGACGACCTGCCAGACGTTCTTCTTCCCGTCGAGGCCGGACCGGCTCTGGTCGACGTAGGAGATGTCGACGGTGTCGCCGATCGTCAGCGCGCCCGAGTCGGGCTTCGCCTCGCCGGTGAGCATGGTGAACAGGGTGGTCTTGCCGACGCCGTTCGGGCCGATGATCCCGACGATGCCGCCGCGCGGCAGGCTGAACGACAGGTTGTCCATGAGCACCCGGTCGCCGAAGCCCTTGGTCAGGTTCTTCGCCTCGATCACCAGGCTGCCCAGCCGCGGGCCGGGCGGGATCTGGATGTCGTCGAAGTCGCGCGGCCTGGACTTGTCTGCCTCCGCCGCGAGCTCCTCGTAGCGGGACAGGCGGGCCTTGCTCTTGGCCTGCCGGGCCTTCGGGTTGGAGCGGACCCACTCCAGCTCCTGGGAGAGCATCCGGCGCCGCTTGGCGTCCTTCGCGCCCTCGACCTTGAGGCGGGCCGCCTTGTTCTCCAGGTACGTGCTGTAGTTGCCCTCGTAGGGATGTGCCCGGCCGCGGTCGAGCTCGAGGATCCAGCCGGCGACGTTGTCGAGGAAGTACCGGTCGTGGGTGACGGCCAGCACGGCGCCGTGATAGCGGGCCAGGTGCTGCTCGAGCCAGAGCACCGACTCGGCGTCCAGGTGGTTGGTCGGCTCGTCGAGCAGCAGCAGGTCGGGTGCCTCCAGCAGCAGGCGGCACAGCGCGACGCGGCGCCGCTCGCCACCGGAGAGCTTGGAGACGTCGGCGTCGCCGGGCGGCAGCCGCAGCGCGTCCATCGCCTGGTCGAGCTGGCTGTCGAGCTCCCAGGCGTTCGCGGCCTCGATCTTGTCGATCAGCTCGGCCTGCCGGGCGAGAAGCGTGTCGAAGTCCGCGTCCGGGTCGGCCATCTTCTCGTTGATGGCCTCGTAGTCCGCGAGCACCTTGCGGATCTCGGCCACGCCGTCCTCGACGTTGCCGCGGACGTCCTTGGTCTCGTCGAGCACCGGCTCCTGAGCCAGCATGCCGACGGTGTAGCCGGGAGAGAGCAGGGCGTCGCCGTTGCTCGGCTGGTCGAGCCCGGCCATCAGTTTGAGCAGGGACGACTTCCCCGCACCGTTGGGACCTACGACCCCGATCTTGGCGCCTGGCAGGAACGCCAGGGTCACGTCGTCGAGGACGACCTTGTCGCCGTGGGCCTTGCGCACCTTGCGCATCTGGAAGACGTACTGCGCCATGCGTCAACCCTATTGGTCCGTGCCGCGGTCCCGGCGACGCGGTGATCGGAGGGGAGGCCGCACGTGCCCGTTTGTCACCGGTTTCCCACCGTTTGGCCGACCCGCGCCGCGCCGTCCGGGCCGAGGCGCCTCCGAAAGGCGCTATCGTGGGGCCTGTGGATCATGGCGGGCCGCCGTTCGAGCCGGGCGAGCTGATCCTGCACCGCATGTTCACCGACGACGAGCTGGTCTTCGTCCGCTGCGGCGTCGTGGTCGGCGACGACGAGCGCGGGTTGCGGGTCTGGATCCCGCACGGCGGTCCGGCGGCGGTCCGGATGAGCGAGGATGGCCGCGGGATCCGGGACATGCCGTTCGCCGAGTGGATCACGCAGCGGACGGTGCTCACCCGGACGACCTGGTGGGGCCCGGACATCTTCATGCTGATCCCGCCCGACCGGGCGCACAGCGTCTGGTGGTTCTGGGACTGGCGTGGCCAGTTCGACGCCTGGTACGTCAACCTCGAGGAGCCGGTCACCCGCTGGCGTGACGGCGATGGCGCCGTCGGTGTCGATGGCTGTGACCAGGATCTCGACATCTGGGTCTGGCCGGACCGTGGCTGGGAGTGGAAGGACGAGGACGAGCTCGAGGAGCGCCTCGCCTTCCCGGACCGCTACTGGGTGCGCGACGCCGCCGCCGTCCGCGCCGAGGGCGAACGACTGATCAAGGACGTCGAGGCCGGGCTCTTCCCGTTCGACGGCACCTGGCACGACTTTCGCCCGGAGCCGGCCTGGCGCGCCCTTCCGTTCGCCCTCACGCCCGGCTGGGACCGTCCCAGGACGGACCGGCGCGCGCCCTGACACCCGCTGGCGGGCCTCCCGGCCGCGCGACGGCGGCGAAGCCAGCGCGACCGGAGGCCCGAACGGCGCCCAAGGCCTTCGCCTAACGCGCCGGGGTGACGTCCGGCACGGCCGTCCTCGGGTTGTATCCAGCCGCGACGAGCCTCATGACGAAGCCGGCGGCCTCCTCGAGCTGTCGAGCCGCCGAGAGCCCGCCCACAACCGCGGTCTGGCCCCCGAGGTCGGTGATCAGGCGGGACGTGAGCGCCAGCGCGTCCGGATCGTCGCCGCAGACGGCGACGGTGCGGGGCGCGTCGGGGTCGTCGAGCCACATCTGCCCGGCGAACAGGTGGAGAGCCTTGACCACGTGCGCGCCGGGCGCCCACCCCGCGACGCGCTCGGTGAAGGAGCCCGTGGGCACCAGCAACTGGCCCGTGGCGTAGTCGACGGCGTTGGTGCAGTCGATGAGTGCCCGGCCGTTCCACGCCCCGCTCGTCGCCTCGGCCAGCGTCAGCGCCTCCTGCACGCCTGCCGGGGTGATCGCCAGCACGATCACCTCGGCCGCGGCGAGGGCGGCCGGAGTGGTCGGACGGCCGCCGACGGTCGCCGCGACCGTGGCGGCGCGGTCGCTGGAACGGCCCGCGATGGCGACGTCATGGCCCGCGCGCGCCCAGCGGGTGCCCAGCGCGGTGGCGAGGTTGCCGGTTCCGAGGATTCCGATATCGGTCATGCCGTGGACGCTAGAGATCCCGGTCCTACCGATTGGTAGGCGAAAAGGCGAGAGACTGAACGACGTGGACTGCCCAACCTTCGTGGCCGACTGTCATGTGCGAGCGGGCGCGGAACTGCTGGCCCACACCTGGGACCCCGTGGTGCTCACGGCCCTTCGACGTGGACCCCGCCGGCGAGCTGATCTCATCCGCGAGATCGGTGGCCTCAGTGACAAGGTCCTGCACGAGTCGCTGGGCCGCCTCGTGTCCCGGGGCCTGCTGACTCATGAGGAAGGCCCTGGCTCCGCGTACCGGCTGACGACCTTGGGCGAGTCGTTCGCCTCCGGGCCATTGCGGGCGCTGGCCGAGTGGTCCGCGCACCATGCCGCGGTGCTCACCTGACGCTGGCTGTCGCGCGCCAGGCCACTGGGACGCCGGGCTGGCCGGCGGTCGATCAGGACGGCGCCTGGGCGGGGCCGGCACTGGCGGCGGCCGGCGGGGTGGCCGCCGCTGGAGTGGCCGCTGGCGGGGTGGCAGGTGGCGGGATGGTCGCTGCCGGGAGCGCGCCGGTCACGATGGCGTCCAGGAGGCCGGGGAAGCGGGCGTCGAGGTCGTCGCGGCGCAGCCGGGAGAACTTGTGGGTGCCCTCGGCGCGGGTGGCGATGACACCGGCCTCGCGCAGGACCCGCAGGTGATGGCTGCGGGTCGACTTGGCCATCCGGCCGGCGAGCAGCTCACCGCAGGCGGCCTCCTGGACCTGGGCGAGCGCGCCGACGATCTCGAGGCGGGACGGGTCGCCCAGCGAGGCGAGCACGGTGACGAGATCGATGTCCTGGGTCGCCGGCATCGGCAGCGTGCCCATGACCCACCTCCCAGCCCTCGGCTCGGGGCGCGGCCCCGGGCCACCAGACAACCACAGTCAGGAACGCCGCGAGGCTCGCATCGTTTCCCGGGAATGCCCTGGGCCACGGACGACTTCTCGTAGTTCGACGGATCTCGAACTACGAGTCGAGGAGCCTGATGGCCTCCAACAAGGTCGACGAGCCCGCGACCGAGACGCCCGCGGGTGCGCCCTCATCGCCGCTGTCCTCGCCCAGCACAGCCAGCCGTGCCCCGGTCGCCGTTCCCGCGCCCGCCGGCGCGGCCGGGCCGGCCCGCTCGGCCCGGCCCGGCGAGCCGGCGGAACCGGACCCACGGCGCTGGCGGGTGCTCCCCGCGATCCTCGTCGCCACGTTCATGTCGCTGTTCGACGTCTTCGTCGTCAACGTGGCGGCGCCGAGCATCGGCGGCGACCTGCGGGCGTCGGACGCCGGCCTGGAGCTGATCGTGGCCGGCTACTCGTTCACCTACGCGGCCGGGCTGATCACCGGTGGACGGCTCGGCGACCGCTCCGGCCGCCGGCGGATGTTCCTGATCGGCATGGGGGTGTTCACCGCCGCCTCGGCGCTGTGCGGCGTGGCCCCGAGCGAGGCGACGCTGATCATCGGCCGGCTCGCGCAGGGCATTGGCGCGGCGGCGATGGTGCCGCAGGCGCTCGCCATCATCAACGTGATCTTCCCGGCGTCCGAGCGGCCACGCGCGTTCGCGTTCTTCGGTGTCACCATCGGCCTCGGCGCCGTCTCCGGGCAGGTCATCGGCGGCCTGCTGGTCGACGCGGACCTCTTCGGGCTCGCCTGGCGGCCGATCTTCCTGGTGAACGTGCCGATCGGGATCGTCGCCATGGCGGTGGTCTGGCGGCTGCTCGCCGAGTCGAAGGCCGCCCGGCCCGAGCCGCTCGACCTCATCGGACTCTCGGCGCTCGCGACCGGGCTGGGTCTGGTGCTGGTCCCGCTGACGCTCGGCCGGGACGAGGGCTGGCCCCTGTGGACCTGGGTGGCGCTCGCCGCCAGCGTGCTGGTGCTGGCCGCGTTCGGCCGCTGGGAGGTCCGGCTCGCCCGGACGGGCGGCCACCCGATCGTCCCGCCGGCCGTGCTGCGGACCCGGCGGACCATCGCCGGGCTGCTGGTCAGCTTCGGGTTCTTCACCTTCCTCGGCAGCTTCCTGCTCGCGGCCACGATCTTCCTGCAGGAGGGGCAGCACCGGTCGCCGCTGAACGCCGGGCTCGTGTTCGGGCCGCTCGGGGTGGCGTTCGCGCTGTCGTCCATGGCGGCGCGCGGCCTGGTCGCCCGGTACGGCCCGCGGACCCTCACCGTCGGTGCCCTGATCAGCACGGCGGGCCTGATCGGGATGCTCGCTCTCGTCGCCGCCGAGGGCACCGGGATTCCGACAGCCCAGCTGATGCCGCCGCTGCTCGCGGTGGGGACCGGCAACGGCCTGGTGATCCCGGCGCTCGTCGCCGCGGTCCTCGCCGGCGCGCCCGCCGACGTCAGCGGTGCGGTCAGCGGACTGCTCAYGACCACCCAGCAGGCGTCGTCGGCCCTCGGCGTCGCCGGGATGGGGACCGTGTTCTTCGCGGTGGCGGACCGCGGCGGCCTGGCCGACGCCATGATCGCGGCCCTCGTGTTCGACCTCGTCGGGATCGCGATCGCGGGTGTCGGCACCCTCCTGCTGCCGCGCGGCGCCRCCGCGCCCGCGCTCGCCGTCTCCGGGTCGCTCGGCACGATGGGCACCGTGGAAGCCGCGGCGCCGGCCGTCCCGGCTCGCTAGGGACGGTTCTGCATCGAGGCCGCGGCGTAGACGAGGTAGGACCAGAGCGTCTCGTCCTGGCTGGGGGAGAGGTCCAGCGAGTCGACGGCGGCGCGCATGTGGGCAAGCCAGGCGTCCCGCTCGGCCGGGCCGATCGCGAACGGGACGTGCCGCATCCGCAGGCGGGGATGGCCACGCCGCTCGTGGTAGGTCGTCGGCCCGCCCCAGTACTGGATCAGGAAGAGCCGCAGCCGCTCCTCGGCTGGGCCGAGGTCCTCCTCCGGGTAGAGCGGGCGCAGCACCGGGTCGGCGGCGACCCCCTCGTAGAAGCGGGCCACGAGCCGCCGGAAGGTCTCCTCGCCGCCGACGGACGCGTAGAACGTCTCGTCCGCTCCTGGCGGCGGCCCGACGGGCAGCATGGGCTGGGCCGGGCCCGAGGGGGGACGCGCCGCGTCCGCCGAGGGCGACGCGGCGTCCGCCGGCGGTCGCGCTGGCGCCGGCTCGGGGGTCGGCTGGGCAGGCGACGGCTGTCGGCTCACCGCTCCATTCTGCCCGTGGGCTGACCCGCGCCGAGGAACGGTCCGGCCCGAAGGCCTCGCCTCAGGCCGCGCGGCCGTCGTCGCCGGTCGCCGCCCGGATGATCCAGGCGGCGGTGTCGGGTGGCATGACCAGGGTCTCGCCGTCGTGCTCGACCCGGTCGCTCGCGAGCAGCAGCCGGCCGGCCACCGGGATCCGCGCCTCGGCCCCGGTGCTCAGGAAGCAGCTCAGGACGAGCCCGGCGCCCTGACCGGCCGCGGGCGGCCCATCGTGGCCGGCGCGCGTGAGCACCTCGGCGAGGGCGCTCCTGGCGGCGTCCGTGAGCGCCCCGGCGGGCGTGGACCGCGGCGGCGCCGGCTCGGTCGCGACGACGCGGCGCTCGAAGGCCAGCACGCCGTCCGCGACCCGTGGCCACCCGAGGCCGGTGGTCCCGGCGGGGCCTTCCTGGTCAGGGTCTTCCTGGTCGGAGTGCTCCTGGAAGGAACGGCGGACCGCCAGCGCCGACTGGGCCAGCCGCCAGGTGGACGACGGGTCCGCGCGCTGAGCCTCGACGGTGAGCGCGGACCAGTCGGCGGGCTGCGGGAGCCAGGGGATGACGCCGGGGGCCGCGAAGCCGAACGGCGGCCTGTCGCCCGACCACGGCATCGGCACGCGGCAACCGTCCCGGCCGGCCGCGGTGTGCCCCGAGCGTTCCCAGACCGGGTCCTGACGGGCCTCCGGGGGCACGTCCACCTGCGGGAGGGCCAGTTCGTCGCCCTGGTAGAGGAACACGACGCCCGGCAGCGCCAGCAGCGTCAGCAGAGCGGCCCTGGCGCGGCGCAGGCCGGCCGCGCCGCCGCCGTAGCGGGTCACCGGGCGGGTCGCGTCGTGGCTGGCGAGCACCCAGGTCGGCGGCGCGCCGACGGCGGCCGTGGCCGCGAGGCCCTCCTGGATCGCCCGGCGCCACTGCTCCGGCGACCACTCGACGGTCAGCAGCGAGAACGCGAACGTCAGGTGCAGCTCGTCGGGGCGCACGTAGCGGGCCAGCCGGTCCGGGTCCTCGACCCAGGTCTCGCCGACGAGCACCCGCTCGCGGCCGTCCGAGCGCTGGTAGCCGTCGACGAGCGTGCGCCACGACCGGTAGACGTCGTGCACGCCCTCCTGGTCCCAGACGCGCGGTTCCAGCTTCTCCCGGAAGCTGGTCGCCGGGGTGGCGGCCGGCCCCGGTGGGTTGTCACGCAGCTCGTCGTCCTTGATCAGGCCGTGGGAGACGTCGATGCGGAACCCGTCGACCCCCCGGTCGAGCCAGAACCGCAGGGTCCGCTCGTGATCGGCGCGTACCGCCGGGTCGGACCAGTTCCAGTCCGGCTGTTCGGGCGCGAACAGGTGCAGGTACCACTCGGCCGGTTCGTCGCCTTTGGCCGGCTGGTCGCTTCTGGCCACCTCGTCGCCTGTGGTCGGCGGAGTCGCCGCGGCGGAGGCCGGGAAACGGCGGGCCTGGTCGAGGCGGGTCCAGGCCCCGCCGCCGAAGGTCGAGATCCAGTTGTTCGGCGGCTCCAGGCCGGCGGCGCCGCGCCCTCGCCGGATCAGGTAGCGGTGCCGCGCCGGGTCACCGGGTGGGGCGGCGAGCGCCGCCTGGAAGGCGGGATGGGCGTCGCTGGAGTGGTTGGGGACGAGGTCGACGAGCACGGCCAGGCCGAGGCGATGCGCCTCGGCGAGGAGCGCGTCGAAGGCGGCCAGGTCGCCGAACAGCGGGTCGACGTCGCGGTGGTCGGCGACGTCGTAGCCGTGGTCGGCCATCGGCGAGCGGTAGAACGGCGTGAGCCAGAGGCCGTCGACGCCGAGCTCCGCCAGCTCGGGCAGCCGGGCGCGGATGCCGTCGAGGTCGCCGATCCCGTCGCCGTCGCCGTCCGCGAAGCTGCGGACATAGACCTCGTAGAAGACGGCGTCGCGCCACCAGCCGGGGGTCAGGGCCATAGGGGCATTCAAGCCGCTGGCGGCGCCGGCTGTCGGCGAGATCGGCGAGATCGGCGAGGTCACGGAGGGCACCGAGGGCACCGAGATCACCGATGCCGTCGAGGTCGTCGAGGTCGGCCGATGTCATGGCGCGGAGGACATCCGGCTGTCGTCGCGGCTGGTGGGCCCTCGTTGCGCAAGGTGCAGATGTTCTCACCAAGCGAGCATTGGGTTAGCTGAACTACACTTCCCGAGTGGACGACGTGACTGCCCGTTATCGTTCCACTCCGAAGAGTTCTCGCTTAAGGGCTCTCGGTGCGGAGGGACGGGACCGTCTTCCGGAGCCGGGATGCCAGGCGCCCGAGCTCCCGGTGGCGGCTGACACGTCGCCGGCGGCCGATGCTCCGCCGGCGGCCGAGGTGGCGATGGCGGTTGACGTGCCGGCGAATACCGATTCGCCGACTGAGAACGACCCGGCGGTCGCGACCGAGCTGCCGATCGGGCTGGTCGGGCCGGTCGGYAGCCGCGGGTCGGCCGAGGCTGACACCCCCGGCGGATCCGGGCCGGCCAGGATTGGTGGATCGCGCGGCGCCGAGCTGTTGTGGGGCGCCGTCCGCTCGCTGCGCGGGGCGCGGCGGCGGCACGCCGAGGAGCGGGCCGCCCTTGAGGGCCTGTCGTTCCTGTCGGCCGCGAGCCTGCGGCTCGGCGGCTCACTCGAGCCATATCGGATCATCGAGATGGTGATCGAGCTGGCGCGCTCGCGCCTCGGCGACGGCGCCATGCTCTGGCTGCGTGCGCCTGAGGGCGACGTGCTCGACCTGGTCTTGGTCGACCATGCCGACCCACAGGCCGCCGCCTACGTCCGGGCGCTCACCGCCACCCACCCGCCCCGCGTGACTGACGACTACGCCCCGGGCCTGGTGGTGCGCACCGGCGAGCCGATGTGCATCGAGGACCTCACCCCGACGCTGCGCCGCTCGCTGTTCCCCGACTCCCGGGAGTACGCGCGCTTCCGTCAGTTCGGCTGGGGGCCGTCGATGACCGTGCCGATGCCGTACGGCGACCAGGTCATCGGGGCCCTGACTCTGAGTCGGGCACACGGCCACCCTCCGTACACGAAGGTCGAGCAGACACTCGCGGAGGATCTCGCGGGCCGGGCCGCGCTCGCGCTCGTCAACGCCCGGATGTACCGCGAGTCCCAGGAGGCCGGCCGGGCGCTGCAGCGCTCGCTGCTGCCGGCGCACCCGCCCGTGCTCGAGGGCGCCGACGTGGCGATGGAGTACCGGCCGGGCACCGCCGGCACGGAGGTCGGTGGCGACTTCTACGACGTCATCCCGCTGGCCGACGGCCGGGTCGGGCTCGCGATCGGCGACGTGATGGGGCGGGGGCTGCGCGCCGCCGCGGTGATGGGCCAGCTGCGCGCCGCGCTGCGCGCCTACGCGCTGGAGGAGTGGGGGCCCGCCGACCTGCTGGCCCGGCTCGACGTGATGGTCTCCTCGCTGCCGGGCCTGCCGTTCGCGACCTGCCTGTACGGCATCTACGAGCCGGCGCGCGCCGCGACGCCGGTCGCCGGCTCGCGAGACGCCGACCCCGCCGGGGACGGGCCGGACCACCAGTGCGCCCGGGTCGTGCTGGCCGGCGCCGGCCATCCGGCGCCGCTGCTGGTGCCCCCTGACGACGATCCGCGTTACCTCGAGATCGACCCCGGGCTGCCCCTGGGCGTCGGCGACCCCGCGCAGTTCGTCGAGTCGGCCGTCGAGCTGCCGCCCGGTTCCAGCCTGGTGTTCTTCACCGACGGCCTGGTCGAGTCGCGTCATCGCCCGCTGTCTGACGGCCTCGACCTGCTGCGCGTCGGAATGGGTGAGCAGCTCACTCGCCGCCGGGGCGCGGCGCGGCGCGCGGAGATCGACGCGGCGCGGCGCCGCCACCCGGCCGCCACGCCGGCCGCGCAGGCGCCCGAGGGCGCGCCCGCCTCGCCCGCCTCGCCCGCTTCGCCCGGTCTGCCGGGTCCGGGCGGGCCGGCCCCCGAGCCGTTGGTGGACCGCCGGGCCGGCGGAGGCGACCAGTGGACGGGTCCGGAACGGCGTACGGGGGCCGATCGGCGTACCCGGGACCGGCGCGCGCCGGGCCCCGGCCGCCCGCCCGGCGGGATCGAGCGGCGCCGCGGCGGCGACCGTCGTCGCCGCACCCGGGGCGGGTTCTCCGTCCGCAGCTGGTCGGGGCCGGACACCGTCGACCTCGACGACAGCCAGTGGCCGCAGAACGCCGCTCGCGCCCTGCTGGAGCTCAGCCTGCTCGCCGCCGACCTGCCCTCCGACACCGACGACGACACGGCGCTGTTGGTACTGACCACGCAGGCCGCAGGCCCGCCGCTGCTGGAGCTGGCGCTGCCGCCGGTGGCCGCGTCCGCCGCGCAGGCGAGGACGGCGGTGCGCGCGGTGGTGGGGGCACGCGCCCTGGGCCGGGCGGACGACGCCGCCCTGCTGGTCAGCGAGATCTGCACCAACGCGATCAAGCACGCGCGCAGCGAGCTGACGCTTCGGGTGTGGGCGGAGCCGGCTCGGCTACGGATCAGCGTCGAGGACCGGGAGGGCGCGACACTGCCAAAGCCTGGCCGGGCGGCCCGCGGCGACCCGGAGGCAGAGTCCGGGTGGGGCCTGCTGCTCGTCGAGGCCCTCGCCGACGCCTGGGGCGTCCAGACGACCCCCGGCGGCAAACGGGTCTGGTTCGACCTCGACCTGCTCCGCCAGGCCCCTCCCGACGACGCGCCAACCTTCGGCCGTCCGCCGGCCTAGGGTCGGCGGCGTGCCCCCGAGACTGTGATGATCTTGAATTGGTAACGTTCAAGCCAGACGTGACTGTCCGGCGCGGAGGCGTGCCTCGCGGAGGCTCAGCCCCGGAGCGAAGCGAACGGGGCTGGGCCGCAGCGAGGTCGCCGGAGCGCCCGTGAGCGGAGGAGGACACGGCGCGGAGGTCCCTTCCTGCAGCGAAGCAAGGGAAGGGGCCGTAGCGCCGTGCCCGCACGGAGCGAACCGGAGACTAAGCGGTCGCCGCCTCGCCGAGTTCGGTGCTGAGGTACTGGGACCAGCGGGGATCCATGCGACGACTGCCCAGAATGCGCCAGGCGGCTCCGCTCGGCGCGCGCGGCGCCGTGCGGAGCCGCCAGCCGAGATCAGCGACGGCGCGGTCCGCTTTAACATGATTGCAGCGGCCGCAGGCCGCCACCACGTTCTCCCAGACATGCGGGCCCCCACGGGACCGAGGGATGACATGGTCGAGCGACGTCGCCGGCGCGCCGCAGTACACGCACCGGTGATGGTCGCGAGCGAGCACGCCCTTGCGAGTCAGCGGGACCTGCGAGCGATAGGGAACCCGCACGAACCGCGCTAACCGGACGACGGCGGGAACCTCGACGGACGCTGATGCGGAGTGCAGCACCAGCCCACCGGACTCGACCACCACCGCCTTGTCCGTCAGGACGAGGATGAGTGCCCTACGTTGGGACACCACGCACAGGGGCTCGTACGTGGCATTGAGAACCAGCGCCTCTGCCACGCGCGGACCTCCTGCCGAAGTCGAGGCGGGCGCCCACCCGGGAGCCCGTTCTAACCAGCGTCTCCGGTGACAATGGATAGTCAACCGTGTTCCGGCGCGGAACGCGAGCGTGTTTGCATGGTCATCTGGTCGGTGAAAGTGGCGATGGGCATATCTGGTCGTCTTTGTCACGCCACGGTATCGGTGAGATGACCGCGCTGTCGCGCTGCGTGCCGCCCCGTTGGCCCCGCGCGCTCCCCCTCCGTGGGCGCGTCGTGGGCATGCCGCGACCCGGGCCGGGTGACGGGTACCGATCAGTCGGGTGTGTGCGGCACCCCGTAAGGTGCTGGCCGTGGGCCTGTGACGGGCACGGACGTGCCGTCCCGGCTGGGCCCGTCCGAACCCGGCGGCGCCGCCGCGCGCAGGCAGCCCAGGCGTGCCTCGGCGCGCGCCCGGCGATACCGGCGACCCGGTGGTCCGGCGACGCGGTGAGCGGCTCGCCGCCGCCAGCCGGCGTGCGCCCCGCCCGAGGAGTCGACCGACCGAGGATCTGACCATCCGAGGAGGAGGACCAGGCCGTGCCCCTGCCCCTGACACTTGCCGCCGGCGCGACGCCGACACCGTCGCTGTCGACGTCCCCCACGCCAAGCCCCGGCCTGCCTGACGTCAGCCTGGACGGGGTCAAGGCCGCGCTCATGGACGCCTGTGGCAATCCGCCCGGCTTCCTGTGCCGGACCGTCTACGACTCGACGCACAGCGACTATCTCGCCTCCGGCGCCCAGGTCTTCCTCGGCACACCGGTGACGATCATCCTGATCCTGCTGGTCGCGACCATCATTCGATCGCTGCTGCACCGGCTGATCAAACGGACCACGCGGCATATGGCGTCGGTGACCGGGAACGGCGGGCTGCTGCGCGGCAGCCTGTTCGGCGACAGCGCGATCCTGCTGGAACGGCGCCGTCAGYGCGCGGAGACGGTCGGTTCGCTGCTACGCAGCGTCGTGTCGATCGTGATCTACGGGATCGCGTTCATCCTGGTTCTGGGCGAGCTCGGCATCAACCTCGCGCCGATCGTCGCCAGCGCGGGCGTACTCGGAATCGCTGTCGGTTTCGGCGCACAGAACCTGGTCAAAGACTTCCTTTCCGGAATTTTCATGTTGCTGGAGGACCAGTACGGGGTCGGCGATGTCGTCGACGTCGGCGGCACCATCTCCGRCACCGTCGAGGCGGTCACCTTCCGGATGACGCGGCTGCGCGACGTCGAGGGAACCGTCTGGTACGTCCGCAACGGCGAGATCACCAGAATCGGTAACAAGAGCCAGCAATGGGCGCGCACCGTGCTCGACGTGCCGCTGGATTACGACACCGACGTCGCCCGCGCCAAGGACGTCCTGCTGGAGACCACCCACACGATGTGGCGTGACGACCAGTGGGCCGCGCTCATCATCGAGGAGCCCGAGGTCTGGGGCATGGAGTCGATGACGGCGGACGGCTACACGCTGCGCGTCGCCGTCAAGACCCTGCCGCTCAAGCAGTGGGACGTCGCCCGCGAGCTGCGCGAGCGCCTGCGCCTCGCCCTTGTCGGAGCCGGCATCAACCTGGGCGCCGTACAGCGCAGCCTCGTCATGGTCGATGACGACGACGACGAGCCGTCGCCCGAGGAGGGCGACGACGAGGAGGAACCCGGCGYGCCGCCGCAGTTCGGTGAGGACGAGATCCCCCGCATCGACCCACCGGCCCAGCCCGGCCCGGTGCCGTCCCAGGGCCCGGGCGCCGGGCGCGGCGGCTCCGCGACCTGAGCCGTCCGCCTGGCCCGCGCCGGACTGGCGTCTCCACGGTGGTACGGGGACTGGCGTCCCCACAGCGGCGCGGGCCGACGGAGGCGCCCTTCGCCTCCTGGCGCCTGCCCGGGATCCCCTGCCTMGCCCGGCATCCGGTGACGTCCCGGCGGATGGCGCGGCCGGCCGGCGCCGCCTGAAGGGATGCTGAACGGGGAGCGAGATATCCCTGAGCCCTTTGTCGGGACAGCCCCGAGAGGCGTCGGCCGGAGCAGACTGGGCACGTGCGGGTACTGGTTGTGGATGATGACGCGGCGGTTCGGCAGTCCCTGGAACGGTCGCTCCGGTTCGAGGGGTACGAGGTCGCCACGGCGGCCGACGGCGTCGCGGCGCTGGAGCTGATCGCCAGGGAACGGCCGGACATCGCCATCCTGGACGTGATGATGCCGCGGATGGACGGGCTGGAGTCCTGCCGGCAGCTGCGCGCCCGCGGGGATGACCTACCCGTGCTCATGCTCACGGCCCGTGACGGGCTCGCCGACCGGGTCAGCGGCCTGGACGTCGGGGCGGATGACTACCTCGTCAAGCCGTTCGCGCTGGAGGAGCTGTTCGCCCGGCTGCGGGCGCTCGCTCGCCGCTCGGCGCTCACGGCCCGCACCGGCGCCAGGGCAGGCTCCGCCGCGGCGGCCGGCACGGGCGTGCTCAGCTACGGCGGCGTGGCGCTCGACCCGAGCAGCAGGCAGGTCGTCCGGGCCGGCCGGGAGCTGACGCTCACCAAGACCGAGTTCGAGCTGCTGGAGCTCTTCCTCACCCACCCGCGCCAGGTGCTGTCCCGTTCCATGATCATGGAACGGGTCTGGGGGTACGACTTCGGCCCGTCGTCGAACTCGCTGGAGGTGTTCGTGAGCTACCTGCGGCGCAAGCTGGAGGCGGCCGGCGAGCCCCGGCTGCTGCACACCGTCCGCGGCGTCGGCTATGTGCTGCGTGAGCAGTCGCCGACCCCGGCACCCTCATGACCGACCCGTTCGATCTCCTCGCCGACAGGCACACCATCCGCCCGGCCGATGCCTCCACCGGCGGTGGCCACGCGGGAGCCCGGGTCGGGTCCACCGTCATCGCGCCGCGCCAGCGGCGCCGGAGGTGGTTCTCCCGGCTCGCGTTGCGCAACCGGATGGCGATGCTCGTCGGCGCCGCCGTGCTGGCCGGGATCGCGGTGGTCGCTGGCGTCGCGCTCGGCGCGACCAACGTCGTCCTGCGCAACTCGATCGACGATCAGCTACGCCAGCAGGTCAACGTCGCGGGCGACAACATCAAGCTCTGGTACGTCGAGGGGCCCGATCCCAACAGCCTCGAGGACGACCGCATCCAGATCTACGCGAACCCGCTCGGCCTGCGCATGCAGGTGTTCTGGCCGAACGGCACCATCCTCGGGCCGTCCAACCCCACCGACTACGTCCAGCTGCCGGTGGACGGCGCCGACATCRCTGTCTCGCAGGCGCAGGACGACCAGCTCCGGCTGCGGACGGTGAAGGTCGACGGCAACGAGTACCGCGTCGCCACCGTCGCCCTGCGGATAACGTCGAAGAACTTCGCCAACAGCCCCTTCCCTTCCGACTACCAGATGACGCCGAACAGGCTCGGCCTTCAGCTAGCCCGCCCGATGTCGGATGTGACCAGCACACTGGGCGAGCTCGGTCTGGTGATGCTGGTCGTGGGCATCGTCGGCGTGGGCGGTTCGACGGTCGCCGGTCTGCTCGTGGCACGCGCGGCCCTGCGGCCGGTCGACGCCACGGCCGCCGCGGCCGAGCATGTGGCCCGCACCCAGGACCTGTCCGCGCTCATCCCGGTGACCGGCACCGACGAGATCGCCCGGCTCGCCGGAAGCCTGAACAGCATGCTGCGCGCCCTCGCGGCCTCCAAGGCACGGCAGCGCCAGCTGGTCGACGACGCCAGTCACGAGCTGCGCACCCCGCTGACCAGCCTGCGTACCAACATCGAGCTGCTCATCCGCTCCGAGGCGAACCCGCACCGCGCGCTGCCCGCGGCCGACCGGGCGGACCTGCTGCGCGACGTCGACGGCCAGACGCGCGAGCTGACCGGCCTGGTGAGCGAGCTCGTCGAGCTCGCGCGCGACGAGGCGCCGGTGGAGGAGGTCGAGCGGCTCGACCTGGCCGAGGTGGTGGCCGCGGCCGTCGCGCGGGCACGGCGGCGCGCGGCCCCGAAGGGCATCGTGATCGAGGTGGCGTCGGCTGCGTCCTGGGTGGACGGGCGGCCGAACATGCTGGAGCGGGCGGTCACGAACCTGCTCGACAACGCGGTGAAGTTCTCCCCGGCGGACTCGACCGTGCGCGTCGAGACCGCCGCCGGCGAGGTGATCGTCAGCGACGAGGGGCCCGGCATCTCCTCGGAGGACCGCCCGCACGTCTTCGAGCGCTTCTACCGGTCGACCGACGCCCGCAGCCTGCCCGGGTCCGGGCTGGGCCTGGCGATCGTCGCCGACGCGGTGCACACCCACGGCGGCACGGTCACAGCGGGCGAGGCCCCGGGCGGCGGCGCCCGCATGCGGATGTGGCTGCCCCTCGCCGCGCCGCCGGAGACGCAGCCGGGACCACTCTGGGACGGGCCGCGGGCTCAGCCGGGGGAGCCCTGGGCGGCACCGGAGCCCGATCTCCTGCCCGAGCGACCACCGGAGACGCCGAGCCCCGTGGCGCCGAGCCCCGTGGCGCCGAGCCCTGGGGCGCCCAATCCCGTGTCGCCGAGCCCGGCGAGCCCGCGGGCGCGCGACACGCCGGGCCGGCCGGATCCTCGCGACCCTGACGACGAGGCCGTCCGCCGCGCCTATCTCGGTTTCACCGCCGCCGGTCGCCCCGACCCGCACAGCCCCGGCGGGGGCGCCGACGCCGAGCCTTAGGCTGCTCGTCATGGATCTTGTCGACCCCGCGCTCGCCGCGCTCGCCGGGGCCTACGGTGTCGCGACCGGCTACCTGGACGCCCACGACCAGCCGGTCGCCGTCTCGGCCACGGCGGTGCGCCGCGTGCTGGAGCTGATGGGCGTCGACACCGCCGACCCGGCGGCGGCGCTCGCCGACGTTCAGGCCGCCCCGTGGCGGCTGCTCTCGCCAGCGAGCGTGGTCGTGAAGGCCTCGGCGCCGCGGCCCGTCATCCTGCGCCTGCCCGCGCGACTCGCGGCGACCGCGACGGGCCCGTCGTCGGTGGCCGCCGCCGCGGCCACCGACGGCGCCGTCGGCTGCGAGCTCGAGCTGGGTGACGGCGGCGGGCGGGTGGCGGTACCGCTCGGCCCGGTGGGGGAGCGGCGGGAGGTCGACGGCGAGGAGCTCGCCGCGGTGCCGGCGCTACTGCCCGCCGGGCTGCCGCTGGGCGACCATGTCCTGCGGGTGCGCGCGGGCGGGCGGGAGAGCCGCACCCAGGTCGTCGCCGTGCCCGACCGGGTGCCCGAGCCCAGGGATGACGGGCCCACGGGTTCGGGATCGGGGCGGATGTGGGGCTGGATGGCGCAGCTCTACGCGCTGCGCTCGGCCGGCTCGTGGGGGATCGGTGACTACGCCGATCTCGCCGAGCTCGCCGCCTGGTCGGGCTCGCCAGCCGGCGGGCGGGCGGACGTCCTGCTCGTCAACCCGCTGCACGCGGCCGCGCCCACCATGCCCGTCCAGTCGTCGCCCTACTACCCGACGAGCCGGCGCTTCCTGTCCCCGCTCTACCTGCGCCCGGAGCACACCCCCGAGTACGCCGCCGCCAGCGAGGCGACCCGGGCCGCCGTCGACGGCTACGCCGCCGCGGCGCGCAAGGCGCAGGCCGGCGACGGCGCCGTACCGCCCGCGCGGGCGCGCGGGAGCAACGCGGCCACTCCAGCGCTGGCGGCGGACGGCGACGACGAGTTCGGCCCCCTGATCGACCGGGACGCCGTCTGGGAGGCCAAGCGGGCAGCGCTCGAGCTGCTGTTCGCCGTCCCCGGCCCCGTCCCCGCCTCGCCGTCCGCCACCGCCACCGCCACCAGTGGCGGTGGCGAGGCCGCGGATGACGAGCTGTCCCAGTTCGCGACCTGGTGCGCGCTCGCCGAGCGGTACGGCCCCGACTGGCGGGCCTGGCCCGCCGGGCTGCGCGACCATGACCCCGCCGCCGTCGCCGCGGCCCAGCGCGATCTCGCCGACCGGGTCGCGTTCCACCGCTGGCTGCAGGACCGCTGCGAGCGGCAGGTGGCGGCGGCGCAGGCCGCCGCCCGGGACGCCGGGATGCGGGTCGGCGTCGTCCACGACCTGGCCGTCGGCGTGGACCGCGCCGGCGCCGACACCTGGGCCGGCCGGGACGCCTACGCGGCGGGCGCGAGCATCGGCGCCCCGCCGGACACGTTCAACCAGCAGGGCCAGGACTGGGGCCTGCCGCCATGGCGACCGGACCGGCTCGCCGCGTCCGGCTACGCGCCGTTGCGCCAGATGGTCGCCGCGGTCCTCGCCCGCGGCGGCGGGCTGCGCGTCGACCACATCCTGGGACTGTTCCGGCTGTGGTGGATCCCGGCCGGTGCGGGCGCCGCGAACGGCACGTTCGTCCGCTACGACGCCGAGGCCATGCTCGGCGTGATCGCGCTGGAGGCGGCGCGGGCCGGCGCGGTGATCGTCGGCGAGGACCTGGGCACCGTCGAGCCGACGGTCGTCAGCCGGTTGGCCGACGCCGGCGTGCTCGGGTCGTCGGTGCTGTGGTTCGAGAACGACGCCGACGGCGTCCCGCTCCCGCCGAGCGCCTGGCGGGAGCACACGATGGCCAGCGTCACCACCCACGACCTGCCGACCGCCGCCGGCTTCCTGCTGGGCGAGCACGTCAGGGCCCGCGCCGACCGGGGCCTGCTCGCCCGGCCGCTGGCGGACGAGACGGCCGACTGGCGCGCCGCCCGCGACGGCCTGCTGACCCACCTGCGCGCCCACGGCCTGCTCACCGAGGACCCGGCCGCGGCCCAGGCCGCCGCCGAGGAGCGGGCTGACACCGAGGACCCGGCCGCCGCCGAGAAGTCGGCCACGGGCGGCGACGAGCTGGACCCGGCCCTCGTCCGGGCCGCCGTGCTCGGGATGCACCGGCTGCTGGTCGCCACGCCGGCGCGGATCATCCTCGCCGCCCCCGGCGACGCCGTCGGCGACCGCCACCAGCCCAACCTGCCCGGCACGGTCGACAGCTACCCGAACTGGCGCCTACCGCTTCGTGACGGCCGCGGCGTCGCCATCACCCTCGAGGACCTGATGGTCGACCCCAGGGTCGCCCGCCTCGTCGAGATCCTGTCCGAGGTGTCCACCGCCGATCCGCCGGCCGCCACCTGAACCCCGCGCCGGTGGGCCGTCGGGCCCGCCGGCGGAAGGCCCCGGTCCGGGGCGCCGATGGAGCTCTGGTTTTGGGCTGACGGGGCGGATGCTCAACGGTCTACGTCCGGTAGAACACGGGGGGACCATGCGGCTCTCGCAAGAGAACCGATGCCGGTAGTCTTCGGAACCGTGACTCGCCGTCCTGTGCGCCGCGGGGCGCGTCGTGCGCTGACGCTCGCCGCGTTGACCGCTCTGACCGTTCCGCTCCTCTCCACGGCCGCCTTCGCGGACGGGGGGAGAATCGGCACGCACTACAGCCCGGATCCGCTCTCCCCACTGTCGTCCTGGCTGATCTACGGCGGCACGATCGTCGGCGGCTTCCTGGTCGCCCTGATCATCACCGCGCTGTCCGGCGGCAAGAGTTCGGACCGCTACCGGCCCGGGCAGCCCTGGGACCACCGCGAGGTCTGGCTCGGCGGCGAGGGAGCGGCCCCGGACGCCGAGCCCACGGCGCAGAAGTCCGCGGACACGGCGGCGCCGGGCTCCGGCGGAGCCAGTGGCAGCTGGTGAGGCGTTCCGCCAGGACCAGCTTGACCGGCTGAACCACGCGCGGCTTCTAGCCGAGCGGCAGACCGGTATCGGTTTTCATGTCCGCGTCGGCGCGGTCTCCGGTGATCCGAAGGCCGCCGCTGACCGGATCCTCGGCGAGATCGCGGACGGCCAGCCCGCCGCCGTGCTCATTCTCGTCTCGCCGGGGCAGCGGTTCGTCCGGATCGCCACCACCCCGGCCGCCCGCCGCCGGATCCCCGACGTGGCCGCCTCGCTCGCCACGCTGGCGATGACGTCCAGCTTCGCCGTCGGCGACCTGGTCGGCGGCCTGGTCTCGGGGCTCCGTCAGCTCGCGGACGCGGCCGGACCGCCGTCCGAATCCCCTCGGCCCGGCGTGTCTCGGCCAGGCGCGGTTCAGCCCGGCCTGGCATAGCGAGGCGGACGGCCCGGGCGGCACCCGTCGAGCAGGGCCCGGGCCTCGCGCTTACCTGATCTTCGGATGTGACGTCGCACCACGGCGTCCACCGATGCGCCCTGGACCCTTGCGGCCCATCTGAGTTCGATATATGAACTCAGATGGTCGTCCGAGGCTCGGACGGCGGCGAGGAGGTTTCTGACGGTGGACGACGCGTTGCGGACGGCGCCCCCGGCGGCCGAGCGGGGGCCGGTGTCGGTCCCCGCGGCGCGGACGGCGACCGGTGCCGCGCCTCCCGCGGCCGCCGAGCCCGGGGTGAGACGGCGGGCACGGGTGGTGCTGGGCGTGGTGTCCGCGGCGGTGTTCATGTCCAATCTGGACCTGTTCATCGTCAACATCGCCTTCCCGGACATTCACCGGGACCTCGGTGGCGGGCTGTCGACGCTGTCCTGGGTGCTCAACGGCTACGCGATCGCCTTCGCGGCGCTGCTGGTGCCCGCCGGGCGGCTGGCCGACCGGTATGGGCACCGGGGCGGCTTCCTGCTGGGGACGGCGCTGTTCACCGCGGCGAGCGCGCTGTGCGCGGCGAGCCCGGGAATCGTGACGCTGGTCGTCGGCCGGGTCGCGCAGGCGGCGGGCGCGGCGCTGCTGCTGCCGACGAGCCTGGCTCTGCTGCTCGCGGCCACCCCGCCCGCGCGGCGGGCCGCCGCGGTGCGTGGCTGGGCGGCGGTCGGCGGGCTCGCCGCCGCGCTCGGCCCGGTCGCCGGCGGCCTGCTCGTCGAGGCCGACTGGCGGTGGGTGTTCCTGGTGAACCTGCCGGTCGGCATCGCGACCCTCGTGCTCGGCGCGCGGGTGCTGCCGCGGCGGAGGGAGGACAACCCCGGGCCGCTGCCGGATCTCGTCGGCGTGCTCGCGCTGACCGCCGGCATCGGCCTGCTCGCTCTCGGCCTGGTGGAGTCGTCCGACTGGGGCTGGGGGTCGGCGGCGGTCATCGGCAGCCTCGCGGGCGCCGCCCTGCTGCTGGCCGGGTTCGTGGCGCGGTCCGCCCGCCACCCGGCGCCGGTGGTGGAGCTCTCCGTGCTGCGCTCGCCGGGGTTCTCGCCGGCGATCGGCGCGCTGTTCCTGTTCAGCGTCGCGTTCGCGGCGATGCTGCTGTCGCTGGTGACCTACATGGACAGTGCCTGGGGCTGGTCGGCGCTGAAGATCGGCCTCGCGGTCACCCCCGGGCCGGCGATGGTGCCGCCGGTGGCGCTGCTGCTGGCGGGCCGGCTGGTCGCCCGGTTCGGCCTCGGGCGGGTCGCGGGCACCGGCGCCCTGATCTACGCCGTAGGAGCGGCCTGGTGGGCCTTGCGGGTAGGACTGCACACGCACTACGCGGCGGGAATCCTGCCCGGCATGCTGCTGACCGGGGTCGGCGTGGGGCTGGTGCTGCCGACGCTGACCGCCGGCGCGACCACGGTCCTGCCAGCCGACCGGTTCGCCACCGGCAGCGCGGTGATGAACATGTCCCGCCAGGTCGCGAGCGTCCTCGGCGTGGCCGTCCTCATCGCCGTCGTCGGCGCTCCGGCGCGTCAGCACCTGGTGAGTGCCTTCCACGAGGGCTGGTGGTTCGTCGCCGCCAGCAGCCTGGCGGCCTCGGTGATCGCCTTCGCCGGCCTGCGACCCCGCCGCCCGGCTCCGTCCCTGAGGCCGGAGCCGGGCGGCGGCGGGGCCTAAGCCGACGACGCCGCGGTGTCCTTGGCGCGGGCGGTCAGGGCCCGGACCAGGCCGTCTCGGCCCTCGGCCAGGGCACGGCGCAGCGGGGGCGCCGGGTCCTCGCTCGCCAGGTAGGCGTCCACCCTGTCGACCGTTGCCTGCTCGATGACCCCGTCGGGGAAGAGTACCTGGGTGATCGTCTGCGCGGTGTCGAAGCTGCGCGTCTTCCAGATCTCGGCGATCTCGGCGAAGTAGCGGTCCACGTAGGGCTTCGTCAGCTCCCGCTGGCTGGAGATCCAGAAGCCGCCCAGCGTCGCCACCAGGAGATGGTTGGACAGCGTGTCGGACTCCATGACCGCCGCCCACGCCGCGGCCTTCGCTTCCGCGGTCGGTCGGGCGCTGCGTGCCGTGGCCGCGCGCTTCTCACCCGCCGCCGTGGCGTCGCGGGCCAGCTCGGCGTCGATCTCGGCGTCGCCGTAGACGCCGCGGGCGACCAGCTGGGTCAGCAGCGTCCAGCGCAGCTCGGTGTCCAGCGCGAGGCCCTCGATCGTGTCGCGGCCCTCGAAGATCGCCCGGATCTTCTCGACCTGGTCGGGGTCCTCGGCCTGGGCGAACGTCGTCGTGAACACCAGCTGCAGGTCGCTGCCGGGGCCCGCCGCCCGCATCAGCTCCTCGGCCCGCGCGCACAGCGCCCGCAGCGCCGCCGACCGGTTCGCCGGGTCGCCGTAGCTGTCGAGCGTGAGCGCGGCCCGCGCGAGCAGCGTCTGCACCACGCCGATGTCGTCCTCGGCATCGACGCCGGACAGCACCAGCTGGACGTAGTCGCGGGCGGCGAGCTCCGCGTCGCGGGTCATGTCCCATGCCGCCGCCCAGCACAGCGTGCGTGGCAGTGACGCCCGCACCTTCCCGATGTCGCTGACCAGCGTCCGCAACGAGTGGTCGTCGAGACGGATCTTGGCGAACGTCAGGTCGTCGTCGTTGAGCAGCAGCAGCTCGGGGCGGCGGGCTCCGACCAGCTTCGTCACCTCGGTGAGCTCGCCGACGACGTCGAGCTCGACCCGCTCGCGGCGGACCAGGTCACCCTGCTCGTCCCGGTCGTAGAGGCCGATCGCGACGCGGTGCGGCCGCAGCGTCTGGGACGCGGTCGGCGGCGAGGACGCCGGCTCCTGGACGACGTCGAACGCGGTGAACAGCCCCGACGAGTCGGTCTCGAACCGCGGCCGCAGCGTGTTGACGCCGGTGGTCTCGAGCCAGTCGCGCGACCAGGCGGTGAGCTTGCGCCCGCTGGACTTCTCCAGCTCGTCGAGCAGGTCGCGCAGCTCCGTGTTGCTGTACTCGTAGGCGCGGAAGTAGCTGCGCAGGCCGGCGAGGAACTCCTCCTGGCCGACCCAGGCGACCAGCTGCTTGAGCACCGAGGCGCCCTTGGCGTAGGTGATGCCGTCGAAGTTCGTGCGCACCGCGTCCATGTCGACGGCGTCCGCGACGATCGGGTGCGTGGACGACAGCTGGTCCTGCCGGTACGCCCAGGCCTTCTCGGCGTTCGCGAAGGTCGTCCAGCCGTTGGTGAACCGGGTGGAGTCGACCTGCGCGAGCACCGACATGTAGGTCGCGAACGACTCGTTCAGCCACAGGTCGTCCCACCAGCGCATGGTCACCAGGTCGCCGAACCACATGTGCGCCATCTCGTGCAGGATCGTCTCGGCGCGCCGCTCCCGGCGCGCCTCGGTCACCTTGGCGCGGAAGACGTAGTCCTCCAGGAACGTCACGCAGCCGGCGTTCTCCATCGCGCCGGCGTTGAACTCCGGCACGAACAGCTGGTCGTACTTACCGAACGGGTACCGGTAGTCGAACACCCGGTGGTAGAAGTCGAAGCCCTGCCGGGTGATCTCGAACAGCTCCGCCGGGTCGAGGAACTCGGCCAGCGAGCGCCGGCAGTACAGCCCGAGGTCGATGCCGTCGTGGTGGTCGCGGACCTCGTGATACGGGCCGGCGACCAGCGCGGTGATGTAGGTCGACATCACCACGGTCGGCAGGAACCGGGTCACGCGCACGCCGATCGCGGCCTCGGCGACCGCCGCGACCGGGCTGTTCGAGATGATCTTCCAGTCGGCCGGGGCGGTGACGCTCAGCGTGAAGGCCGCCTTCAGGTCGGGCTGGTCGAAGCAGGCGTACATCCGGTGGGCGTCATACGTCTCGAACTGGGTGTAGAGGTACACCGCCTCGTCGACCGGGTCGACGAACCGGTGCAGGCCCTCACCCGTGCGCGAGTAGGCGCAGTCGGCGACGACGGCGAGCCTGTTCGACTCGGCGAGGTTCGCCAGCGTGATCCGCTCGCCGTCGAACACCTCGGCGGGGTCCAGCGCGACGCCGTTGAGCGCGATCTCGCGGACCGCCGGCGCCGCCAGCTCGATGAAGGTCGTCGCTCCGGGCTCGGTCGCGGTGAACGTGACGACGGTCGTCGACGCGAAGGTCTCGTGACCGGTTGTCAGGTCGAGCTCGACGTCGTAGGAGGAGACGTTCAGCAGCCCGGCGCGTTTGCTTGCTTCGTCACGGGTGAGGTTGTTCGGCACTCGGATCCTCTCTTGGCTCCGGTCGCCTCCGGAGGCGCGAAGAAGAACATTTTCGCGCCTCCTTTGGCCAGATGACTCCGGTTGGCCTCCGGAGGCGCGAAGAAGGACATTTTCGCGCCTCCTTTGGCCAGGTGGCTCCGGTTGGCCTCCGGAGGCGCGGCGGAAGAACCATTCCCGCCAGTCTTCCACGCTGCGTGGGCGACCGGGCCGTGCCCGCGCTCACGGCGTTGCCCGCCGCTGGGCGTGCTGGGTCGAGCTGCCGGCGGCCTGTCAACGATGTGGGACGATTCCGGCGTAGTCTCGGGGCCGCGTGTCCGGCCGGCCGGTTCAGCGGTGCGCTACGCGCTGGTCGCCGACCCTGAGCGCCGGCTATCCGGCACGACGCTCGACCGGACGACCGGACGACCGGAGGAGAGCCCCAGGTGGAACGGGCCGCGCGCGGAGAGCAGTCCGACCCGTCGCCGCCTGGCGGCGACGACACGCCGGACGCGGACGCCCACGGCACGGACGAGGTCGACGACACCGCCGAGGTCGCGGACCCCGCCAACAGCGGCGGCGCCGGGAGCGGCGCCGCGGACGGCGACAGTACTGGGAGCACCGACGAGGTCGGCGACGCGGGCGACGCGGGCGACGTCGACGCCGATGCTGGCGCCGACCGCGCTGATCCGGACGACGGGCCGGGTGACGACGGACCGGGTGACGACGGACCGGGCGCCGGAGCGCCCCCTCGGGGCGGGCGCCTTCGAGCGAACCTGCAGGGGCGGGTCCTGGCGCGCCGGGAGGCCAGAGCCGCCGCCGTCCGCCGGGCCGCCGAGGTGGCCGAGGCCGAGGCGGCGGCGCGCCGGGCCGAGGCCGCCGCGCGGCGGGCCGCGGCGGCCGAGGAGGCCGCCCGGCTCTCGACGCGGGAGCGGGCCGAGCGGGCGGTGCCGCTGGCGTTACGAGTCAGCGCCGGGTGGTCGTGGCGGTTGCTCGTCGTCGGCGCCGCGGTCTACGTCGTGGTGGTCGCGATCGGGCGGGTCCGCACCGTCGTCATCCCGGTCGTCGCCGGCCTGCTGATCAGCGCGCTGATCGTCCCGATCGCGCACCGGCTGCAGCGGATCGGCGTGCCGCGGCTCGCCTCGGCGTTCATCGCGCTGCTGACCTTCTTCATCCTGATCGGCGGCGCGGCGGTCGCCGTCGGCTTCAACGCGGCCAACGAACTGCCGAAGGTCATCGACCAGGTCAGCGCGGGTATCGACCAGGTCCGCGACTACCTGATCAACGGTCCGCTGAACCTGTCGCAGAAGCAGATCGACGACCTGGTCAACAGCATCCAGCATTCGCTCAGCGAGAACCGGGGCAAGGTGCTGTCCGGTGTGATCACAACAGCCTCGGTGCTGTTCGAGGTGCTCACCACCATCCTGGTCACGCTGTTCGCCACCTTCTTCTTCGTCTATGACGGCGCCGGGATCTGGGACTGGATCGTGTCCCGGTTCCCGGCGACCGCCGAGGAGCGGGTCCGCGGCGCGGGGGTGGAGGCGTGGAACACCCTCACCGGCTACATCCGCGGCACCGTGTTCGTCGCGGTCGTCGACTCCATCGGCATCTCGATCGGCTTGGTCGCGGTGGGCACGCCTCTGGTCGCTCCGCTGGCACTCCTGACGTTCTTCGGCGGGTTCATCCCGATCATCGGCGCGACGGCGGCTGGCGTCGCGGCCATCCTGGTCACGCTGGTGGCCAAGGGAGTGGTGCCGGCGATCATCGTGCTCGGCGTGGTGCTGTTCGTCCAACAGGTCGAGGGCCACCTGTTGCAGCCACTGGTGATGCGCCGCGCGGTGYGGCTGCACCCGCTCGCGATCGTGATCGCGCTGTCGGCCGGAGGCGTGCTCGCCGGGATCCCCGGAGCGGTCGTCGCCGTGCCGACCGTGGCTGTGATCAACCGGGTGGCGAGATATCTCGCCACAAGTGGGAAGGYACCGCCCGCGGCGGATGGTTGACGCCGGAGGGGGAACGCGGCGGGCGATGGCCCGTCGGGTGCGCCGTCCGGACAGGAGACAGCACATGACCGCAGGTACAGGCGTCGAAACTGTGTCATCGGTGGCCGAGAGCGGGCCGGCGGTAGTGGCCGACTTCTGGTTCGACCCGAGCTGTCCATGGGCGTTCCTGACGTCCCGGTGGATGCTCGAGGTCCAGAAGGTCCGCTCCGTCGAGGTCCGCTGGCACGTCATGAGCCTGGCGGTGCTCAACGGCGGGCGTGACGACATTCCCGAGCCCTACAAGTCGATGATCCCGCTGATGTGGGGCCCGGTCAGGATCGCCGTGGCCGCGGCCGCCGCGCACGGCGACGAGGTGCTCGGGCCGCTCTACACGGCGCTGGCCCGGCGCCGGCACATCGACAAGGCCGAATGGAGCCGGAGCGTCTTCGAGGCTGCGTTGGCCGAGGTCGGCCTACCGGAGTCGCTCGCCGACGCGGCCGAGTCGACCGAGTACGACGACCGGGTTCGCGAGAGCCACGCCGAGGGCATCGGCCGGGTCGGCATGGATGTCGGCACGCCGGTGGTCGCCGTCGGCGACGTGGCGCTGTTCGGCCCGGTGATGACGCCGGCGCCGACCGGCGAGGCGGCCGGCCGGCTGTGGGACGGCTTCCTGCTCGTCGCGCAGACGCCGGGCTTCTACGAGCTCAAGCGGACCCGCGACGTCGGGCCAACGTTCGACAACCTGACCTTCGACGCGCCGGCGGTGAGCGTGGACGCGACCTTCGGCGGGTTGGTCCGGCAGAACCCGGCCGCCACGCCGGAGCCGATCGAACGGCCGGCGGGCCTCGTCTCCCGCGAGTCCTGACCCGCGAGTCCTGACGCGCGCGGCCGCGGCCGACGGTGGCGTGGCAGTGATCGTCGCGCCATCGCCGGCCCGGCAGGATCTCGGCACTCGGTAGCGTTATTGGGCTCTGGGTGCTCGTGGCCCCGCCGGAGGGGGCATGATGGCTCATCGTGCGTGTCCATCTCGGTTCTGACCATGCCGGCTACCACCTGAAGGCCGCCCTCGGCGAGTGGCTGGCAGAGCTCGGCCACACCCCGATAGACCACGGGCCGACCGACTATGACCCCGACGACGACTACCCCCCGTTCGTCATGGCCGCTGCCGCGGCCGTCGCGGCCGAGCCGGGCAGCCTGGGGATCGTCATCGGCGGCTCCGGCAACGGCGAGGCCATCGCCGCCAACAAGGTGGCGGGGGTGCGCGCCGCCCTCGCCTGGTCCGAGGAGACCGCGCGCCTGGGCCGGCTGCACAACGACGCCAATGTGCTCAGCCTGGGTGCCCGGATGCACGAGGTCACCGAGGCGCTCGCCTTCGCCGAGGTGTTCCTGTCGACCTCGTTCTCCGACGAGGCCCGCCATACCCGCCGCCTGCGGATGCTGACCGCCTACGAGCGCACCGGCGAGCTTCCCCCCGTCCCCTCAGGCGCTCCCGCTCCCCCCGCGGTCTGACCGGAGGCGGGGCCTGGCGGCATGGGCTGGTCCCGTGGCGCGGGTCGGTCCCGTGACGTGGGTCGGTCCCGTGGCGCGGGCTGGCCGCGCCGGATGAGCCAGCCAGGCGACGGCCGCCCGCCGGGCCGGGCGGTCCGCGCCCCGTCGCTCGCCGCCCGGTCGAGACCGGGCCGGTCGGCGCCGGCGCGTCCCCGGAGCCGCTCGGCGATCAGCCTTTCGGCCTGGGCCAGATCCTCCGCGTCCGGGTGGGCGACGTCACGGGCCCGCATCGCCGCGCTCGGGCTGAGTTTGCTGCGCCCCGCGCCGACGAGCCCGCGCAGCGCGCCGTCACCGTCGCGCCAGCCGTCCCGCCTTCGGTCCTGCCCCGGATCGGCCATGTCTCCTCCGTTCGCGCCGTCGCCGGCCGCGCGGCTGGAGACGGGCGGTGGACGGCAGGGAGACCATTCTCCGTCGTGACCGTCGGCGACGTGGGGGGTGTCCGTCCGCAGCCGGTTCACTGAATGATCATTCACTGCCCACTGGTCGCCCACGGCAGAAGCAACGGGGGGCGGCTGGGGGTGAGTGGAGGCGGTCGACCATGCGCGACCGTGACCCCGGGGCGGTGGACGCGAGCGGCGAGATCCGCCGCTGTGCCCTCGGTATGTGCACGTTCTGTGGCATTCCGGTCAGGGACGGTTCGTGTCGGTCGTACCGCACTGTCACGTCAATGTAGACGTCAACGGACGGGCAACGACGCGCCATCGGTCAACTTGTCCAACGAGTTGGTGTCGGACAGGTGAGTAAAGTTCCGGAACGTCGGACTCGTCCCTGGACGATGTTTCTCGGCAAATAGCACGAAGGTACTATTCGCGCGACGGCCGGCAAACGCCAGTCGCACGGGGTCGGCGCAGCGTGGGGTGGGACTTGGACCGGGTGCCCGTGAGCGTCGTGGTTCCGGCATTCAACGAGGCCCGCCGGCTTCCATGGTCGCTCCCTGTCCTCTCGGACGTCCTGCGTCGCCTTCCTGGTGCCGAGCTGATCGTCGTCGACGACGGCAGCACCGACGACACCGCCCGAGTAGCCGCCGAGCTGTTGCGTGACGTGCCGGACAGCCGGGTGATCCGACTCCCGTGGAACAACGGGAAGGGCGCCGCGGTCCGGATCGGGGTGGCCGCCGCCGTCGGCGAGGCCATCGTGTTCATGGACGCCGACCTGGCCTCCGACGTCGCCGACCTGCCGCTGCTGCTGGCGGCGCTGGAGCACGCCGAGGTGGCGCTCGGCTCGCGCCGGCTCGGCCGAAGCGCCGACCGCGTCGCCACCCGCCGCCTGGGCAGCTGGGCGTTCAACCAGCTCACCCGCTCGCTGGTCTCCCTCGACCTCGCCGACACCCAGTGCGGCTTCAAGGCGTTCCGGCACGCCGAGGCGAAGGTTCTCTTCGGCCTGTCGCGGGCGAACGGTTTCGGCTTCGACGTCGAGGTGCTCAGCCTCGCCCGGTCGCTCGGCTACCGGATCGCCGAGATCCCGGTCCGCTGGTCGGAGGAGCCGGGCGGGACCTTCCGGGTCGTGCGGCACACCCCGGCGATGCTGGCCGAGCTCGCGCGGGCACGCCGTCATGCCCAGCGAGCCGTGCCAGCCGGGCCGGCGAAGCCCACCGCGTGGCCGCCGAGCCGAGGTCGCGACGCCGCCGGGCCGACCGCCGGGCCCGCCCGCCCGGCGGACCAGGCCGCTGGCCCGCCGCCGCCGAGCCCTTCCGCGGCGGCTGCCGGTGGCCCGCCGCCGGGGCCGCCGCCGCAGCCGCAGCCATCAGCCATGCCCCAGGAAGCCGGCGGCATCCGCGGCAGCTAGCGCCGCCGGCCTACCAGCCAGCGGCGCCGGCCGACCGGGGCGGGCTGGCGTGACACCGACGGCACCGGCTGAGGCCGTGCCCTAGCCGACGGCCCGCCGGGCGGGTCCAGGCGGCGAGGCGGGTTCCTGGTCGTGCGCGAGCCTCTCGGCGGACAGCGGGACGACGCGGGGGGAGACGGCGTCGTCCCCGTCGGCGTCGCGGGTCCAGGCCCGGCCGGCGGCGACGAGCAGGTCGGTGCCGATGGCGGGGCGCAGCCGCACGGCGTTGCCCGGAACACCGGCCCGGACGAGAGCGGCGCGCGCCTGGGCCGGCGACGCGCCGTAGAGCAGGGCCACCGCGCCGTCCGAGGGTGACGCGGCGTGCTGGCCGGCGCCGTCCGCGAAGATCGTCCGGTAGACGAGATCCGTCCGGCGCAGTCGCGGTGGCGGGTCGTCGCGCCCCAGGGGGAACTGGGCGACAGTGACGGCGTCGTCGGCCCGCCGGCGGTCGCGCCGGCCGGCGCGGGCGAGCTCGGAGTCGAGGACCGACGCGAGGAGCGCGGCGGTCGCCTCCCAGCGGAATCCGGCCGCCCACTGGCGCGCGCCGGCGCGCAGCGCGGCCGCGCGCGCCGGGTCGCGCAGCTCGGTGAGCGCCAGGTCGACGGCCTCGGTGAGCCGGGTGGGTGCATCGACCAGCCAGCCGGTCTCGCCGTCGCGGACCGCGTCGCGCAGACCCGGTACCCGGAAGGCGAGCGCCGGGACGCCGAGCGCGTTCGCCTCCAGCACGGACAGCCCCCAGCCCTCGCCGTGCGACGGGTTGACCGTCAGCCAGGCGCTGGCCAGCAGGGCGTCGCGGGTCGTCGCGTCGGTGTGGCCGTGCCAGCGCAGCACGGCGGCGCTGTCCGGCCCGCCCTGGTCGAGACCGAGCTCGGCGGCGCGTGCGGTCAGCCGCTCCCGGTCGGGGCCGTCGCCGACCAGGTGCACCACCAGGCCGGGATGGCGCGCGGCCAGGGTGGGGACCGCCTCGAGCAGCAGGTGCAACCGCTTGTGCGGGACCAGCCGGCCCACGCAGACGATCGACGGGCTCGGCGACGGGCCGGCGTCGGTGGGGGCGACCGCCGGGGTCACCCCGTTGGGGACGAGGAAGCGCGGCCCGGGCAGGCCCAGCACGGAACGCGCCTCGTCCCGCGTCGACGGGGACACGGCCGCGACCGGGCGGCGCCGGTAGACCCAGCGGCTCCCCGGTGCCTCCAGCAGCTGGCCGACGCGGGCGACCGGGCCGGGGAAGAACAGCGGGAACTGCTTCTGGTGCACGTGGTGGAGCACCTGCACCACCGGGGTCGCCGCGGGCAGCACCAGTGGGCTGAAGAACGGGATCCCGTTCTGGCAGTCGACCACGGCGTCGACACCGCGCGCCGACCTGGCGAGCCGGGCCAGCCGTCCCAGGACGGAGGGGTAGACGCCGAACGCGCCGCCGCCGCGACGGATAACCACCCCGTCCGCGTCGGCGCGGGCGGGCAGCCCCGGCGGCCGGGCCGTCAGCAGCGTGACCTCCACCCCCGCGGCCGCGAACCGCGCGGCCACCGACTGGCAGAACAGCTCCGCGCCGCCCGCCTGGGGATGCTCCAGGTCACGCCAGTTCAGGAAGACCACGTGCCGGCCGGCCAGCCGGCCGACGGCGCGCCGCGCGGCATCGGCGGGCGGCTGCTGGCCGGGCGCGGCGCCGGGGGTGCGCACTGGTGGTCCTCTCCTTCTGCACCAGCCGGTCGTTTCCTCGCCGGCCGGGGTCCGTCACGCCGGTCCGTCACCAGGACCCACGGCCACGCGGACCGCGCCCGACAACCTAGCCCAAGGGGACCCAACTGGCGCGAAGGGCGCCGCCGTCCAGCGCGACGGCGCGCGGGGCCATGACCACGCCCGGGGGGAAGGTGCCCACGGCTCAGTCATACGATTGCGCGGGTCTTGGGCCGACATGGCCGCCCGGAGACCGTGACCCGGCGTAGTGGGAGAGGGCAATGGCGCTCGCGGTTCGGCGGGATCTCGTCGCCGAGCTGTTGCGCGGCCCGGCGGCCCTCGCCGTCGCCGGCGTCCTGATCAACGGTTTCAACCTGATCATGAACCTGGTGCTGGCCCGGGCGCTTGGCCCGGATGGATACGGTTCCTTCGGCGTCCAGACCAACATTTTCATGATTTTGTCGGTTGTCGGCACCGCTGTGCTGACGGCGACCGTGCACCGCGAGTCGGCGCACATCGGTGACACGCGCCGCGAACGGCGCGCCTGGATCCGCCAGTTGCGCAACGTCACCTGGGCCGCGATCCTGGTCGCGTCGGTCGTCTCGCTGGCGCTGTGCAAGCCGGTCGCGGTGATGCTCTCCTACCCCCACCCGCTCGCGATCGCCGAGGCCGCCATCGCCGCCGCGATCTGGGTGGCGCTCTGTGTCGAGCGCGGCCTGCTGCAGGCCAGGGGCAACTATCCGGCGCTGGCGCGCAACCTGGTCTTCGAGTCGGGTTTCCGGATCGCCTGCGTCGTCGCCCTGGTCTCCGCCGGCCTCGGCGTGAACGGCGCGGGTCTCGCTCTCGCCCTGGGCTGCCTGGCCGGCGGCGAGCACGCCCGCCACGCGGTCGCGCGCACGCCGTCGCTCATCCGGCGGTCCTCAGGCGCCCGGCTGAGTGAACGGACCGAGGGCCTCACGCCCACGGCGACGGGGCCGATCCCGATCGTGCCGGTCGCGGCGTCGCCTCGGCGTACCCGGGACAGCCTGATCGCCGAGTCGTCGGTCGCGCTGGCCACGCTGGTGCCGCTCGCGCTGCTGCAGAACATGGACGTCGTCATCGTCGGCTGGCGCAACCCGAGCGGCATCGGCGGCTACGCGGCGATCTCCACGGCCTGCAAGGTGCCGGTGTTCATCGGCCTGGCGGTGGCCAACTTCCTGCTGCCGGAGGCCGCCCGCCGGCGTAAGGAAGGCCTGCCCGCCGGGCGGGCGCTCGCGATGGCGCTGGTGTTCGTGGTGACCCCGGGGCTGTTCCTCGCCGCCGTCGGCGCGGTCGCGGGCCACGAGGTCCTCTCCCTGGTGTTCGGTCCGGAGCTGGCGGTGGCGTCGTCGGCGCTGTGGGTGCTGGCGCTCGCGATGACGTGCCTCGCGGTGACCCTGATGTTCGCCACCTACCTGCTCGGCGCGGGCTACCGGAAGATCGTCTGGGCGCTCACCGCCTGCACCCCGCTGACCGCGGTCGTGCTCACGCTCGCGGGTGGCGCGGTGATGCGGACGGCCGTCGCGGGTCTCGCCTGCCAGGCGTTCACCGCGACCGTCGCCGGTGCGCTCGTGTACCGGCTGCACAGCCACCACCTCGCCGCCGGCCGGACGGTGGACGGCGCCGTGCCCTCGCCGCGCCCCGACACCGTGGTGGCGGCCCCCCCTCGCGGCCCCGCGACCGCGCTGGCCGCCACGGCGGCCGCCGCGCCCCGGCCCGCCAAGGCGTCTCCCTCGGCCCGAGACGGCCTCGCCGAGCCCGAGGAAGGCGAGGAGGCCGAGGAGGCCGGGCCCGACGGATCGACCGTGGCCGCGATCGCCCCCGACGGCGGCTCCGTCGCGGAGGACGGGGGAGCGGACGGCCCGCCGCGGACGCCGGCCCTGGGGCCCGGCAGGCGACGGGCATGATGGGACTCGCGGGCGCCACGGAACGCACGGATGCCGCGGGCGTGGCGGGCGCCACGGCGTGACGGATGCCACGGGCACGGCGACCCCGATGCCACCCGATGCCACGATCGCGTCGGACGTACCGGGCCTGACCGGGGCGAACAAACCATTTGATGCACCAGCGGCACAGACCGGGCATCATCTGACGGGTCAGGACAGCCCTCGCCGAGTGTGACGGTGAGCTGACACAGCCGGACGGCGATCGATGAAGCCCGCGTGACCGGCAGTGGCTGTTCGAGTTCCGCCGTGCCCTGAGCCGTGCCGGCGGTGGTCGCGGCTGGACGCGACCAGTCACGTCGCCCGGGCGGAAGCCTGGCAAGGGTGACGGAATGTCATCGGCCGACAAAACGTGCGCATGCGTACGCAAGTGGCTACAGTGCTGGCACGCTTGACATGTCCTGTAGTAACTGTCTGCTTGTCCGATGGCCGGATGCGGCGCGCGCGACGGCCCCACATGCCCTGTTGTTCACCTGTTGACACGGCGGGGGTTTCTGATGGGCAAAATCCCTTTAAGTGTTGTTATCCCGGCATTCAACGAGGCTCACCGGCTTCCGTCCTCCCTCCCCGTTCTTTCGGATGCCCTGCACGGCCTCGCGCTCCACGACGCCGAGGTGATCGTCGTTGACGACGGCAGCGTCGACGACACCGCCGGGATAGCCACAGAACTACTGCGAGACCTGGCGAAAGGCCGGGTGATCAGCCTGCCGAGCAACAACGGGAAGGGCGCCGCGGTGCGGGCCGGCGTGGCCGCCGCGACGGGTGAGGCGATCGTGTTCATGGACGCCGATCTGGCCTCCGACATCTCCGACCTGCCCGCGCTGCTGGCGGCGCTGGAGGAGGCCGAGGTGGCGCTCGGGTCGCGTCGGCTGGGCCGCGGCGCCGACCGTGCCGTCACCCGCCGGCTCGGCAGCTGGGCGTTCCACGGGATCTCCCGGCGGCTCGTTCCGCTCGGCCTGGCCGACACCCAGTGCGGCTTCAAGGCGTTCCGGCGGGCAGAGGCGAAGATCCTCTTCGGCCAGTCCCAGGTCACCGGCTTCGCCTTCGACGTCGAGGTGCTCGCCATCGCGCGGTCGCTGGACTACCGGATAGCGGAGGTCCCGGTTCGCTGGATCGAGAAGCCGGAAGGGACGTTCAGCGCCGCGCGGCACACCCCGGCGATGCTCGTCGATCTGCTCAAGGCTCGCCGCCACATCACCCGGGCCAGCCAGCGGGCGCGGGTCGCCAGGTTCAGGCCCGCCGGCCCGGCGGCTGACGACGGCGGGTGGTGCGGCCTCGGGTTGGGCGCCCGCGGCGGACCGGACCCGGCCGCCCTCGGCGCGATCGCCCGGCCAGCCGCGGCCCCGTCGGCGGCCGCGGCGGAGCAGAGACCCTGCGGCCTGGCCCCACCCGGCTCGACACCACCGGCTCCGTCGACGTCACCGGCGTGGCTGCTGGCTGGGGCGAGGTCCGTTCTTCCCTGCTCGCCCACCCCGTCGTCGCATCCGGCGAGGCCTCGGCGCATTGGCCGGGCACCGGCGGCGCCGCCCGGGCCGCCCGGCCCGGCCTCGCCGGTGCCGGCACCGACGTCGCCGGACATGTCGGCGTCACCGGCTCCGCCGCCGCCACCGGCATCCGCGCCGCCGCAGAGCTGGCTGCGGGCCGGCGCGAGGTCCGCGCTGCCGCGCTCGCCACGGATGCGACCAGCCAGCTCGGCCGGGCGTCGATGACGCCGGGCCGAGCCGCGGCGCGGTGCCACCGATGGCCCTGAACGCGGTGGTCCGACGGGAGCTCGTCGTCGAACTGCTGCGCGGTCCGATGGCGCTGGCGGCGGCCGCGGCCGGGGTGAACCTCCTCAACCTCGTCATGAACCTCGTGCTGGCCAGGGTCCTGGACGCGGACGGTTACGGCGCCGTCGTCGAGCAGACGAACATCTTCATGGTCCTGTCGGTCGTCGGCACCGCCGTCCTGATCGCGGTCGTGCACCGCGACCTCGCCGCGCGGGACGAGGAGACCGACGCGCGGCGGGGCTGGGCCCGGCGCCTGCGCGGTCTGGTCCTGCTCGCCACCCTGGCCACCGCGCTGGTCGCGTTCGCGCTGTGCGGGCCGGTGGCGACGCTGTTGTCCTACCCGCACCCGGTCGCGATCGCCGAGGCGGCGCTCGCCGCCGCGGTGTGGGTAAGCCTGTGCGTCGAGCGCGGGCTGCTCCAGGCCCGGCGCGACTACCCGGCACTGGCGGCCAACCTGTTCCTCGAGACCTTCCTGCGGGTCACCTGCATCATCGTCCTGGCCTGCGCGGGGCTCGGCGTGGACGGGGTCGGGCTCGGGCTCGTGCTCGGCGTCGCCGTCGGGGCCGTGCTCGCCCGTCGGGCGGTGGCGGGCACCTCTCGACCGGCCTGGCTGCCGGCGTCCGGCGGGCTGGCGGGCGGCGAGACCACCCGGGCGGTGCCGTCGGCCGCGCGCGCCCGCGGCCAAGGCGTCCACCGGCGGACCCGGGACGGCCTGGCCGTCGACACCTCGACGGCGCTGGCCACGCTGGTGCCCCTCGCGTTGCTGCAGAACATGGACGTGGTCATCGTCGGCTGGCGCAACCCGGACGCGGTGGCCGGCTACGCGGCGATCTCCACCGCCTGCAAGGTGCCGGTGTTCATGGGACTGGCGGTGGCGAACTACCTGCTCGCGGAGGCGGCGCTGCGGCGCCGGGACGGCCGGCCCGCGGGCCAGGCGCTGGCGATGGCGCTGGGCGTCGTCGTCACGCCGGGGCTGCTGCTCGCGGCGGTCGGCGCGGTCGCGGGCCACCAGCTCCTCGCGCTGGTGTTCGGACCGAGGCTGACGGCGGCCGCGGACGGGCTGTGGGTGCTCGCGCTCGCGATGACCTGCCTGTCCGTCACGCTGCTGTTCGCGTCGTTCCTGCTGGGCGCGCGCTCCCGGCAGATTGTCTGGGTGCTCGCGGGCTGCGCGCCGCTGACCGCCGTGGTCCTCGCCCTGGCCGACGGCCTGGTCATGCGTACGGCGCTCGCCGGTCTCGGGTGCCAGGCGTTCACCGCCGCCGTCGCCGGGACGCTGATCCTGCGCCAGCGCGCGCCGCGGCCAGCCGGCTGGGCCGCGCGGTCAGGAGGTCATGTCGCGGTAGCGGAAGAGGAGGGCGGTGACGAGCGCGGCCACGAGGCCGTAGAGCAGGATGCGCAGGCCGGCGTCGGCGTACGTGGTCGAGTAGCCGTGGCCGCCGTTGGCGATGTCCTGCAGGAGCTGGCCGGGCAGCCAGTGGCCGGCGGTCCCCCAGATGCCGGTGATGATGATCTCCACTGGCAGCACGTACGCGAGGCCGACCGAGATCGCCGCGGCTGGAGACCTGAACACGATCGCCATCAACGCACCGAGTACCCCGTACCCCCAGGCGTTGAGCAGGTTGTTCGCGATCCCCTTGCCGAGCTCGCGCACCCCCGCCGCCGACGTCCACGCGTCCGTCGACACTCCCTTGATCGGCGCGAGGACGAACGACAGCGCGACGCTGACGGCCGCCGCCGCGAGCACCACCAGCGCGATGAACGACGCGAGCGCCAGGCACTTGCCCGCGAGCAGCTGTAACCGGTGTGGCTGGGCCGTGAGCTGGTTGCGCAGGGTGCCGCGGCTGTAGTCGCCCGCGAGCGCCGCGGCGACCACGCACAGCCCGACGACGCCGAGCAGGATGCTGATCGAGCTCAGGCCCTCGACAATGCCGCTGGGCCGGGACAGGGCGGCGGTGTGCAGGTAGTCGCCGTAGAAATCGCGCCCGCCGGTGGCCATGAAGGTCAGCACGGCGCCGAGGGCTGCGACGGCCGCCGTCGCGCTGAACGTGCCGACGACGAACCGCCGACGTCGCAGCGGGAACCATTCGGCGAGGAATGCCCTGACCATCTATCGACCTCCCCGGTGCCGGCTCGACCCGGCCCGAAGGACCGGGGATGAGCGTGTACGGCCGGTGTCGGCCGGATGGCCGGGCTCGGCCGGGTAGACCGCCGACGCGGCGGCGTCGTCCGCGCCGGTCTCGGCCGTCGGCGCCGCGACGCCGTGGCCCCTGACCGGCTGGGCGCCGGGCATCGTGTCGCCGGACAGGGCGTCGCCGTCGTCGCCGTCGCCGTCGGACCCGTCGGACCCGCCGGTGGCACGCAGGAAGGTCTCCTCCAGGCTCGGCCGGTGGGCGCGCAGGCCGCGCAGCGCGATGCCAGCCCGCATCGCGGCCCGGTTCAGGTCGGCGGCCATCCGCTCCGGCGCGTGCGCGACGACGACGACACGCTGGTCGCATGAGCGCGGCGCGACCGTCGGCGGCCCGTCGAGGCGGATCTCCGCCCGAACACCGTCCTCTGCGAGCACGGTGAGCAGCCGGCGCGCGTCGGCGCCGCGCTCGGGGGCCAGCAGGATCCGCGCTTCCCCGGCAGCCAGCAGCTCGCTGGTGCGGCCCTGGAACAGCAGCCGCCCGCCGCGGATCATCACCACGTGGTCGCAGATCTGCTCGATCTCGGCGAGCAGGTGACTGGAGACGAACACGGTCATCCCGTCGTCGACGAGCTCGCGCAGCAGCGCGCGGATCTCCAGGATGCCTGCCGGGTCCAGCCCGTTCGTCGGTTCGTCGAGGATCAGCAGCTCCGGCATCGGCAGCAGCGCGGCGGCGATGCCGAGCCGCTGCTTCATGCCGAGCGAGTAGCTGGCGAACGGGTCGCCGGCGCGGCCCGTGAGCCGGACCATTCGCAGTACCTCGTAGATCCGGCGGTTGTCGACGCCGCGCAGCACCGCCAGCTGCCGCAGGTTCTCCCGGCCCGACAGCCCCGGGTGGAAGGTCGGTCCCTCGATCATCGCGCCGACGTGGCTGAGGTAGCGCTCGGGATGGCTCACCGGTTCCCCGAGCACGTAGCCGACCCCCTCGGTCGGGCGGATCAGCCCGAGCAGCATCCGCAGCGTCGTCGACTTGCCCGCGCCGTTGGGCCCGACGAACCCGGACAGCGCGCCGACCGGGACGTCGAGGTCCAGGTGGTCCACGGAACGGCGGCCGTCGTGCAGCTTGGTGAGCCCGCGGGTCCAGATGGCCGCGTCCGGGCGCCGGCCGAGGCTGGCGTACGGGTCGCGGTGGGGGTCGCGGTGCGGCAGGTGCGGGTGGGGGAGATGCGGGTGGGGCAGATGGGTGTGCCCGAGCAGCGGGTGCGGCAGCCGCAGGTTGGGCAGGTTCGGGAACACCGACGAGCTCGGCTCCCTGACCTGCGCGGGGCCGGCGTCGCCGCGCCGACGCCGGCTCGCCCGTCCCCGCTCGCCCGACGTCATCCGGTTGTTCCTCCCGCGAGGCCGATCTCGACTGTGCGCGCTAGGTATCCATCGGATAACGGTGCGTGCGTCCTAGCGCAGGCCTACCCGCTCTGGTGTTGGCCCTACCGGATGCGCACCCCGGCTCCGGTGTCGGCTCGGGCTTCGGCCCAAGGCCACGTGGCAGCTCGGCGGCCACCGCCGCACGTCGAGACGGGCGCATACCACGTGGTGACCGCGCGTCACCAGTGCCGACCGGCCGTGTCCGCTTCCAAGCCGCTGGGCGACAATGGCCCACAATGTGTAGTCCGGAGGGAGGCACTCCGGTTCCGTGCGCGGGGGCGGGGTTGGGTCAGGCGGGGTCGGGTCAGAGGAGCGCCGGCATGACGCCGGCGCCGTGGATGCCAGGGAGTGATCGTGGGCGGATCGGCGGGGGTGCGCCACGGCGTCCGCGTGCTGGTCGGGCTCGCCGTCGTCGCCATCGTCGCGACGATGGTCCTCGCCGTCTACTCGTCGGTCCGGGCGAACGACGCCGCGGCGGAGCGCGCGAACCGGCTCGACCCGGCCGCGACCGTCACCGCCCAGCTCTACACCGCGTTCGTCGACCAGCGCAGCGCGCTGCGCGGCTACCTCATCTCAGACGGCGCGAACGACAAGCTGCTCGACCCCTTTCGCGACGCCGAGCGGAACATCCCCGTCCTGACCGCGAGTCTGCGTGACCTGGTCACCGACTTCCCCGACCTGCTCACCCGGGTCGACGCGCTGAGCCGCACCTACCAGACCTGGCGGACCGGCGTCGTCCGCTCGGAGCTCGACGAGGCGGCCGGCGGCAACGCCCTGGCCGCGCAGCTCCTCGAGATCAGCGACGAGAGCCTGCTGCGTTTCCGCGACCTGCGCTCGGCCACCGAGGGCCTCACGAAGGCGATCGCGGACGAGCAGTCCGCGGCGACCGGCCGGGTGAAGAACTCGGCGGACCTGCTGCTGACCTCTGTCGGCACCATCGTCGCCGTGCTGCTGGCGATGTCGCTGCTGATGCTCGTCCTGTCCCGGCGCTGGCTCATCGTCCCGATCAACGAGCTGCGCCGGGCGGTGAACGCCGTCGCCGCCGGTCGCCACGACACCACGATCCCCGCCGTCGGCCCGCGCGAGATCGTCGACCTCGCCGGCAACGTCGAGACGATGCGCGCCCAGCTGGTGAGCCTGGTCCGCCAGAACGAGCGTTCCTGGGAGGCGCTCGCCCAGGAGGGCCCGGCGGTGCTGGCGCTGCGGGACGCGCTGACCCCGTCGTCGCTGCGCGACACGGCGGGGCTGGAGCTGCTCGGCCGGGTCGACCCGGCGGAGGGCGCGCTCGCGGGCGACTGGTTCGACGCCATCGAGATGCCCGATGGCCGGGTCGCGATCGTCGTCGGCGACGTCGCCGGGCACGGCGCGGCCTCCGGCGTCTTCGCGCTGCGGCTCAAGCAGTTGCTCACGGCGTCGCTGTCGCGTGGCTCCGAGCCCGCGACGGCGGTGCAGTGGGTGGTCGAGGCGCTCGGCGACACCGACGAGACGTTCGCGACCGTGCTGATCGCGGTCGTCGACCCGTGGGACGGCGAGATCATCTACGCCAATGCCGGCCACCCGGACGCGCTCGTGCTGCGCGCGGCCAGGCCCGCCGCGGCCGGCGCGGGCGCCCGGACGCGTGCCCGCGCCGCCGCCGGCTATCGCCCCGGCTACGGCGGCGGGCGCGGCGAGCCCGGCGGCCGCGGCGACTTCGACGAGCTCGAGGACCTTGACGACCTCGACGAGCTTGGTGACGGGGACGGCCTCGGTGACGTCAACGACCTCGTCGGGCTCGACCGCCTCGATGATCTCGACGATCCGGAGGGCCTGGACCGGCTGGCCGGGCTGGGCCTGGTGGAGCCGCTGGCATCCACCGGGCCGCTGATGTCCAGCCTGGTCGCCGAGCCGGGAGCCTGGCGCACCGGCCGGCTTCGCCTGGGCCACGGCGACGTGCTGTTCGTCTACACCGACGGCCTCGTCGAGGCGCGCGACGACGGCGGCCGGCTGTTCGGCCGCCACCGGCTCGTCGGCGAGCTGGTCCGCGTCTCCGGACGCTCACCCGACCGGCTGCTCGACGACGTGTTCGCCGCCGTGCGCGACCACGCTCCCGGTCGCCCCAGCGACGACCGCACCGCCATCGCGCTCTCGCTGAGCCCGAGCGTGCCGGGAGCCCGCCGCGCTCGGGCCTAGCCCTCTGGCCTCGTTATTTGTCCTGTGGGCGACGAACCTGCGTGATGGCAGTGTTTTTGGGTAGATCCCTAGCCATGAGCGACGAGTCCGGTCGGTCGACCTCGCAATCGACCGACACCCTGCCTCCCACCACCCCCGACGGAGCCGCCGCGTCCCGCCGCGGTGGCCGGAGCGCATGGCCGCCTTCCCTCGGCGGCCTACTCAAGATCGTGACGTTGCTGGTCGCGCTGGTGGTCCTCGCCAGCGTGGTCAGCTTCGTCGCCGGCTGGCCGTCGTTGCTTCACAACCCCTTCAGCGAGAAGAAGGTCGACCGCAGTTCGCCGCCGGTGCTGCGCTCGCTGGAGAACCTCAGTGACTACCACGCGGCGAGCGCCCACATGGAGGTGGTCGTCGACGTCGAGGACGACACGAAGTGGATCCCGTCCTCGCTCAAGGGCGAGCGGGTGCTCTTCGTCGGCGTCGGCACCGTCGACTCGGTGGTCAACTTCGCCGGCCTCGACAGCAAGCGGGTCACGGTCGACGAGGCGACCAAGTCCGTGACGATCAGGCTGCCCGCGCCGACGATCGGCAAGGCGACCCTCGATCCCAAGAAGAGCTACGTCGTCGCCCGCCAGCGCGGCGCGCTCGACCGGATCGGGGGCCTGTTCGGCGGCCAGAGCACCGACCAGGACCTCTACGTCCGGGCGACCGAGCAGATGCAGGCCGCCGCGGCCAGTGACGGCCAGGTGATCGCGCTGGGCAAGCAGAACACGACGGCGATGCTGAAGGGCCTGCTCGGCGCCCTGGGCTACACCAACGTCACCGTCACCTACGAGGAGGACAAGAAGTGAGGTAGGGCGGGACACTCCGCCTCGACGAGGGCCCGGGCGCGCGCTGCGCGCCCGGGCCCGTGCGCGTCAGGCGCCGGATGTGCGACGGTAGGCGGCGGGCCGGGGACTGCCAGGACACTCCCGGGGCACAGACACCCCCGGCCAGCGGAGGCGCCGCGATGACGACGACGGACCACGGCGAGGCCGGCGGCCAGGCGGACCCGGCGGCCCAGCTGGCCGACTACGGGTACGCGCCGGGTCTGAAGGCGCTGCGGGTCGAGCGCCGCGGCGACGGCGGCCGGGTCGTCCAGGTGACGATGCTCGGGCCGGGCAAGGGCAACGCGATGGGCCCGGACTTCTTCCGCGAGCTCCCCGAGGTCTTCGCGGCGCTGGACGGCGACGACTCGGTGCGCGCCATCGTGATCGCCGGCTCCGGCGCGCACTTCTGCTACGGCCTGGACCTGACCGCGATGCTCGGTGGGCTCACCGCTGGGGGCGCGGACGATGGCGGCCTCGCCGGGGCTCGCACGGCGATGCTCACGAAGGTCCGCTCCCTGCAGCGGGCTCTGGACGCGGTGGCGGGGTGCCGCAAGCCGGTCGCCGCGGCCATCAGCGGCTGGTGCATCGGCGGTGGCGTGGACCTCGCCGCCGCCTGCGACGTCCGCTACGCGAGCGCCGACGCCCGGTTCAGCGTCCGGGAGGTGAAGGTGGCGATCGTCGCCGACCTCGGCAGCCTGCAGCGGCTCCCGGCGATCATCGGTGACGGCCACCTGCGCGAGCTCGCGCTCACCGGCAAGGACATCGACGCCGCGCGCGCCGAGAGGATCGGCCTCGTCAACGACGTCGTGGCCGACCAGGCGGCGGCGCTCGCCGCCGCGCACGCCTTCGCCGACGAGGCCGCCGCCAACCCGCCGCTCGTCGTGCAGGGCGTCAAGGAGATCCTGGACGTCGCCCGCGGCCCGGCGGTGGCCGCGGGGCTGCGCTACGTCGCGGCCTGGAACGCCGCCTTCCTGCCGTCCCACGACCTGAACGAGGCCGTCACCGCCTTCGTCGAGCGCCGCCCGCCCCGCTACCAGGGCCGCTGACCCCGCCGGAGGCGGTCGAAGGTCAACGGGCGGCGCGGCCGTCGGGCGCGGCGGCGCGGGCGGCGAGGACCTCGTCCATCCCGGCGCGGATGCCCTCGGCGATCTGGCGGATGTGCGGCTCCCGCAGCACCGAGAAGTGCTCCGTCGAGACGTCGTGGTAGGTGTGGTCGCCGGTCAGGTAGCGCGACCAGGCCTGCGGCTCGTCGGGATTGCCCATCGCCCGGTAGACGACCGTCCGCCCCGGCCACGGCCGGGGCCGGTAGAACCGCTCCAGCATCCGGGAGTAGTTGAAGAACGCCTCGAACTCGTCGAGCCCCGGTAGCACGAGCAGGCCGGTGAGCGGCAGCTGGGCGATGCGGCGCAGGGTCTCCTTGTTGAGCAGGTTGCGCCGCTGCTCCGGCAGCAGCACCCGGCCCAGCGAACGCAGCCTCGGGCGCACCCGTGTCCGGCGCTGGTACTCCCGGGCGACCCCGAGGCCCACGCCACCGGTGCCGTCCCGGCCGCCGACGGGGGCCGCGGTCGGGTCGGCGGGTCGTTCCTCGCTGCCCCAGGCCAACCGCAGCGAGGCTGGCAGGTAGGTGTCGACCAGCACCAGCAGCGCGACCTCCTCGCCCGCCGCATCGAGCTGGTGGGCCATCTCCAGGGCGATCAGGCCGCCCATCGAGTGCCCGGCGAGGAAGTACGGCCCGTACGGCTGGATCACCCGCAGCAGCTGCAGGTGGCGGCGGGCCGCGCGTTCGACCGTCCAGTCCGGCAGGCCGCGCTGCTCCAGCCCGCGCGCCTGGAAGCCGAAGACCGGCTGGTCCTCCCCGAGCCGGCGCGACAGCGAGACGAACCCCAGCGCGAGGCCCGCCGCGCCCGCGACGCAGAACAGCGGCGGGCGCGAGCCGTGGGCACGCAGCGGCACGATCGTCGGGTGCGCGGGCCCCGACCGGTCCGCGACCGACACCTTCCGGGCGAACTCGGCGAGCGTCGGCGCGTCGATCACCGCCGTGGCTGGCAGGTGGACGCCCAGCTCCTCGCGGACCAGCGCCCGCAGCTCCTCCGCCGCCAGCGAGTCGCCGCCGAGCTCGAGGAAGTCGTCGTCGACGCCGACCTCCTCGAGCTCGAGGACCCGGGTCCACAGGTCGGCGAGCAGCACCTCCCACTGGGTACGCGGCACGCCGGAGCGGGCCGGCGCCGCGAGCGGTGCCGGCAGCGCGGCCCGGTCGACCTTGCCGCGCTCGGTGCGCGGCAGCGCGGGCAGCGTCATGATCGTCGCCGGGACCATGTAGCTCGGCAGCTTCGCGCGCAGCAGCCGGCGGATCGTCGCCGCCGCCAGGGTCGCGTTGCCCGAACGGGGGACGACGTAGGCGACCAGCCGGTTCGGCTCCGGCGGGTTGCGCACCGCGACGACCACCGCCTCGCTGATGTCCGGGAGGGACAGCAGCGCCGACTCGATCTCGCTCGGCTCCACCAGGTAGCCGCGAACCTTCACCGCGGCGTCGCCCCGGCCGAGCAGGACGAGCCGGCCGTCGGGCTCGAACCGGCCGAGATCGCCGGTGGGGCAGCGCAGCCGGCCGTCGGGCAGCTCGGTGAACTTGCCGGCCGTCAGTTCCGGCGCCTTCCAGTAGCCGGCGGACAGGTAGTGCGAGGTCACGACGACGTTGCCGGTCTGGCCCGTCGGCAGCGGCGTGCCGTCCTCGCGCTCGATCGTCACGTCCTTGCCGGCGGCCGGCCAGCCGGTGGGGATCGTGCCGTCGGGGATCTGGTCGCCCGGGGCGATCTGGAAGAACGCGAGCGAGGCCACCTCGGACGAGCCCGACCAGTTGGTGTACGTGGCGGTCGGCGGCAGGTGCGGGCGCAGCGCCGCGATGTCGCCGCCGTACACCGCCTCGCCGCAGGTCGTCGCGAGCCGCAGGTCGGGAAGGACGTCTCCGGGCACGAGCGCGCCGACGAACGAGCGCAGCAGCGACGGGGTGGTGTGCAGGGTGGTGAGCCGGTTCGTGGTGACCCACTCGGGCAGGTCGCGGATGCCCAGCGACCGCGGGTCGTAGGCGTAGACGCCGACACCGTTCAGCAGCGCGAACCCGACGACCGTCAGGCCCGCGGCGAACGAGTACGGCAACACCAGCGCGGACCGGTCGCCGGGGGCGAAGCCGAGCGCGAGCATGCCCGCGTAGCAGTCGTTGACGAAGGTGCCGTTCGTCCAGACGACGCCCTTCGGCTCGCCGGTGGAGCCGGAGGTGAACACGATGCAGGCGACGGCGTCGGCCCCGCCCAGGTCGCCGGGGAACGGCGCGCCGTCGGGGCCGAGCATGCCGGCGGTGGTGGCCGCGTCGGGGTGGCGCTCGGCGTCCGCGACGTCGACGACGCGGACGGTGGTGCCGGGCTCGTCGACGACCGGGCGGGTGGAGGCGTCGACCAGGCAGCCGACGGCGCCGGACTGGCGCAGGATCTGCCCGATCCGCGCCGTCGGGAGCATCGTGTCGAGCAGAACCGCCGGGCGGCCGGTGCGCAGCGCGGCGAGCAGACCGACCAGGCCGGCCGCGCTGTGCGGGAGCAGCGTGGCGACCGGCTCGTCGCCGGTACCCAGCTCGGCGAGCAGCAGCGCGGCGAGCTGGTCGGCGCGGGCGTCGGCCTCGGCGAAGGTGAGCGACTGGCCGGGGGAGACGAGGGCCGGTGTGTCCGGCAGCATGCGGGCGACCGCGCGGAACCGCGCGGAGATCGAGCTCTCCAGGTCCGCCGGCTCCAACGGACGGAAGGGCACCGCGCCGGGTGCGGCGACCGTACGTCCCCCGGCCGTGCCTTTCCCGGTCACCACCGGCGCCAGCGACCGGGCCGTGGTCTCCAGCGTGGTCCTGGCCGCTGGCCGTGCGCGTGACCCGGTGCGTGGTGTGCTCCGCGGTGTGGCGTCGTCCCAGTCCGCCGCAGCCCCCGCCGCCGACGTCGTCATTGCCGCACCGTCCCGTGATGGTCGATCGTTTGTCTGATCTGTACCGACCCGCGCGAACCCGACACCTACGTCACTGTTGCGCGGCCCGTTCACGTGTGCCCCCCGTTCCTGCCTCACGTTATATGTCCGCGATTTTCCTACCGTCCAAATAATGCGCCGCCGCCGGGTGGGCTGCTGAAGAGCAATTGACTTGGCAATTGACATGTTGTGCACTGATTGTTTCGACGTCGACTTATGGGAGTCGTTGGTGGGCTCGCGGTCGGCCACCGGTTGCGCGTTATGTGTCCGCGCCGTTTCCCGCGCCGTTTCCTGGTCGTCGGCCGCGGTGGTGTCCGCGATCTCTCATCCGGGCTGGGGCTGGGGCCGGGGAGGGGGGTCGAAGTGGGGCCGGGTCCCAGTGGTCGGACGGCGGCTGACGGCTGCGGTCGCCGACGCCGATCGCGGCCGGGAGTGGTCGCGACGTCGACCCGCGAACCTGCCGAGGGCGCGGAATCGTCATGACTCGAGGTTCGTTCGGAAGGATGAGTCGGGTAGACTCAACAAGCATGAGCCCGGGATCGCCGGGCACCGGAAAGGGGCGATCTTGATGAGTGCCTACCTGTGGGACCCGTTCGCCGTGCTGGGGCGGCTCGACCGTGAGTTCGAGGGCGTCGTCCGTGCCTCGTTCGGCCCGTGGGACCGCGCGCGGGCGCCGCGCGCGACCGCGGCGCTGGCCCGGCCGGCGTCGGGTGACGGGGCGGCGCCCGCCCGTTCGGCGAGGTTCGGCGACGTGATGCCGTCGGCGGACGTGGTGACCGACGGCGACGACGTGGTGGTCAACGTCGAGCTGCCGGGGGTGGACGTCGAGAAGGACGTGACGGTCGAGATCGACCGCGGCCGGCTGGTCGTGCGCGGCGAGCGCGGCGACTCGTCCGAGACGAGCGAGGGCGGCCGGATCCGCCGCGAGCGCTGGCGCGGTTCGTTCCGCCGCGAGTTCTCACTGCCGGAGAGCGCGGCGGCGAGCAGGGTCTCGGCCACCTACGACAGGGGCGTGCTGTCGATCCGGCTGCCAGGTGCCGCCGCGAGGCCGGTCAGCACCCGTATCCCGGTGACCGCCGCGGCCGCGTCGTCCGCCGAGCTCCCCGTCGCCGGCGCGGCCGAGGGCGGGCCGGCGCAGGCCGGGGCCGACGGGGCCGCGAGCGCCCAGCACGCCGCCTGACGGCGGAGTGGGCGAGCGGACCCGCCTGTGCCAGGGGTGTTGGCTATCCGGTAGCTACCGGATAGCCAACACCTGGCACGTCCGGCGCTGGCCGCCGCCTCACCGCGTTACTCGGCCGACGCCGGCGGCTTCGGAGTGGACGTGCGGCGGATCGTGGCGGCGGCGCGGCCGCGCTGCGCTGAGCCTCCGCGGCCGGACGAGCTCCTGGCGGACGGCGGTGGGACCATGGGGCCGACGTCACCGTCCGGGGCGGTGTCCAGGTCGACGACGACCGGGGCGTGGTCGGAGGTGCCGGTGCCCTTGCGGGCCGCCCGGTCGACCCAGACGGCGGCGACCCGCCCCGCGACGTCGGCRCTCGCCAGTGTCAGGTCGATGCGCATGCCCATGTTCTTCGGGAAGCACAGCGCCCGGTAGTCCCAGTAGGTGTAGACGACGTCGTCTGGCCAGCGGGCGCGCAGCACGTCGACCAGGCCCACCTCGGTCACCGCGTGCAGCGCGGCTCGCTCCGGGGCGGTGACGTGGGTGGCGCCGACGAAGTCGGCCGGATCCCAGACGTCCGCGTCGGTGGGGGCGATGTTGAAGTCGCCGCAGGCCAGGATCGGCTGCCGCGGCGCCACCTCGGCGAGCAGGCCGCGCAGCGCGGCGAGCCACTCGAGCTTGTAGGCGTAGTGCGGATCCTCGGGAGTGCGGCCATTGGGCACGTAGAGCGACCAGATCCGGATGCCGCCGCAGGTGGCGGCGATGGCCCGCGGCTCGGGCGCGCCCGCGGGGAAGCCCGGGTCGCCGGGAAGGCCGCGCTCGACGTCGTCGAGGCCCTGCCGGGACAGCAGCGCCACCCCGTTCCACCGGCCGTCGCCGTGATGYGCGTAGCGGTAGCCCCGGCGGAACAGGTCCTCGTCGAAGGCCTCGGCGAACGACTGGTCGTCGAGCTTGGTCTCCTGCAGGCACACCACGTCGGGCTGGGCGCGGTCGAGCCACTCGATCAGCCGTGCCTGCCGGGCCTTGGCCGAGTTGATGTTCCACGTCGCGATCCGCACATCGAAGACGTTAGTACCCCGGTCCGACAGGGCGGTGATCCTCCCGTCCCTGTTCCGCCCCGGCCGGCCGGTGGGCTAGGGCGCCGTGCCCCCGGGTACGGCCGGCAGCGCGTCGGCGACCTCGGCCGGAGAGGCCGTGCCCGCCGCGGTGGCGATGGTGGCGGCGACCTCGGCGCGGCGGCCGGCGAGCTCGGACCGCTCGCGCGYGGCCGCACGCCGGCGCTCGTCGTCGACGTCCTCGGCGACGCGCTCGTCCGCGGCCATCAGCGCGCCGAGGTCGACGTTCGCCATCTCCAGGACGCCGAGCTTCGCGTAGGCGTCGCGAATCGTCGGGCCCCAGAGGCCGATGTCCTTCATGCAGGGCACGATCCGGCTGAACAGCAGCGTCTGGAACGTCCGGTAGTAGTCCGACTTCTTGACCAGCTCGGTGCTCTCGGCGAGGTCCAGCCCGATGTTCTCCCAGACCTCGGAGCCGTTGAGCCGCTCGTACATCAGGAAGCAGCCCTCGGCGGCGAACTCCTCCCGCTCGGCGCGCTCGGCGTCGGTGAGCTCCTTGTAGTAGTCACGCAGCGCGAGCCGGCCGAACGCGACGTGGCGGGCCTCGTCCTGCATGACGTACGCCAGGATCTGTTTGGGCAGCGGGAGCGGCGTCATGTCGCGCAGCAGGCCGAACGCGGCCAGTGCCAGCCCCTCGATGAGCACCTGCATGCCGAGGTAGGGGATGTCCCAGCGGCTGTCGGACAGGGTCTGGTCGAGCAGCAGCCTCAGGTGCTCGTTGATCGGATAGATCAGGCTGAGCTTCTCGTGCAGGAACCGGGAGTAGACCTCGACGTGCCGGGACTCGTCGATGGTCTGCGTCGTCGCGTAGAACTTCGCGTCCATGTCCGGCACCGACTCGACGATCCGGGCGCTGCAGATCATCGCTCCCTGCTCGCCGTGCAGGAACTGGCTGAACTGCCAGGAAGCCAGGTGGTGGCGCAGTTCGTCCCGGTTCGCGTCCGACATCTTGTCCCACGCCGGGGTGCCGTAGATCGCGATCGTCTCATTGGGCAGGCCGAGCGGCCGACCGTACGGCACCTGGAGCGACCAGTCGATCCGGGTGCCGGCGTCCCACTGCTTGTCCTTGCCCTTCTGGTAGAGGGCGAGTAACCGCTCGCGCCCCTCGTCGTACTCCCAGCTGAACCGGGCCGCCCCGGCGGACGGGACGTCCCAGGTCGTGCGCTCGACGGGTTCGACGTACCGCKGGTAGGTGGACATGAGGTTCGGCCCCCTCTCCCAACCCACCGGCGCCGCCCCCGCGCGGGCGGCGCGCGGGCGGTGGGCGGAGGGCGGATCGGTCTGGTTCGGCCGCGCGGGTGTGGTCGCGGCCGGTCTGGTCGCGCTGGCAGGTGGTCGGCCCTGGTGTCGGCCTCCGGCGGCCAAGGACGGTCAGGCAGTCAGCCCCACGATCGTGCCAAACCAGGCGCCTGCGCACACCCCCTGGCCGGACATGGGTGTGGCCCGCCGCGACGCGGCGGGCCACGGACGGCCGTCAGCTCGGATCAGCGGCCGGGGGAGCCCCAGGAGCCGGGAGCGGGCGGGGGCTGGGCGCCGGGCTGGGGTGACCACGGGGCGCCGCCGGCCGGCGGGTAGCCCGCGGGGGCAGGGTAGCCGGCGGGCCCGCCCGGTGCCGCCGCGCCGGCGGGGCCGTAGGCGGCGACGGCGTTCGCGGCGACGCCGGCGGCTGCCGGGCGGCCGACCTTCGGTTCGATGCGGCGCAGCATGACCGACGTCAGGTAGAGCAGGACGACGCCGATCGCCAGGGTCACGGCGATGTCGAGCACCCAGGTGGGCGCGTTGTGGTCCCAGAGCGTGTCGCGGGGCGCGGTGCCGATCCGCTCGTCGCCGAGCTTGCCGGCGTTGTTGAGATCATCGGTGGCGGCGAGGGCGGCGAAGGCCCAGCGCGCCGGGGCGAGCCAGCTGACCTGCTGCAACCCGAGCCCGTCGGACACGGTGATCAGGCCGCCGGAGAGCACCAGCTGCGCCATGGTGATCAGCACCAGGAACGGCATCGTCTTGTCGGCGTTGTCGACCAGCGTCGAGACGAGCAGGCCGATCATCATCGACACGAGCGCGGCGGCGACGATCGCGATGAGGCACTCCAGCAGCGGCGAACCGACCACCACCGCCTCTTCTGGCGTGCGCCCGACCAGGCCGATCAGCGTGAAGATGATGCACTGCAGCGTCGTGATGCCGGTCAGGATGACGATCTTCGAGCCGAGGTAGGCCGATCTGGACAGGCCTATGGTGCGTTCTCGGCGATAGATGTCTCGTTCCTTGACGATCTCGCGTACCGAGTTGGCCATGCCCATGAAACAGGCACACAGGATGAGCACGACGAGTACCTTCGTCGCGTCCCCGTTCGGCCGGCCGTTCGCCAGCACCCCCAGCCCGTCCGGCGCCGGAATCACCCGCGGGATGATTCCCAGGAAGACGGGGAAGGCGGCGATCAGGCGCAGGTACGACCTGTCCGCGAGGATGACCTTCAGGTAGCGGCGGGTCAGCGTCGACAGCTGCTTGGCCACCGGCTGCTGGCGGATGCTCGGCAGCGCCGGCGGCGCGGTCCGCACGGACGGCGCGACCATGGCCGATGGCACGTAGTGCTCGGAGGCGCGGAACCGGGCGCCCATCTCCTCGCCCGGCGTGTTCTCCAGCTCGCGGAAGACGTCGACGAAGTCCTTGAAGTCCCGCTTGCCGAAGTAGCCCAACGCCCCTTCCGGCGGGCCGAAGTAGGAGATGTAGCCGCCTGGGGCCAGCACCAGGACGTAGTCGCAGCGGTCGAGGAACAGCACGCTGTGGGTGACGACGATGACGGTGCGGCCCTGCTCGTCGGCGGAACCCGCGCCGCCGCCCTTGGCCAGCGCCCGCAGCGTGTCCATCACCGCCTGGTCGTTGGCGGGGTCGAGGCCCGAGGTCGGCTCGTCGAGGAACAGCAGCGACGGCCGGGTCAGCAGCTCCAGCGCGACGCTGGTGCGCTTCTTCTGGCCACCGGACAGGCGCGAGACCGGCGTGTCGGAGTGCTGGGTGAGACCCAGCTCGCCGATCACCTCCTGGACGCGCGAGCGCCGCTCGTCCTTGGTGGTGTCCGCGGGGAAGCGCAGCTCGGCGCCGTACTCCAGCGCCTGGCGGACGGTCAGCTGGGCGTGCAGCGGGTCGGCCTGCGGCACGTAGCCGATCCGGCGGCGCAGCTCGTCGTACTCGTCGTACAGGTCGCGGCCCGCGTAGCGGACGGTGCCGGCGTCGGCCGGGCGGAAACCGGTGAGCGCATTGAGCAGCGTCGACTTGCCGGCGCCCGACGGGCCGACGACGCCGAGCAGCGAGCGGGCCGGCAGCCGGAACGTCATGTCGTGCATCAGCTGCTTCGTGCCAGCCCAGACGTTGAGGCTCTGCGCCTCGAACGCGACGTCGCCCGAGTCGCGGTACTCGACGAGGGTCGCCCCGTCGAGCTGGTACAGGTGGTGGCCGATCGCGATCACGTCGCGCTGCCCGACGGGGGCGCGCTGCACGCGCTGGCCGTTGACGAACGTGCCGTTCGCCGACTCGAGGTCGACGACCTCGGCGCCGCCGCCGGGGTGCAGGAACAGGTCGGCGTGGTGACGGGAGGCGAGCAGGTCCGGAACCGACACGTCGTTGTCGCGGGACCGGCCGAGCCGGATCCGGCCGCCGGAGATCGGGTGCACCTTGCGCGCGGCCGGCACCGACGGGTTCGCGGTGGTCGCGGGGTCGATCGTGCCGGTCCGCCCCCCGGGCACCGACTGGCCGGCCAGGGCGGGCAAGAGATGTGGGGTGGGCGGTATCTCGGGACTGGGTTGAGCCGGCGGACCGGGCTGGGCCGGCGGACCGGGCTGGGCCGCGGGCGGGCGTGGGGCCCGCGCCGGCGGGGTCGCCGGTCTCGGGGCGGCCGACGCCGCGGGCGCGCCGGCGGCCGGGACGGCGGTGATCACGACCTCCGGGCCGTCCACCCCGCCAAGGCGGATGCTCGCCACCTCGCCGAGCCGGAGCTCCAGCTCGGTGACGCGTCGGCCATCCTGCCAGATCCCGTTGGCGCTGTTGTCGGCGACCCGCCAGCCGGACGCCGACGGTGTGAGCAGCACGTGCTGGCGCGACACCTGACTGTTGCTGATCACGACGGTCGAGGACCGAGCCCTGCCGATCACCGCGGGTTCCGGACCGGTAAGCAGCGCCTCCCCAGCCGATGTCGTCACCCGAAGCGCGGTGCTGACCACCCCGTCCCCCTCCGCTTTACTGCTCGTCACTGCTCGTCCGCACCTGGGTACGGCGGTGCCGATGCCTGGCCGCGCGACGATCGCGCCGCCGAAGCACCGCGCCATCGCCGGCCCGGCCATCGCCCACGGGTCGAGGCGCGCGAATCTGGCCCACGCGTTTCGACCCGCCGTTTGGCAAACACGCTAGTGCGCCCAGGTACCGCGCGGAACGGGCGGGTCCTTACAGCCGTGTCGAATTTCCGACCGCACATGTCTCGAAACGCAGTGGGTAGGCAAGGCATTACGGGCGGGTACCTCGGGCGGGCCGGAGGCCTGACCGCGGCCCGCGGCCGACGGCGCGGCGGGCCGCGTAGCCCGGTCGGTGGGTCCGCGGCGCGTTYCCTCGTCCTACACCGGTCACACCATCGGGCCGGCGATCCACCTGCTCGATGACGAAATCCAAGGAGGAGCAATGGCACTTCCTACGCGTGGCGGCGACGTCCGCCCGATGCTGGCGAGGTGGGATCCGTTCCGGGAGATCGAGGACGCCTGGGCGAAGATGGGCAGCCTGCTCGGCGACGTGGTCACGGGCGGGGCTCCGGAGGGCCGCACCTTCGGCACCCTGGCCAACATGATCACACCGGTCGACATCGAGGAGACCGATGACGAGCTCATCGTCGAGATCGATGTGCCCGGCGTTCCCCGGAGGGACGTCACCATCGATCTGCAGGACAACGAGCTGATCGTCACTGGCGAGATCAAGGAACGAGAGCGCACCGGCAAGCTGCGCCGCCAGACCCGCCGCACCGGTCTGTTCGAGCACCGCATCGCGCTGCCGGGCGACGTCGATCCCGACTCGGTCCGCGCCTCACTGTGTGACGGTGTCCTGACCATCCGCTGCGCGAAGCAGCGCGCCACCCACCCTCGTCGTATCGAAATCGAAGCCGCCTGAACCCGATCGGCGGAAAGCGGGAAAGTCCGAACCGTATGGGGCATGGGGCGCCCCGCTCTCCCGGCACCGAGGCGGGAAATCGTCGATGAGCCGGAAACGCCCGGGCGGCCGGACGAACGGCGGGTGGGCCGGCCGGCCGACTGAGCCAAGAGGCCGTGAAACGGGCGAATCGGATAATCGGGTGAAAAGCTGCGGGCAATACGGATCGTTGGAGGTTGGTCGCCCTGGCGGCGGCGGGCTGGTCGGCGAACGCCGACGGGCGGCGCTAGATCACCCGGGGGACCTTCGGGCCGGTGACGCCCCAGAAGACGAGGCGGATCATCGCCTGGCGCAGGTCGGCGACGTGGATGTCCCAGGCCTCGAAGCCGGGCTGGTGCGCGGCGACGTGCGCGAGCATCGAGACGAGCGCGCCGGCCATCGCCATCGGCTCGACCTCGGCGGTGCGCCCGGCGCGGGTCTGCGCCTCCTCGACCACGCCGGCGAGCGACCTCGTGATCGCGTTGAGCATGCGCACCCGGGCGCGGCGGAACCGCTGGTCGCCCTCCTCGGTGAGCAGGTCGACGACCCGCAGCACCGGCTGGTGCGCCTGCCAGAACGACAGGAACCCGTCGACCAGCGACTCGGCGCCGTGCCAGCCGGCCGCGCCCCGCCACGGCCGGGCGCCGACGAGGTCCGACAGCTCGGAGCCCTGGTCGGCGACCTGCTCGGCGAGCGCGAGCATCGCCGTCTCCATGTCGACGAAGTACTGGTAGAAGGTCGCGGGTGAGGTGCCCGCCTCGCGCGCGACGTCGGTGACCGTCAGCTCCCGGTACGGGGTGGTCTCCAGCATCGCGGCGGCGCAGTCCAGCAGACGGGCCCTGGTCGCGAGGCCCCGGCGGCCCGGCACCCGGCCGTCCGCCGCCCGTGGCGCAGCGGCCGCTGACCTGGCGTCGGCCGAGCTGGCGTCGTCGCCCGAGCTGGCGTCGCCGGCCGAGCTGGCGCCGGTCTCGGCGTCCGCGATGGGCGTCGCGCCCGCCTCGCCGTCGGCCACCGGGCCGTCGCCGGCGTCGACCGTGAGCCGGGCGCTCGCGGCGCGGCCACGGCCGCGGCTCTGGCGGCTGGCGGCCTTGGCGGTCTTGTCGAGGGCAGGGGCGTCGGCTGGGGACACCTGGTAAGCGTAAGGCGACGACCCGACGGGGCGTCAGAAGCGGGCCATGTGACCATGTTCACCGAACATCGTCACGTCGCGCGCCTGACGCTTGGTCAGGTCAGCTGACCTCGCCGCCGTCTCCCGCGGTCCTCCTCCCTCGAAGCCGKGCGCGGCTGGGCCTGGGCCTGGGCGGTGGCGTCGGCGTCGGCGCGGAGCAGGTGCGGGTGGCGGGCGGCGACCATGGCGCGCACGCCGTCGCGCCATGGGACCTTCGCCCGGCCGACCCGCTCGTGCAGCGTCGCCAGGTCCATGACCACGCTGCCCAGAGTGGCCTTCGTGTACTCGAACGTCGCCGGGACGCCGGTGAGCGCCGTGAGCTCGGCGCACCACTCCTGGACGGCGACCGTCTCGGGCCCGGCCCAGTTGAGCACCGTCGCCGGCACGTCCGCCACGGCCAGCAGCCCGGGAATCATGGCGGCGGTGTCGTCGTCGTGCAGCAGCTGGTACCGGGTGGGGGTCGCGGCCGCCTCGCTCTCGCCATAGACGGGCACCGCCATCCCGGCGATCATCATCTGCAGGTGGTAGTCGGGCAAACCACCGGCCGCGGAGCCGTAGGGGACGTTCAGCCGCGCGATCGTCGTTGGCAGGCTGAAACGGCGGGCCGCGTACCTCGCCGCGCTCTCGGCGGCGATTTTGCAGACGCTGTAGGTGTGCAGGAAYGGCCACACGGCGTGGCTGTCGCCGAACGGGTGGTCCTCCGCCAGCACCCCCTCGTGGTCGGGTGCGTAGACGGCACCGGAGCTGCAGTGCAGGAACGCCCGCGCGATCCCGGCGTAGCGTTCGGCCAGCGCCAGCGTCCCGCCGACGTTGCCGTCCAGGTCGACGTTCCAGCGGTTGCTCTTGACGACGCCGAAGTGCAGCACGTACTCGACCCGCTCCGGCAGCCCGGACAGGTCACCGGTGACGAGGTCGGYGGGGACGCAGCGCACCCCGGCCGCGGTCAGCTGCTCGCGCAGCGCCGCGTCCTTGAACCGGGCCGCGCCGTAGACGGTGTTGTTCCGCGCGAGCGCGGTCGCGAGCGGGCGGGCGACCTGACCGGTCACGCCGGTGACGATGATCGTCCGGTCGGTCAGGTCCACCAGTTCGACCCGGCGAGACGGGCCCGCCGCGCCCTTCGTCGCCTCGGGATACGCGTCCGCGTCGCCGGCGCCCACGCCCGTGGCGCCCGCGAGCTGGTCGTAGCCCGTGCCCCCGGCGGGGGCCTGCGCGGTGTCGGACATCGCGTGCGCCTCCGTCAGCTCACGTCGTGGACGATGACGCCGCGGATGTTGCGGCCCGACAGCATGTCCGCGTAGCCGGTGTTGATCTCCTCCAGCGGGTAGCGGTTGGTGATCAGCTCGTCGAGCTTGAGCTGGCCGGAGCGGTAGAGCCGGAACAGCGTCGGCAGGTCCGAGCGGGCGTTGCACGCGCCGAACAAGGTGCCGCGCAGCTCCTTCTGGAAGATCGCCAGGTCGAACAGGGACAGCTTGACGTCGCTGTCCTGGACCGGCGACACGCCGGTGACGACGACCCGGCCGCCCTTGGAGACCAGCGCCATCGTCGGCGCGATGTGCTGGTCGCCCTTGACGACGCCGACGGTGATGATCGCGGCGTCGGCCATCACCCCGTGAGTCAGGTCGCGCACGAGCGCGGTCGCCGCCTCCAGGTCGGCCGCCGCGTGGGTGGCGCCGAATATCTTGGCGGCATCCCGCTTGGACTCGACCGGGTCGACGGCGATGATCCGCTCGGCGCCGGCGATCCGCGCGCCCTGGACCGCGTTCATCCCGACCCCGCCGGCGCCCACCACGACGACCGTCTCGCCGGGGACGACCCGCGCGGTGTGGACCGCGGAGCCGTAGCCGGTCGGCACGCCGCAGGAGACGAGCGCGGCGACGTCCATCGGGATGTCATCGTCGATCTTGACGACGCTGCGCTCGTGCAGCACGGCGTACTCGCTGAAGGTCCCGAGGAAGCAGATCGCCGCGCAGTCCTGGTCGCGGGCGTGGAACCGGGCGGTGCCGTCCACGCCGTAGCCCATCATCAGGTTCGCGCCGAGGTCGCACAGGTTCGAGCGGCCGCTCGCGCACCAGCGGCACTGGCCGCACGACGGCATGAACGTGCAGATCACGTGGTCGCCCGGGGCGATGCTCGTGACCCCGGGCCCGACGGACTCGACGACGCCGGCGCCCTCGTGACCGCCGACGATCGGCGTGCCGGCGCCCATGTCGCCGGTGCGCAGGTGGTCGTCGGAGTGGCACATGCCGGAGACGTGCCAGCGGACCAGCACCTCGCCGGCCTTCGGCGGGTCGAGCTCGATCTCCTCGACGGTCCAGGGCTGGTTCAGCTCCCACATCACCGCTGCCTTGGTGCGCATGGTCCGTCAGACCTCCTCATCGCCTGGGAGGCCTCCGGAGGTGCGATGGAAGATCATCATCGCACCTCCTTTGGCCATTTCTGCACGTACTCGCCGAGTAGATAAGTGTTCGGACGGTAACGGGCCGCTGTGGCGTCCGGCAGCGTCACGAGATCGACGGCGTGCAGCGGCGGGGCGCCCGGGCTCAGCGTGTCGAGCACCCGGTAGCGGACGGCGCCGGGGATGGCGTCCGGGCCGTCCGGCTCGTCGGCCGCCTCCTCGCCCGTGTCGTCGGTGAGGAAGAGCCGGGCGAGCACGACGCCGGGCGAGCGTCCGCGCGCCCCCACCGCGCCGGCGGCGGCCTCGGCCGCCCCGGCCACCGCGCCCGGGGGCTGCGTGGCCGTCTCCGCGGGGACGAGGATCTCGCGGCTGACGCGGTACATGTGGAAGCCGTCGAGGAAGCTCGCCGCGTCGTCGATCACGGCCTTCCAGTTCTCCGCCGAGTCCCAGCCCTTCGCCGGGTCGACGAACGCGTCGACCGACTCGGTGTGGATCTCGGTGACCGCGTCCAGCGGCAGCGGCCCGTGGCCACCCTCGACGAGGCGCACGACGTAGCGGCCGGTGGCCGTCGAGTGCGCCACGCTCATCGGGGCGTGCACGCCGAGGTAGTGGTCGCGGAACTGGTCCTCGGACACGCCAGCCTTGCGGGTGAACAGGAACAGCAGAACCTCGCCGGCGGACGGCTCCTTGGAGCCGGCCCCGCCGGCGCCGGCTAACGCGCCGGCCCCCTCGCCGCTCACGCGCCCGCCCCGTCCCTGCTCGCTGCGTCCGTACCCGCTGCGTCCGCGGCCGCGCCCGCCTCGGCGGCTGGTGCCGGCGGGGTCCAGCCGGCCGGGAGGTTCACCGACTGGTACTCCAGGTAGGCCGACAGGCCCTCGGGCCCCAGCTCGCGGCCGAGCCCGGACTCCTTGAAGCCGCCGAACGGCGCTGAGTTCTCCAGCATGAACGTGTTGACGTTGAACGTTCCGGTGCGGATCCGGGCCGAGATCTCCAGGCCCCGGTCGGTGTCCGCCGTCCAGACCGAGCCGGACAGGCCGTAGCGGGAGTCGTTGGCGATCGCCACCGCCTCCTCGACCCCCGAGTACGGGATGACCGACAGCACCGGGCCGAAGATCTCCTCCTGGGCGATCCTCATGCCGTTGTCGACCTCGGTGAACACGGTCGGCTCGACGTAGAAGCCCCGATCCAGCTCGGCCGGCCGACCGCCACCGAGCGCGACCTTGGCGCCGGCCTCCCGGCCGGCCGCGATGTAGCCCTCGACCCGCTCACGCTGGCGGGCGGCGATCAGCGGGCCCACCTCGGTCGCGGGGTCGAGCGGGTCGCCGACCTTCATCGCCCCGACCTTGGCCACGAGCGCCTCGACGATCTCGTCGTACCGCTCCCGGGGCGCGAGCAGCCGGGTCTGCGCGACGCAGGCCTGCCCGTTGTTCATCAGCGCCGCCGGCAGCAGCGCCGGCAGGGCCGCCTCGATGTCGACGTCCGGCAGCAGCAGCGCGGCGGACTTGCCGCCGAGCTCGAGCGTGCAGCGGGCCAGCCGCTCCCCGCAGATCGACGCGATCCGCCGCCCGGCGGCCGTCGAGCCGGTGAAGCTGACCTTGTCGACGCCCGGATGGCGGACGAGGTGCTCGGCGACCTCGCGGTGCGCCGGCACGATGCTGACGACGCCCGGCGGCAGGCCGGCCTCCTCGACGGCCTCGGCGAGCAGCCAGGCCGACAGCGGCGTCTCCGGCGCCGGCTTGATCACGATCGTCGAGCCGGACGCGAGCGCCGGGCCCAGCTTGAGCGCGGTGACGTAGAGCGGCACGTTCCACGGCACGATCGCCCCGACGACGCCGATCGGCAGCCGGCGGACCAGGGCGGGGCCGAGCATCCCCGCGCGCACGTCGGTGAACGCGAACGTCCGCGCCAGGTTCGCGAAGTAGTCCAGCGCGAACGTCGTCGAGTACACCTGCCCGAACAGCGCCCAGCTCACCGGGCTGCCCATCTCGGTGCTGATCGTGCGGGCGACCTCGTCGGCCTTCGCGGTCAGCGCCGCCGCGATCCGCCCGATGGCGTCCGCCCGCTCGGCGGGCGACATCCGCGGCCAGGGGCCGTTGTCGAAGGCGTCCCTGGCCGCGGCGACCGCGGCGTCCAGGTCGGCGGTGGTGCCCTCCGGCACCCGCCCGATGGTCTGTTCGGTGTGTGGCGAGACCACGTCGATGGTGCCGGTCCCGGCGGGCGCCACCCACGCGCCCCCGATGAACAGCCGGTCGTGGACCTGCATCGTCGCCTCCGTCCGCCGGTCGCCCGGCGCCGCTGGGTCGGTGTCGTCCGGGATCTGGCGTCGTCGCGGTCACGCGCGTGCCCCGGCTGGACGAGTGGCCTGGCTCACTGGATCGGACGCCCGAAAACTAGTACGAGTTCTAGAAATCCGCAATGCTTCCAGTCGGCCAAAGGAGGCGCGAAAATGCTCTTCCTTCGCGCCTCCGGCGGCCCGGTTACCAGAGGCACTGATGGCCCGTCAGCCAGGGGACACGGCCGGCCGGCTGGACGCGACGACAGGAGGACGCGATGACCGCGGACCTGAAGCTGGGCCTCAACCTCGGCTACTGGCCAGCGAGCCCGCCGCCCGGCCAGCTGGAGCTGGTCAAGGAGGCGGACGCCTGCGGCTACGACTCCCTGTGGACCGCCGAGGCCTGGGGCTCCGATGCCGTCACCCCGCTGGCCTGGTACGGCGCGCACACCAGCCGGATCAAGCTGGCCACCGGCCTGATCCAGCTCTCGGCGCGCACCCCGGCCTGTACGGCGATGACCGTGGCCACGCTCGACCACCTCTCCGGCGGGCGGGTGATCCTGGGCCTCGGTGTCTCCGGGCCGCAGGTGGTGGAGGGCTGGTACGGCCAGCCGTTCCCCCAACCGCTCGCCCGCACCCGCGAGTATGTCGGGGTCATCCGCAAGGCGTTGGCCCGCGAGGAGCCGGTGACGAACGACGGCCCGCACTACCCGCTGCCCTACCCGGGCGGCACGGGCCTCGGCAAACCGCTGAGGATGATCGTCCATCCGTTGCGCGGCCGTGTCCCGATCTACCTCGGTGCCGAGGGCCCGCGCAACGTCGCGCTCGCCGCCGAGATCGCCGACGGCTGGGTCCCGATCTTCTACCACGCCGAGCGCGGCCCGAAGGCCTACGCCGACGTGCTCGAGGGTGCTCCGCCCGGGTTCGAGATCGCCTGCCCGGTGACGGTGACCGTCACCGACGACGTCGCGGCGGGGCTCGAGGTGGTCAGGTGGACGCTCGCGTTCTACATCGGCGGGATGGGTGCGAGGACGGTGAACTTCCACCTCAACCTGATCGGCCGGCTCGGCTACGCCGACGAGGCGGCCGAGGTCCAGCGCCTCTTCCTCGCCGGCGACCGGGCCGCCGCCGCGGCCGCCGTGCCCGACGACCTCGCCGACGGCATCGCCCTCGTCGGCCCGCCCGCTCGCATCCGCGAGCGCCTCCAGCTCTGGCGTGACTCCCCGGTGACCACCCTGCTCGTCGGCGGCGTCAAGGACCCGTCCCACCTGCGCGCCCTCGCCGACCTGCTCTGACGGCCGTTCCAAGGTCCCGGATGCTCCGGGCCACAGGGCCGGAACACACGGTCACTTGCTGCCCTTGAATAGTTACTCAGAGTGATAATCCTCGAGGAGCGTGATCCAAATCCGGCTCGTTTCGCCGACTTTGCGATGTCCAAAGAGGTGTGCTTTGCGTAGAACTGTCCCCATCTTTGCAGGTTCCGTGATTCTCGCCGCCGCAATGGCGCTGCCGGCCAGTGCGGCTGGTTCTGGAGACACCGCGGTCACCCTTGAACTCACGGGTGGAACGCTGGACATCACCGTGCCAACCTTGCCGGTGAGCCTTGGCATCAAGCCCGTGACGGATTCGTCCGCCAGCGGCCCGCTAGGCCCGGTGACCGTGACCGACAACCGCAGCGCGGACCCCGCCGCCTGGGCGGCGTCGGTCTCGGCGACACCGTTGCAAAACGGGACGCATGTCCTCAGCGCGTCGTACGACACCGGAGTGGTCAGTTCCACGGGAATCCCGATCAGCCAGTGGACCATCAACACGCCGGTGACGCTCACACCCAACCCGCAGCAGATCGTGACGCTCAATCCGACCTGGCCTGGTGGCGGTAACAACACCGCGACGTGGGATCCCACGATTACCGCGACGATTCCGCCCAACGCCACCGCGGGGACGTATAGCTCGGTCGTCACCCACTCGGTCATCTGACGAGACGACATCCGGCTGTGTACAGCGTGCGACGTGTTCTCACCGCACTCGCAGTGGTCGTGGCCGGGACTCTGATCCCGGCCACGACCGCGCTCACCCAGCCCGCGCGGGCCAGTGGTTCCACGTCGGGAAGCGTCGGGATCCGCCTGGTCGACGTGCCGGCTGACGATGTCGACGACCCCCGCGCGCGGCTCTACATCGTCGACTACCTCAAACTCGGTGCCGTGATCCACAGGCGAGTCGAGGTCACCAACAAGTCCGACGCCGAGGCGCACGTGTCGATCTACCCCGGAGCGGCGTCCGTCAAGAACGGATCGTTCGACGTCGCTCCAGGACATACCCCCAACGAGCTGACGAGCTGGATGAGCCTCGACCGGCACGTCCTGACCCTGCCGCCCGGTGCGTCGGCACCTGTCACCGTGACCATCGCGGTACCTCGGGACGCCTCCCCAGGCGAGCGCTACGCCGGCATCTGGGCCGAGGTCGCCGCCTCCTCCACACCGGAGCAGAGCAAAGGCATCCTCGAAGTCAGCCGCGTAGGTGTGCGTGTCTACCTGGCCGTCGGCCCCGGCGGACCCCCTCCATCCGACTTCGTCATCGACAGGATCACCGCGAAGCGCCTGGCGAACGGCCGACCGGCCGTCACCACGCGGGTCCACAACACCGGCGGCCGCGCACTGGATCTCAGCGGCGATCTGACCCTGACCGACGGCCCCGGCGGACTCAGCGCCGGACCGTTCCCTGCCCGGCTCGGCACCACCGTGGGCACCGGTCAGGCCGGACCGGTCGAGGTGGTCCTCGACAGCCGGCTACCCGAGGGCAGGTGGACGGTCAAGATCCGACTCAGGAGTGGCCTTCTCGAACGGACCACTCAGGCCACCGTCACGCTGCCCGGCAGGACCGGCACCGACCCGGCCACCAGGACCTCCCGGCCTGGGCCCGTCCTCCTTGCCTCCCTGGCGGTCGTCCTGGTCGTGCTTGTTGGTCTGACATTCACCCTGCTGCGCCGGAAGCGCCGTTCAGACTGAAGCCGCGCCCCTGACCGAGGCCGGGAACCGGGGAGCATGGGACAGTAACGCGTCCCCAACGGCGTCACGGTGGCCGGCTTCGGCGAACCGGCGCGGGGCCGAGGGCTGGGCGGCCCTCAGCTGGTGAGGAGCGGCCCGACCTCGGCGCCGAACGCGGCGATCTGGTCGGTGAGCTCCGCCAGGGTGCGGCTGGGGAAGCGGACCTGCAGGTGGGTGACGCCGATCGCCGCGTACTCGCGCAGGTTCTCGGCGAGCTCGGCCGGCGTGCCGCTGACGCAGGGACGGTCGACCTCCCAGCCGGGCGTGCCGACGTACAGCCACTCCGTGACGGCGCCGACGGCCGCCGGCGCCTCGATCCCGGCGCCGGCCCGCTCCTTGGCGAACAGCTCCACCAGCGGGCGCATCTCGGCGCGGGAGGTGCCCTGGGGGAGCCAGCCGTCGTAGCGAGCGGCGCGGCGGACGGCGGCGGGAGCCGACCCACCGACCCAGATCGGTGGCCGCGGGGACTGGACGGGCCTGGGAGCCTGTCCCAGGCCGCCGCCGGCCGGGTCGGTGAGCGCGAACTCGTCGCGCAGCGCGGCGTCGACGTCCGTGAGGCTGGCGTCGAGGAGCTGGCCGCGGCGGTGGAAGTCCACGCCCAGCGCGGCGAACTCCTCGGGGACATGGCCGGCACCGACCCCGACGATCAACCGGCCGCCCGAGAGCGCGTCCAGGGTGGCGAACGACTTCGCCGTCACCAGCGGATGGCGGTAGGTGACGTTGAAGACGTGGGACAGCAGGCGGGTACGCGTCGTCTGGGCCGCGAGCCAGCCGAGCGTGGCGACGGTGTCGTACCAGACGGTTCCCATCGCGGCGGCGAGCCGGCGGGGGATCGCGACGTGGTCGCACACGCCAACGTAGTCGAAGCCGGCCGCGTCGGCTGCGGCGGCGACGGCGGCCAGCTCGGCCGGACCCGCCGCGCGCTCCCACGGCTCGGCGAACAGCGCGCTCTGCGCCTGGACGGGCAGCTGCATGCCGTAGGCGAGCGAGCCGGGAGCTGGGGTGGCGGCGGGCGCCGGCTGCGGCGCGGTCGAGGTCACGGGCACTGGAGTCTAGAAGATTTTCTGACGGGTCGACAGATTCCGGCCGCGGTGGTGGCCTAGGCTTGCCCGCTGCCAGCCGACAGGAGGGATCCGCCATGACGACCACCAGCGAACCCGGCAGGATGGCCACACCCRCCGACGCCGAGCCCGGCGCGGCCGGAACCGGAGCCGGAGCCGGTCAACCGGTGACCGTGACGAGGGACCCGGCCGAGCCCGTCGCGTGGGCCGACCCGGACCCGGCCTACACCGGGCTCGCGGCGGTCGGGCCGTACGCGGTCGACATCGGCTCGGCGCTGATCACGATGGTCGAGCCGCGGCCGGGCCACGAGCACGCCTACAACCGCTGGTACGAGGACGACCACTTCTACGCCGGCGCGATGGCGATGCCGTGGATGTTCGCCGGCCGCCGCTGGGTCGCCCCCCGCGACCTGCAGCTGCTGCGCCGCCCGGCGGACTCCGTGATCGCCCAGCCGGTCACGAACGGCTGCTACCTCGCGGTCTACTGGATCACGAAGGGCCGCCAGGAGGAGCACATGCGCTGGACGGTGGCCACCAACCAGCGCCTTCTGCCGGACGGGCGGGTCTACCTGGACCGCGACCACATCTTCACCGCGTTCCAGCGCTATCTGGGGGCGTCGTATCGGGACGCGTCGGGGCCGGGCGGGCCGTCGAGGCCGCGCGACGTCCACGCGCTCGACTACCCGTACCAGGGCCTGGTGGTGGAGGTCGTCGACGCGCCGGCCGAGGCCGCCGAGCCGGGCGGCACCGGGGTCGCGGGTGTCCTCGAGTGGCTGCGGGCCGAGCGGGCCCCGCGGGTGCTGGGCGTGCCCGGCGTCGCGATGGGCCTGTACTTCACGCCGCTGCCGCTGCCGGAGAACCGGATGTCCTACGTCAAGCAGGTCGAGGGGCTCGGCCGGCGGGTGACCGTGCTGTGGTTCCTGGAGTCCGACCCGCGCTCGGTGTGGGGCGAGGCGTTCGGGCGCGCGGCCGAGGAGGCCGAGGCCGGTGGCGCCGGCCGCCTCGAGCTCGTCGCGCCCTTCGTCCCCACGCTGCCCGGCACCGATACCTACGTCGACCAGCTCCGCTGAGCTCACCGCCGCCCGGCCCGGCTCGCGGCCGCTCGGCCCAGGTCGCGGCCGTTCCTGACGACCTGTCATTTCTCATGGTCTGATCGGCTGATTCGCCGTCGCCGAGGATCCCACCCGGGCACCGCCGGGCCGGAGCCTCGGCGACGCCGCTTTGGGGCCAGGGTGCTCGCCGTCCGGGTCGCGACCCACGGCCTGGGCGGACGCCCACTCCCGCGTCCATCGCCTCTTTACAGAATTTCCCTTCACTGAAAGGCGCGTTGGGGGTTGGCAACTTTACAAACTTGTCCCAGACTGAAAGTCCCGTAGGGCACGCAACCTGACGGGTGCTCAGGTCAGGTCGCCCCCACTGCCCTGCCGCCAGCACCTGCCAGCCCTGCCTGCCCCGCCCGGCCGGTCGCGCCGTACCCGGAGGTCCCCATGGCATCGCAGATCAGCCTCGACACCATCGACGTCTACGACCCCGAGCTGTACGTCACCGGTGTCCCGCACGACCAGTTCGCCGTGCTGCGAGCCGAGGCCCCGGTCTTCCACCATGCCGACCACGAGCTGCCGGAGGGGTTCTGGGCTCTGACCAGGCACGCCGACGTCACGTACGTCTCCCGCAACCCGGAGATCTTCTCCTCGCACCGGCAGACCTGCTTCCTCAACGAGCAGGATCCGGAGCGGTTGGCCGAGCAGCAGCTGATGATGGTCAACATGGACCCGCCGGACCACACCCGGCTGCGCGCCCTGGTCAACCGCGGCTTCACGCCGCGCACCATCGGCCGGCTCACCGACAAGATCCAGAGTGCCTGCGACACGATCGTGGACAAGGCGCTGGCGGCAGGCACCGGAGACTTCGTGGCACTGTGCGCGGCCGAGCTGCCCCTCGTGGTCATCGCGGAGCTGATGGGCGTCCCGAACGCCGACCGCTACAAGCTCTTCGAATGGTCGAACCGAATGCTCGCGGCCGACGACCCGGAGCTCAGCCCGGCCCCCGACGAGGGCCTGGTGGCCGCGATGGAGGCGTACGCCTACGCCAACGAGCTGGGCAAGGCCAAGCGAGGCTGCCCGGTCGACGACATCGTCAGCAAGCTGGTCGTCCCGGACGAGAACGGCCTCTCGCTCTCCGAGCTGGAGTTCGACCTGTTCTTCATCCTGCTGATGGTCGCCGGCAACGAGACCACCCGGAACGCGATCTCCGGTGGCATGCAGGCTCTGATCGACTTCCCGGAGCAGTGGGAGCGGCTGCGCGCCGACCCGGACCGGATGGCTCGCCTCGCCGCCGACGAGATGGTCCGCTGGGTGAGCCCGGTGATGGGCTTCCGGCGCACCGCCACCCGCGACGTCGAGCTCTCCGGCCAGCTCATCAGGGAGAACGACAAGGTCATCATGTACTACACGGCGGCCAACTTCGACGAGACGGTCTTCGAGAACCCCTCGGTGTTCGACATCGGCCGCGACCCGAACCCGCACGTCGGCTTCGGCGGCGGTGGCCCGCACTTCTGCCTGGGCCGCCACCTCGCGCAGTTGGAGATCGAGATCATGTACCGGACGCTGGCCCGTCGCGTCGCCCAGGTCGTGCCGACCGCCGCGCCGCGCCGCCTCCGCTCGAACTTCATCAACGGCGTCAAGGAGATGCAGGTCCGCCTCGTGGCGGCGGAGCACTGAGCGCGCCCCGCCCTCGGTCGCTGGGCGCCTGAACGCGGAGACCGACCGTGAACAAAGGCCCAACAGTTCGTGGCGACCTGTGTCAACATCACGACATGAGGTCGTTGGGTGACGCACTTGCGGTAATGGTCGCCTGCGGCGAGGGGTGGCCGTCCGTCCATGCCGAGCTGGTACGCCGCTACGACCCGGGCACGATCGCGGACGCGCGCCGCGCGGCGTTCGTGCGTGACCCCAGGGCCAGGACCAGCGGCGAACCAGCCACGAGCGGCGGCCAGGGCGCGGCCGACGACGGCCTCGGCGACTGGGACGCGTCGGGCTCCGACTGGGAGTCGATTCTCGACGCCTGGGCCGCGGATCTCGGCGACGCGGGAACGCCCAGCCTCAGCGGCGGGGGAGCGGCCTCGCGCGTCCCGGGCGGGGCAGCGCCGGCGGCGTTCGTGCCGGTGCCCGCCCCGCCCGCCCGCGGCGAGGACGCCACCGACCCGGTGGTCCGTCGCGGCCGGCTGCTCGCCGCCGACGGCAGGCTGCGGGTCGAGTGGCCCGACGAGGACGAGGTGACGGTCGTCGTCGGCGAACACTGGCGCCGCCGCCGCGGCGAGGCCGTCAGCGGCACCGGGACCGTCGGGGAGGCGGGCCCGCCGCGGCGGCCCGGCCTGATCGTGCGCGAGCAGCTGCTCGTCCGGCCCTGGCTGCTGCTGTCCTGGCTGCGGCCGAGGCTGGTCGCGTCGGTGCACGTCGGTGGCCGGCCCTCCACCCGCCTCGCCATGGTGCCCCGCCCCGGCCCGCGCCCGCCGGCGCTCGAAGGGCTCGCCGACGGCGCGCAGCGCTTCGACGTCGTCGTGGACGACGAGACCGGCGTCATCGTCGAGCTCGCGGCCTACTACCTCGGCCGGCTCGCGGAGCGCTGCGCGCTGCGCCGCCTCACCATCGGCGACACCCCCGACCCCCGCCTGTTCGACCTGACCGCCCTCGGCTGACCGCCCGCGCCGGCCGGCCTGCCTCGGCCGGGGGCCCGTCTCGGCGGGCAGGCCTCAGCCGGCGCGGTAGGCGTCGACGCCGAGGCTGACGGCCAGGCACAGGGCGGCGGCGGACACGGCGAGCCGGACGGCCGTCGCGGGCAGGACGCGGACGATCGCCGGTCCGACGGTTCCGCCCACGAGCAGCCCGGCCGCGAGGGCCCCGGCCGCCGCCCAGTGCACCGGGGCGGCGAGCGCGAACGCGACGGCCGCGAGCAGGTTCGCGAACCCGCCGGACACGGTCTTGACGGCGTTCACCCGGGCCAGCGGCTCCGGCAGCGCCACCGCGAGCACGGCCAGCAGCGCCACCCCGCCGCCGGCGCCGAAGTAGCCGAGGTAGACACCCACGCCGAGCACCGCGGCGGTCACCGGGAGCCCGCGTTCGTCGATCACGCCGGTCGGCCTGCTCACCAGCCGCGGCTGCAGCGCGAGCAGCACCGCGGCGCCCGCGATCAGCCATGGCACGGCCAGCCTGAACACCCCCGGCGGCGTCGTCAGCAGCAGTGCCGCGCCCGCCGAGCCGCCAAGCAGCGTCAGCGTGCCGTACCGCAGCACCCGCCGCGTCTGGCCGGCCAGCTCCGGCCGGGAGCCGGCGACCGCGCCGACGGCGACGCAGACCAGGGCGACCGTGTTGGTGACGTTGGCGTCCAGGGGGCGCAGCCCGGCGGCGAGCAGCGCCGGGTAGGAGACCAGCGACGCGAGTCCCACCGTTCCGGTGATCCCGGCCAGCACACCGGCGACGACCAGCAGCGCGAGGTCGGCGGTGCTCACCGCACCGGCCCGGCCGAGGCGCGCCGGAGGCCGGGACGAGCCAGCCGGTCTGGCATCGACAAGGACCGGCGTGGCACGCGGCGACGCTATCCGCCCACCGGACCTCTTCCCCAGGCCGCGACGTGGATGTGAGCAACGGATCCGGGCGCGGGTCCGGGCGCGGTCACGGCTGTCGCCGTCGGTTCGGCTTGCGTCTGAAGCCCGCCGCCTAAAAAATAGAACTGGTTTCAATTCGGGCTGAAAGATGCTTGTATGCCTACACCGACGGGCGGCAGGTGCGGAGGAGCCCGCCGCCCGCGACTGGAACCGCAGGCCATGGGCGACGGCCCGGTGGGCCCAGCCCCCAGGTAACCGAACGAAGGGGTCGTGGTGCGAACACCCATCTGTGACCGGCTCGGCATCGAGTTCCCGATCTTCGCGTTCTCGCACTGCCGCGACGTCGTCGCCGCGGTGAGCCGGGCAGGCGGGTTCGGGGTGCTCGGCGCGCTGGCGTTCAACGCCGAGGAGCTCGAGGTCGAGCTGTCCTGGATCGACGACCACGTCGATGGCAAGCCCTACGGCGTCGACATCGTCATGCCGAACGCGTACATGGGCAAGGGCGAGGGTCTCACCCGGGAGAAGATCTCCGGTCTCGTGCCGGCGGAACACCGGGCGTTCGTCGACTCGGTGCTCGCCGAGTACGGTGTCCCACCGCTGCCCGAGGACGCCGAGGACGGCCGTGACATCAAGGCCGCGGGCCTCGCCGTCGACCTCGAAGGCCCAGGCCAGGTCGAGGTGGCGCTCAAGCACCCGACCCGCCTGCTCGTCAACGCGCTTGGCCCGCCGCCGAAGGAGGTCGTCGACCGGGCGCACGAGCACGGCATCCTGGTCGGCGCGCTGGTCGGCAGCCCGCGGCACGCCGTCAAGCAGGTCGAGCAGGGCGTCGACATCATCGTGGCGCAGGGCACCGAGGCCGGCGGGCACACGGGCGAGATCGGGACGATGGTGCTGGTCCCCGATGTCGTCGACGCCGTCGGGCCGAACATCCCGGTGCTCGCGGCCGGCGGGATCGGTTCGGGGCGCCAGATGGCGGCGGCGCTCGCGCTCGGCGCGCAGGGTGCCTGGACCGGCTCCATCTGGCTCACGGTCGCCGAGGCGGACACCAACCTGGCCGCCGTCGACAACCTGCTGAAGGCGACCTCGCGGGACACCGTCCGGTCGCGCTCGATGACGGGCAAGCCCGCTCGCCTGCTGCGCAACGCCTGGACGGACGCCTGGGAACGGCCGGACGCGCCGAAGACGCTGCCGATGCCGCTGCAGGGCGTGGTCTGGGCCGAGGCCGCCCGCCGGTTCACCCGGGCCGGCACGCCTGAGCTCAACGGGTTCCCGGTCGGCCAGATCGTCGGGCGGATGAACGCCCGCCGCCCCGCCGCCGAGGTCGTGCACGGCCTGGTGGAGGAATGGATCGCGACGACCCAGCGGCTGTCGGGCCTGATCGAGGAGTAGGACGGCCGGGTCCCGGCCTGGCGCGAGGCCAGGCCGGGACCCGTGGCCGGTCACACCGACCTCCGGCCGGGACATCGCCGCTCGGGACATCGCCGCTCGGGAAGCGGCGCCCGCCGCATGATGGCGTCTCTTCGGTCTTCTGGGAAACGACGAACGTCGCAGGGAGCTGAGCCTGATGGCACCGCAACCGCCGAACGCGATCGACGCCGGCTGGTTCCGGCAGGTGCTGGGGAACTTTCCCACCGGCGTGGCCGTGATCACCGGCCTCGACCGGGACGGCGCGCCCGTGGGGCTCGCGGTCGGCTCGTTCTCGTCGGCGTCGCTGGACCCGCCGCTCGTCGCGTTCTTCCCGGATCGCCGGTCGAGCAGCTGGCCGCGCATCGCGGCCACCGGCCGCTTCTGCGTGAACATCCTCGGCTACGACCAGGAGTCGGTCTGCCGGACGTTCGCCGTCAGCGGCGGTGACAAGTTCGCCGAGCTGTCCTGGCGGCCGGCGCCGTCGGGGGCGCCGATCCTCGACGGCGCCGTCGCCTGGATCGACTGCGACCTCGCGGCCATCCATCCGGCGGGCGACCATGACCTGGTGCTCGGCCGGGTGCGGGTCCTCGACGTCGGCCGATCGGCGTTGCCGCTGGTCTTCTTCCAGGGCGGCTACGGCCGGTTCTCGCCGCTGTCGCTCGCCGCCTGGGAGGGCGACCTCGCCGTCCAGCTGCGTACCGCCGACCTCGCCCGCCCGCAGATGGAGGAGCTGGCCGCCCGGCTCGGCGCCGAGTGCGTGGCCAGCGCCGCAGTCGGTGACGAGATGGTGCTGGTCGCGAACGCGGCCCCCGGCTCGTCGCCGTCCGGCGAGCTGCCGACCCGGGTCGGGCAGCGCATCCCGTTCCTGCCGCCGCTGGGCACGGCGTTCGTCGCCTGGGCGGGCGAGCTCGCCCGGCGCGCCTGGCTGGACCGGGCGGGCCGGGACTGCCCGCCCGGCACCGCCCAGGCGCTGGAGGCGACCCTCGCCGAGGTCCGGGCCGCCGGCTACGCCGTCGGGCGGGGAGCCGGCTGGCACGGCGAGCTGAACACCGTGCTGGCCAAGGCCGACCCGACGGACCCCGCGGACCCCGGCCACGACGCGGTGCGCCGGCTGATCCGCGCCCTTCCGCCCGGCTACGAGTCGCCGTCGGCGCCGCCCTGGCCCGGCGGTGGCCAGCCGGGCCTCGAGAACGGGCGGGCGGCTCCCGGCGGCCAGGAGGACGAGCTGCGCACCGTGTCCGTGCCCGTGTTCGGCCGTGACGGGACAGTGGTTCTGGTCCTGACGCTCATCGGTGTCCACGGCCCGCTCGGCGCCGCCGCCACTGGCGAGGACCCGGTCGCGGCCCTGCGCGCCGCCGCGACCACCGTGACCACCGCACTCGGCGGCCCCCACCCCGGCTGAGGACACCCGGGCACGCGCTGGAGCAGGATGGCCGACGTGGAAGAGCCCTCAGCGTCGTCGTCACCGTCCGCGCCGGCGAACCTCCCGGCCGCCGGCCCGCGGTTCCGGTGGGGTATCGCGGGCACCGGCATGATCGCCAGGGAGTTCGCCCGCGACCTCACGCTGGTCGAGGACGCCGAGCTGGTCGCGGTCGGCTCACGCGGCGCCGCGAGTGCCGAGGCCTTCGGCGCCGAGTTCGCCGTGCCGCGCCGTCATGGCAGCTACGAGGCGCTCGCCGCGGACCCGGACGTCGACATCGTCTACGTCGCCTCGCCCCACCCGGCCCATCTCGCGCACACGCTGCTGTTCCTCGGCGCGGGCAAGCACGTCCTCTGCGAGAAGCCGCTCGCGCTGAACGCCGCGCAGGCCGGCGAGATGGCGGCCGCGGCGGCCGCCGCCGGCCGATTCCTGATGGAGGCGGTGTGGAGCCGGTTCACGCCGGGCTACCGGGTGATGCGCGACCTGATCGGGAACGGTGAGATCGGCGACGTGCTGCTGGTCGAGGCCGAGTTCGGCTTCCGCGCGCCGTTCGATCCGGCCCACCGGCTGTTCGACCCGGCGCTCGGCGGCGGCAGCGTGCTGGACATCGGCATCTACCCCGTGCAGTTCGCCCACCTGCTGCTCGGCGCCCCGGACGACGTCACCGCCGGCGGCATCGTCGGCTCCACCGGGGTCGACGAGCATGTCGTCGCGGTGCTGCGTTACGACGCGGGCGCCCTCGCCGTCGCGACGTCGTCGCTGCGGGCCGACCTGCCGGGGACGGCCCGGGTCACCGGCACCCGCGGGTCGCTGGAGTTCCCGGCGTCGATGTGGGCACCGGAGGTGCTGCTGGTGCGTACCCGGGCGGCGCCGGTCCGCATCGGCGGCGAGGCGGACGGCTCAGCCGGCGAACGCAGGATCGAGACGCCGCTGACCGGGATCGGCCTGCATTACCAGGTGCGCCACGTCCACGACCGGCTGCGCGCCGGCCACCTCGACAGCGACGTGATGCCGCCGGCCGAGAGCATCCGAGTCGCGACCACCCTCGACCGCGTCCGCGCCGTCCTCGGCGTCCGCTACCCGGGCGAAGCCCCGATCCTCGCGCCTTAGGGCCGGGATCGCGGGGTGCCGGGCGCCGCGGCCGCCGCGCTCGCCGCGCGCTCGGACCGGCTGGGGCGGTCCACCCGTACGGCGAAGATGACGATGGCGGCGACGAGCAGCGGCCCGCAGACCAGCAGGCCGGCCTTGGGGCCGATCAGGGTCCACAGCCCGCCCGCGGTCAGCGTCGCGAACACCCGGCCGCCGCTCTGCAGCCCGGCGAGCACGCCGAACGCGGCGCGCCGCGAGTCCGGGCTGGTTAGCCGGGCCACGCCGGTGAACTCCGCGGTGTCGACCGCCCCGGCCGCGGCCCCGGCGAGCAGGAGGCAGAGCACCACGATCGCGTCGTCGCCCGCGCTGGCCCACGCCAGGCCGATGTAGGCGCCCAGGAGGCTCAGCCCGCCGGCGGCGAGCACCAGGCTCGCGGCGGCGCGGTCCGTCAGCCGGCCCGCGACCACCGCGCAGGCGGCGGCGCTGAGCTGGTAGAGCCCGTAGCAGAGGGCTACTCGCTGGACGACGGGCAGCGCCTCGCTCACGCTGACGATCTTCGAAGCTCGCAGCAGGAGCAGCACGACCGCGATGTTGGACGCCTCGTAGCAGACGATCCCGAGCAGCAGGATGCCGAGCGGCCCGCCGCGCAGCTTCGTGATCTTGATCTGGGTGGGGGCGGGCGGCGGCGCGTCGGCCCGGGTACGCCGCAGGCCGAGGATGCTCACCACCACCGCCAGGGCGACGGGAACCAGGGCGTAGCCGATGACGCCGCGGGTGTCGGTGACCTCCAGCAGCACCGCCACCAGCAGCGCGCCGACCGCCGCGCCGAGCGCGCCGATGGACCGCTCGAACCCGATCCGCCGGCCGAGCTGGTGCGCCGGGGCCGCCGCGCTCGCGTGCTCCTCGAGCGCGGGCGTCCCCAGCCCGCGCGCCGCCCAGGAACCGGCCCGGCAGGCGCCGGCCTGCCAGAGCACGCTGCTGGCGGCGAGGAACCCGGCCGCGAGCGCGAGCCCGGTCGAGCCGGCGAGGTCCAGGAACCCGCGCAGCCCCGGCTGCCGGTCGGAGAGCTGGTTGCGGCCGTACCTGGCGGCGGCCGATCCGGCGCGGCCGGCGGCCTCCACCCCCGCGAGCGCGAACGGCGCCGCCCCGAGCGTGCGGCCGAGGAACGGGGCGGTGACGGCGGTCATGCTCTCCAGCCCGACCGTCGAGAGCAGATAGGGCAGCCGCGACGGGCCGCGCACGGCTGCCTCACCGGCGGCCCCGGGAGTCGCCCCCGACAGCGCCGGAGCCGGCGCCTTCGGGTCGGGCAGCACCCCGCCGGTCGGAACTACCTCACCAGGATGGCCGAAAGCATCGGCGGGCGGAGCGGACACGCCATGATCTTAGGCGCGGACGCGACACCGGAACATCCGGAAATCCCCTGCCCCGAGCCGCGCACCAGCCGAGGGCCTAGGCCTGACTGATGACGCTGGTATCGGCTGTGGCCAGGCCCAGGGTTCGGCAGGCCGACAGGAGTGTCTTGTCGCCGCTGGCGATCACAAGGTCATCCGATGCCAGCATCTGCGCGGCTGCGCAATGCACCGCGTCATAGGCTCGCAGGGCCATCCTCCTGGCAAGCGTCGCCGCCCTGGCCACGAGACGGTCGTTCACGGCCACGACGTCGACGTTGGCGTACAGCTCGTCAAGCTGAGACAGCGCCGCCTCGTGGGTGATCCTGCTGAGCCGTCCGAGCCGATGCGCCTGCGCTAGCCCGGCAGCGGCCTCGACGTAGAGCAACCTCGACGACACCACACGGTCCGCTGCTTTCCAGACCTGCGTCGCCGCCGCCGAGCCAGATTCGCTGACCAGAAGCGAGATGAAGGCGGAGGTGTCGAAATAGCAGATCATCCGCGCTGCTCGCTCACGAGGTCGCTGACCGGGCCGTTCGCGTCGACCGGCCTGGGTGTAGCGCGGGTACGCGACCGGGCTGGTTCCACTAGGCCCTCGGCGATCAACCGCTCGAGCGGCGTGGGTTCCGTGACGGGTACCAGCCGGGCGATGGCGCGGCCATGATCGGTGATGGTCAGCGTATGACCTGCGCGTACCTCGGCAAGGTGGCGGCTCAGGTTGTCCCGCAACTCGCGGATGCCGACGTCCATCGTGGCCTCCTTGGTGGCTACATTTTCATAGATCATTGTGGCCACTAAGTCCTCCCCGGTCGAGTCCTTCTGTCGGAACGACCACTGCTGTCTCCGACACTGTCTGAGGCGACTCCCCATGGTCGACGGATCAGCGYCAATCGGACATGCCGGACCTGTGGACAACTGGCCTGGCAGCGTCGGAGGCGGGGCCCCGCCCCGGTCTATGGCGTGATGACGGCGCGGCCGCGCAGGGTCGTCTCGTCGAGGGCGCGGTAGGCGTCCGCGACGGCGTCGAGCGGAAAGACCTCGACGAGGCTGCGGATCCTGCCGGCGGCGGCCAGGGCGACGACGGCATGGGCGTCGGCGATCGTCGAGCCCTGGAAGGTGAACACGTCTGCCTCGCGGGGCAGGCCGCCGTACCAGGCGGCGCGCAGCCGGCCGCCGCCGGAGCCGACCAGGCCGAAGGCGCCGCACGGGCGGACGGCGCCGATCCCCGCGGTGATCGTCGCGTCGGTGCCGACGAAGTCGAGCACCGCGGCGGCGCCGTCGCCGCCGCAGGCCTCCTTCAGCGCTCCCGCCGCCCGGGCCGGGTCGCCCCGCTCGCCACCCACGCCGCTGACGGTCTCGTCGGCGCCCAGCTCCCGGGCGGTGGCCAGGCGGGCGGGCGAGGTGTCGACCGCGACGACCCGGGCGGGCGAGCAGGCCTTCAGGTGCTGGATGGCGAACCCGCCGAGGCCGCCGGCGCCGATGACGACGGCGGTACCGCCCGGGTCCAGGACGGGCAGCACCCGGCGGACGGCGTGGTAGGAGGTGGCGCCGGCGTCGGTGAGCGGCGCGGCGGCCACCGGGTCCAGCCCGTTCAGCGGGATCAGCGCCCGCACCGGCGCGACGACGTACGGCGCGAGCCCGCCGTCGCGGCCGTAGCCGCGGCCGGCCAGGCCGTTCGGGCAGGCGCTGTCCCTGCCGGCCAGGCAGTAGGCGCAGCGACCGCAGGACGTCGGCGAGACCAGCGCGACGGGGGTGCCGACCAGCGGGGCGTCGGTCGCCTCCTCGCCGAGCGCGGCGACGGTGCCGGCGATCTCGTGGCCGAGGGTGAACGGCATCCGCCAGCCGATCAGCTCGCCTATCTCGCCCGGAATCTGGCTCATCGTCAGGTCCGAATGGCACAGCCCGTTCGCCGCCACCGCGACCAGCACCTCGCCGCGACCAGGCCGCGGCACGGGAACATCCATCAGACGAGGCTTCCTGAGCCAGTCGTCGATCCGGTAGGCCGGCATGGTCGTCGCGCCGGTGCTGGTCATGGGGTCTCCCGGAGGCAGATAACCTGACGGTCCGTCAGGTCGGATGCWAGCGTCGGATGACGGACGCGGGATGGGGAGCGGGTCAGGCCGCCGCGCCGCGGCCGCCTGGCGGTCGCGCGGTGGCCGCGGTGGCCGTGGTGGCCGGGCAGTGGCTGCGGGGGCGAGGGAGGACGAGGCATGGCGACCGGCGACGGCGGCGAGGGACACTCCTTCGGCGAGCTACCGAAGATCATCAGCGTGGACGACCACGTGGTGGAGCCCGCGCACCTGTGGAGGACGTGGCTGCCGGCCCGCTTCCGCGACGCCGGGCCCCGGGTCGAGCGGCGCGGCATCGGGACGATGGAGCACGTCGGCGGCGGCGCCTACCGGCAGACCTTCGACCCGGACGGGCCAAAGGCCGACTGCTGGATCTACGAGGACCTCGTCTACATCAACAAGCGGCACGTCGCGGCCGTCGGCTTCGACCGCGACGACATGACGATGTCGCCGATCACCTACGACGAGATGCGCGCCGGCTGCTACGACCCGGTCGCCCGGCTTGCCGACATGGACCTCAACCACGTCGAGGCGTCGCTGTCGTTCCCCACCTTCCCGCGCTTCTGCGGCCAGACGTTCGCCGAGGCCTCGGACCGCGATCTCGCCGCCGCCTGCGTCACGGCCTACAACGAGTGGATGGTCGAGGAGTGGTGCGGCGACTCCGGCGGCCGGCTGATCCCGCTGTGCATCATCCCGTTGTGGGACGCCGAGGCGGCGGCCGCCGAGGTGCGCCGCAACGCGGCCCGCGGCGTGCGGGCGGTCTGCTTCAGCGAGATCCCGCCGAAGCTGGGGCTGCCGAGCATTCACAGCGGCTACTGGGACCCGTTCTTCGCCGCCTGCGCCGAGACGGGGACGGTCGTGTGCATGCACATCGGCTCCTCGTCCCAGATGCCCGCCACGTCAGGAGACGCGCCGGTCGCCGTCGCCGCGACGCTGTCGTTCAACAACGCGATGGCCTCGCTCGCCGACTGGCTGTTCTCCGGCGTGCTCGTGCGCTTCCCGACGCTGAAACTCGCCTACTCGGAGGGCCAGATCGGCTGGCTGCCGTACGCGCTGGAGCGGGCGGACGACGTGTGGCGTGAGCACCGTGCCTGGGCCGGCGTACGCGACATCGTCCCCGAGCCGCCGTCGACCTACTTCCACCGGCAGGTGTTCGGCTGCTTCTTCCGTGACCGGCACGGCCTCGCGTCGCTGGCCGAGATCGGCGTCGACAACGTCACCTTCGAGACCGACTACCCGCATACCGACTCGACCTGGCCGCACACGAAGAAGGTCGCCGAGGAGATGATGGCCGGCCTCGACGCCGACACCGTACACAAGATCGTTCGCGGTAACGCCATCCGGATGTTGGGGCTGGACCTCCGGTAGGAAGCACGGACCAGGCTCGGCCAGCCGGGGCGGTGGCCGGTGCCGTCTCCCGGCCTGGTACCGCGGCCGCCTGCTGTCCCGCCGCGCCCGTCGGCGTGCCGTCGCCGACACATCGGGAATCCGGCTCGCGCGCCGATAGAATCCGTCTCGGTCCGGCGGGGGCACGGCAGGTGGCGGGGGCCTTGGACAAACGGAATCCTGACGCGGCGCCGAGCGGCCCGCCGGGAATGCATACCCAGACGACCGGTTCAGGAGCCGGCGGCGTGGAGCAGAAGGACGACGCCTCGGACGTCCTCACCCGGCGGCGCGCGGAAACGGATGGTGGTACCGCGGCGCGGCCGCCGGAAGGCCTCTGGGACTTCTTCGTGTCCTATACGCAGGCCGATCGCGACTGGGCCGAGTGGATCGCCTGGCAGCTGGAGTCCGCCGGCTACCGGGTCCTCGTGCAGGCCTGGGACTTCGTACCGGGCACCCACTGGATGGCCCGGATGCAGGAGGGCATGCAGGGGGCGAGAAGGATCCTCGCCGTCCTGTCCGGGGCATATCTGCAGTCGGTGTACGGCAATACGGAGTGGCAGGCGGCCTACGGGCAGGACCCCGACGGCTTCGCACGCCGGCTGATCCCGGTCCGGGTGGAGGACTGCGACCGCCCCGCGCTGCTGCGCCACATCGTCTCCCTGGACCTCTTCCCGCTTTCCGAAGGCGAGGCCAGGGAATTCCTGCTGGCCCGCATCGGCGAGGCCGTCAGCGGGCGCGCCAAGCCCGCCGCCGAGCCGACGTTCCCGGACCGGACCGCGGGGGGCCGGCCCAGGGCCGTCGCGCTGCGCGACCTGGTAGCGCCCGAGAATCCCGTTCCAGACGAGCCACCCGCCTATCCCGAACCACCCGAACCGGCTCCGGAAGCCGACACGCCTTCGGCGCGGGGAGCGGAGGCGGCGCCCGGTGGTGGGCCTGCGGACGGTCCGGCCGAGCGTGGCCCCGCCGGAGCGGGCGGCCTGGACTCGCCCGGGCCGGCGGCGGCGATTCCCGCCGCGCGGACCCCCGGCGTGTCTGAATCCCCTGAAGCTCCCGAATCCCCTCGGTCTCCCGGCTCCCCTGAATCGCCCGAACCTCCTGGCGGGACAGTCGTCCTTGCGCTGCCGCCGGCCAGGTCCGGCCGCGGCGCCGCCGCCGAGGACGGCGATGACGACGGCGGCGCGATCCGTCGGCCGGATGCCGCGCGCCGGAGCCGGTGGCCGGTCGTGACGGTGATCATGGCGGCGGCCCTGGCGGCCGCTGTGGTAATGCTGGCCGCGTTCGTGCTGCCGGGCCGGGGTTCGACGGCCACGCCTGGTGATGGCGGGGCGTCGCCCAGCGAGGGCGTCGTCTCGACGCCGCCGGCCCCGACTGGTTCCGAGACCGCGAGGGCGTCGCCCAGCGGGTCCGGCCCGACCGGAACAACAGGCACGCACACCACCGCGTCCATCACCACCTCGCTGAAGAACGACCCGCCGACGGCGGCGCTGCGCCTCGACAAGACCAGTGGCGACGCGCCGCTCACGGTGGCGGCCGACGGTTCCGGCTCCCGCGCCGGCTCACATCCGCTGTCGACGTACGACTTCTCCTTCGGCGGAGTCGTCCGCGAGTCGGGTGACGGCAGCGCCAGCTACACCTTCGAGAGCCCAGGCACCTATACCGTCACGCTGACGGTGATCGACGCGACCGGGACACGCGCGACGAGCCAGCCGGTCACCGTCACGGTGCGTCAGCCGCTCACCGCGCCCGTCCTCATCGGCCCGGYGGATCGAGCCACCTTCTTCCCGGGTGACAAGGTCACCTACTCGTGGAACGCCGTCGCGGGCGCGGACAGCTATGTGCTGTTGTTCGAGCAGTCGTCGGGCAGCGGCTGGCAGATGCTGGCGCCATACCAGGGAACCGCCCCGTCCTACTCGATGACCTGGCAGGGCTACGGCGCCGTCCGGTGGCGCGTCTCTGCCGCGCGTTCGGACGGGACGAACGGGCCCATGAGCGAGTGGCGCGAGAACTACACCGAGCCTGGCTGACGTCCATCCGCACGCGGCCGGGCCGGGATTTCGCCCGCGGCGCCGACCGGTAACCGGGGCCGACGGCTGGCCGGCCTCGACCCGCCAGCGCGCGGTATGGCGGCCAATATAGAACGCGTTCTATATTGGCGCGGGCGATCGGGCGCCGACGCGAGGCCGTCGGCACCGTCCGGTGGCGGCGCCGTGCCGGTCCTCCGCCGACCCCGCGACGCGCCTGTCAGGTTGCACCGCGGTCAGGTCGGGCCGCATCCGAGTGAGGGAGGCAGCCCCATGCCCAGCTCCGAAGCCGCGCCGGCCGCGGGGTCGTCGATGATCACGGCATCGAGCGTCGCCACCCTGTGGGACCTCGTCGCGCGCCGGGCCGCACTCACCCCGGACGCCCCGCTCTTACTTGCGGACCCTCCGAGCGGCGCGGCCTCTGGCTCCGCGGCCGGCTCCGTCCGCCTCACCTGCGCGGATCTCGCGACTCGCGCCGAGCGGGTCGCGGCGGGCCTGTTCGCGCAGGGCGTCGGGCCGGGGACGCGGGTGTGCTGGCAGCTGCCGACGAGGGTCGAGACGGTCGTGTTGTCGATGGCGCTCGCCCGGCTTGGCGCGGTCCAGGTCCCGATCATCCACATCTACCGCGAGCGCGAGGTCTCCGTCGCGCTGCACCAGACCGGCGCCCGGCTGTTCTGCGTCCCGGGCGTCTGGCGTGGCACCGACTATCGCGCGCTCGCCGCCGCGGCGACCAGGGACCTCGCCGATCCGCCGCGGTTACTGGTCGTCGGCGCCGGCGCTGGCGCCGGTGACGGGCTGCCCGAGGGCGACCCGTCGACGCTGCCGCCCCCGCCGACGGACGGCGAGGAGATCCGTTGGATCTACTACACCTCCGGCACGACGTCGCAGCCCAAGGGCGTGCGCCACCGCGACTCGTCGCTCATCGCCGCCGGCGTGGGACTGGCGCTGGCGCTCGCGGCCAGGCCGGACGACGTCGGCTCGATCGCGTTCCCGGTCGCGCACATCGGCGGCCCGGACTACCTGGCGATGATGCTCGCGGTCGGTTTCCCGGCGCTGCTGCTGGAGGCCTTCGTGCCGGYGGACGCGATCGACGCCTTCCGTCGCCACGGGGTGACGATCGCCGGCGGTTCCACCGCCTTCTACTCCGCGCTGCTCGCGGCCCAGCGCGCCCTGCCGGCGCCCGCCGGGCCGCTCGTGCCGACCCTGCGGATGCTCGCCGGCGGCGGCGCGCCGAAGCCGCCGGAGCTGTTCACCGACGTGCGGCGTGAGATGGGCATCCCGATCGCGCACGGCTACGGCATGACCGAGGTCCCGATGATCACCCAGGGCTCGCCGGCGGACAGCGACGACGCGCTGATGTACTCCGAGGGCGCCCCGCTGCCCGGGGTCGAGGTGCGCGTCGTCACGGCGGACGGCGCGGTGGCCCCGGCCGGCGTCGAGGGCGAGGTCCGGGTCCACGGCGCCACGGTCTGCGCCGGCTACACCGACGACGAGGCGACCGCCGCCGCCTTCGACGAGGACGGCTGGTTCCGCACCGGCGACCTCGGCTTCCTGCGCCCCGACGGTCACGTGACGCTCACCGGTCGGCTCAAGGACGTGATCATCCGCAAGGGCGAGAACGTCTCCGCCAAGGAGGTCGAGGACCTGCTCTACCAGCATCCGAAGGTCGTCGCCGTCGCCGTCGTCGGGCTGCCGGACGCCGAGCGCGGCGAGCTGGTCTGCGCGGTCGTCGAGCCGGCGCCCGGCGCGGCCCCGCCGACGCTCGCCGAGCTCGCCGCCTTCCTGCGCGGCGCCGGGCTGATGACGCAGAAGATCCCGGAGCGCCTGGAGATACTCGACGCGCTTCCTCGCAACGCCACCCTGAAGATCCTGAAACACGAGCTGCGCGCCCGTTTCGGCGGTCGTTGACACCCACGCTCACGTGGACATTCGGACCTGTCGCCGACGACGGAGCGGCCCGGGTGGCAGACGCCGCCCGGGCCGCTCCTCATTCAGTTGTTTTTCCGGTGGTCCGGAACATCAGTGGAGCTTGGACGCGTTCAGCGCGCTGACGATTCCGTTTCCGTAGAACCCGTTGAATTTGGTGCTGCCCTCGCAGGTCTTGGTGTAGCTCGCTGGCACCGGCGCGGGGTAGACGTACGGGTTCGGCGTCGGGCAGGGCGTCGCGACCGCCGTCCTCTGCAGCTGCTGCTGGACGATCGCCGGGTCCAGCGTCAGCCCGCCGTGCCTCAGGTCCTTGCGGCCCAGCGCGCTGACGATGATCGCGGCCACGCCGACGGCGTGTGGCGAGGCCATCGACGTGCCCTGCAGGTACTGGTAGTACGACGCCTTGCCCAAGCTGTCGTCGCGAATGACGAACTCGCTGGTCGGGTCGCCGTTCTCGTCGATGTCACCGTTGGCCACGGCGACGTTCTTCGGGTAGGCGGCGAGGATCTCGTTCGTCACCTTGCGGGTGGCGGAGCCGTCGTAGGCGTCACCGCCCGGCGCGGCCACGACCGTCTGCTCCAGGCCGTAGTTGCTGTAGTAGCTCAGCCGCTTGGACGGGCCGATCGCGTTGACGTCCAGCACGTTCGGCGCCTCCGACGGCATCGACAGGCACGAGTTGTCGATGACGCGCGGGTAGGCGGCGCTGCCCGACGGCGGGTAGTCCGGGCTGGTGTCGTCGCCGGTGGGGTGGCCGAGGTCGAACCCCTCGTTGCCGGACGCGGCGATCAGGGTGACGCCGCGCCTGGACGCGTAGGCGACCGCGCGCTGGGTCGCGGCGATGATCGTGCGCTGCTCGGCCTGCCGCTCGGGGGAGTCCGCCGGGTTCGCCTTGCAGTTGAACAGGTAGGGGTCGGTGTAGAAGGACATGTTGACCACGTCGATGCCCGCGTCACCGGCGTAGGTGATGGCGTCGATCGTCGGCTTCAGGAAGAAGTAGCCCGAGTCCTGGCCGGCCCGGACGTTCACCAGCTGCACGTTCGGGGCGACGCCCGCGATGCCCAGGCCGTTGATCGGCGAGGCGATCGTGGACGCGACGTGGGTGCCGTGGCCGTCGTCGTCCTCGTCGACCGGGTCCTTGCAGCTCGGGTGCTCACATGGGCCGTCGACCTCCTCGCCGGAGGCCGGGTCGGTCGGGATGTCGGTGACGAAGTTGCGCGACAGCCCCTTGTTGAAGTTGGGGGCGATGTCCGGGTGGGTGCCGTCGATGCCGGTGTCGATGACGCCGACCAGCACACCCTTGTCGCCTGGCTCGTACTTGTACGAACCGGTCGGCGTCGCGCCCATCAGCTGCATGTCCCACTGCAGGCTCGACAGCGGCTCGGCGCCGGCCGCGGGCTTGCCGGGTTTGCCGGGCTTGGTGCCGCCGCCGGCCCGGCTCAGGTCGCGCTCGCGCTGGGTGAACGACTGGTCCTTGCCGGCACCCGAGCCGCCGGCGATGTCGGGGACGGCGTAGCCGATCGGCGCGTTCGGCGCCGCGCCGACCAGCGCCGCGTTGGCGCCAGCCTTCGTCTCGAAGGACGCGTCCGTCGACGTGACGACCGCGAGCCCGGTCTCGGCGTTCTCCGACTCGATCGTGCCGCCGAGCTTCGCGACCGCCGCCCGGCCCGCCTCCGCGGAACCCGAGTAGACGACGAGGAAGGTCCTGGTACTCGCGGCGCTCGCCGGGCCACCCGGCAGCGTGAGCGCGAGCGGTACGGCGACCATGGCGGCGACCGGCGCGGCCAGCAGTGCCAGCCTGCGCGACCGGCGAGAGCGGCGCTTTCCTTCTGCGGGTGGGGTGGGGGATCTGAGCGCTCGGCGCATGTACTCACTCACCTTGCGGGGTGCGGGGGAAATGCGCTGGACCCGGYGGATCCTGCTCAGGGCACCCTAGTGGATCTATCAAATGACAACAGACGCTTTGGCGTCGTTTTGAGGGTTTGCCGGGCTATTACCACCGGCCGCACTCCGCCCGCCCGCCCGCGCCTCGTCGGCCGGTAACGGCGCGGTTTCCACTGTTTCAGGAATTTCGCGACGTTCCCGGCTCTGACCACCTCGGGGCCGATCCGGTGCCGGTGACCGGCAATCGGTCACCGGCCACTTGGCGCCGGCCACCTGGCACCGGCCTGTCCGGTCATCCGACGAACGGGTGGTCGGCGGCCGTGCCGGCGCTGGCGCGCACCGCCTCGGCGAGCAGCGCGACCGCGGTGGGGATATCGGGCTCCCGGACCCCGGCGACGCACAGCCGCAGGTGGCTGACGTCCTGTTCGCCGATCACGAAGTACCGACCGGGCACCACCGCCACCCCGAGCCGCCCCGCGCGGGTGGCGACCGCGAGGTCGTCGGTGCCCCGGGGCAGCCGCAGCCAGATGCTGACCCCACCCCGGGGGTTCTCGAACGAGCACTCCGGCAGCTCGAGGGCGAGGGCGGTCGTGAGCGTGGCCATCCGGGCGCGCAGCGCCGCCGAAACGGTGCGCAGCTGAGCCGACCAGCCCGGCCCGGCCACCATCTCCACGGCGGTGTGCTGCAACGGCATGGGCACGAAGGAGTCATCGACCTGGCGCATCGCGGCGAGCCGGGTCATCACCGGCCCGCGCGCCACGATCGCGCCGATGCGCAGGCTCGGGGCCAGAATCTTTGTCAACGAGCAGACCGTGATGACCCGGCCCTGGTCGTCGTCGCGCCACAGCGGCGGCGGCGGGACCTGCCCGTGGCCGAGCCAGCGCGCGAAGTCGTCCTCGAGGATGAACGCGCCGGCCCGCTCGCAGATGTCGAGCACCTCGCGGCGGCGCGTGTGCGCGAGCACCCCGCCGTCCGGGTTGGCGAACGTCGGCTGCAGGAACAGCAGCCGCGCCRACGTCGCCGCCAGCGCCCGCTCGAGCAGCTCCGGGCGGATGCCGTCGGCGTCGGTCGGCACCGGCACCGGCACGTGGCCGGCGCTGCGCGCGACCGCCAGCGCGCCGGGGTAGGTCGGCACCGCGAACAGCACCGGGCTTCCGGCCGGCAGGAGCGCGCGGAAGGCGGCGGAGAGGGCGCCCTGAGCGGCCGGGGTGATCAGCACCTGGTCGGGATCGGCGCCGACCTGGCGGCCGAACCAGCTGCGCAGCTCCGGAACGCCCGCCGCTGGCGGCGCGCTCCAGGCGTCCGGCCGGCGCACCGCGCGGCTGGCCGCGGCGGCGAGCCGGCTGTCGGCGCGCAGCGTCGCGTCGAAGTAGCCGGCACCCAGCTGGAAACCGGTCGAGTGGGCGCTCGCCAGCAGCACGTCTACACCAGACGCCGACACCGGGCTCGCGCCGAGCGCTACCTGCTGCCAGTCGGTGTCGCCGGCGCGGGTGGCCCGGCGCGCCGCCACGAACGTGCCGGCACCCGGCCGGGTGACCAGCAGACCCTCGGTGACGAGGCGGGCGAGCGCTCGCTGCACGGTCACCGGGCCGACACCCAGCCTGTGCTGCAGGTCKCGGGTGCTGGGCAGGCGGGCGCCGACGGCCCGGGCATCAGCCAGGGAGCGCAGCTCGTCGGCGACTTTCTCGACGCCGCCGGCATCCCTACTGCTACCATTTTTCATGAGGACAGAGGATAGCGCTACCGTTCCGGACCCGTCAGGCGCTTTCGGGACATCGGCCCCGGTGGGGTGGCCCGTCCCCGCGACCCCGCCTGTTCTCGTGGAGGCCCCGCTCCGCGGCGGACGGTCGCTGGGTGGACGGCGATGATCGCCCTTGTGGTCCTGGGTGTGCTGACCCTGGCCGGGGTGCTCGGCTGGTTCGCCGGTCCGGACACGCGGGACCCGGACTACTCCATGCGGGCGCGCGCTCGACGCCCGCCCACTGGGCGCTGAACCCTTTACGTGAATCCGGTCGAGTGAACGGCCGGATCTTGGCGTCGTAGCGTCATCGTTGCGTCACGGTTGGCGGCTGCGCCTCGCGGTGGAAATCTGTTCGTAACGTGCGCAGACGGTCACGCCTAGCATGCGCAAATCGCCTTGCCGGCGACACATGAACGTTGCTGGCGCAACGCTTACGGTTCACAGCCCGTTCAGAGAGGGCCATCAAGGTTCTCGACGTGGACGGACGAGGGGTCCCGCGAGGCTGCCCGGATGAAGGCGGGGCGCCGCATCGGCACACGCCGGGGCCGCTCTCCGCGGATCGAGCGCACCGGAATCCCGCGCCGGCGAGCGGCGCGCCGATGACGAGTTGCGCGCCGATATCGACGGCCTCGCGTTCCCGGGGCGGCGGCGTGAGCGCGGGAGCGAATCCTGCGAATCCTGCCGTGGCGATACGAGTCCCGGCCGGCGCGCCTGTCCTGGCGGTCGTCCCCTGACCACCCGCTGACCGTTCCGCGGCCCACCGGGCCGCGGCTCCTCCCTGATCAGCCAGCCACCCCACCCGGACCGGCGACCCGGTCCCGAGAAGACCCACGCATCCACGACCACCATCCGCCCCCGAACCGTCACGCATCCAGCGCGGCGAACCCGCTGGGGCACTCGTACGGGCCAAACCAACAAAAAACATCGAAAGGGTCCACATGCGTTTCATCGGCACCAAGCGGGCCATGGCTGGCGCCGTCGTCGGCGCGCTGCTCGCCGTCGTGGCACTCGCGGGCTGTGGTTCTGACGACGACTCCACGGACGCGGCCGGCGCGACCGCCGGGGCCAGCGGCCCGGCCGAGGCGGGCAAGTTCGCCAAGAGCGAGGGAACCCTCATCTTCGGCACGGTGCCGGACCAGGCCGGTTCGGACTCGAACTGGAAGCCGCTCGAGGAGTACATCGCCAAGCAGACCGGCCTCAAGGTCGAGTACTTCCCGACCGCCGACTACACGGCGCTCATCGCCGCCGCCGTCGCCGGCAAGGTCGACGTCGCGGCGTTCTCGGGCCTCACCTACGTCAACGCCACCAACAAGGGCGCCAAGCAGACGGTCGCGTCGGCCGTCATCGCCTCGGCGGGCCTGACCGACCCGGGCTACTACTCGGAGGCGATCGTCCCGAAGGGTTCGGACATCACCTCGGTGGCCGGCTTCAAGGGCAAGACCGTCTGCTTCGTCTCCAAGAGCTCGACCTCCGGGTTCCTCTTCCCGATGCTCGCGCTCAGCAAGGCGGGCCTCAACATCACCCCGTCGGGCACGGACGCCAGCGGTAACCCGACCTTCGCCGACTTCAAGGCGTCCTTCGCCGGCGCCCACGACAAGTCGGTCCAGGCCGTGGCCTCAAAGCAGTGCGACGCGGGTTTCGCCGAGGACTCGGAAGTCGAGCCTGGCGTGAAGGACGGCGCGCTGGTGTCGGTGGACAAGCAGTACGTGCCTGGCGGACCGCTGACTTACTCGACCGCCCTGCCCCAGAGCGTCCAGACCAAGCTCAAGTCGGTTCTGGGCAGCGTCACGCTCGACGACATCACCAAGGCCGGCATCACCGTCACCGACGGCTTCAAGGATGCCTTCCAGGGAGCGAAGCCCGAGGACGACTCCTACTACGACACGATCCGCGACATCTGCTCGAAGGTCACCGCTGCGGACTGYGCCAAGTAACGGACTGCGTCACCTAGTCGGATAGAAGAGACAGGTAGCTCATGAGCGGCACGGCGACCTCCCCGATCATCTCCGTGAGCGGAGTCATCAAGGACTTCGGCTCCTCCACGCGAGCACTCCGCGATGTCGATCTGACGGTGGAGCCCGGGGAGGTCGTCGTGCTACTCGGACTTTCTGGTTCGGGAAAATCGACGCTGCTCCGGCATCTCAACGGCCTCGAGTTCCCGACCAGGGGGACGGTCGAGGTCCTCGGGCAGAACGTTCCCGCCCTGAAGACGAAGGCTTTGCGCGCGCTGCGTGGACGCGTGGGCATGATCTTCCAGCAGTTCGAGCTCGTTCCCTCCCTCACGGTGCTCGAGAACGTGCTGACCGGCGCGCTCTCGCGTCTTTCGGGCCCGCGCATCGGCCTGTGGTCGTACCCGAAGAGCCTGAGACTCACGGCGCTTGCCCACCTGGACCGCGTGGGCCTGCTCGAAAAGGCCTACCAGCGTGCGGACCAGCTCTCCGGCGGCCAGCAGCAGCGCGTCGCGATTGCCCGCGCGCTGATGCAGAGCCCCGAGATCCTGCTCGCCGACGAGCCCGTCGCGAGCCTCGACCCCGAGTCGAGTGAACAGGTCATGCGGCTCATCCGGGAGATCGCCGCCGACGACGGCCTGACCGTCGTCTGCAGCCTGCACCAGGTCGACCTCGCGCTCGACTGGGGCGACCGGATCGTCGGCCTGCGCCAGGGCGGGGTCGTCCTCGACACCACCACCGACGGCCTCAGCAAGGCCCAGGTGATGGAGATCTACGGGCGGGTGGCGACCTCGACCGCCGAGCTCAAGGCGATCGCGACGGAGCTGTCCGACGTGCCGATCGACCTGCCGGTCCGGGACGGCGCGGCGCACCCCTCGGTGCCGGTGCAGGACGGCACGGTATGACCACTGTCGAGGCGGCCCGGGCAACCGCCGCGCCGGACGTCGCGCAGCGGGCGCCGCGCCGGCCCGTCCCGGTGAGCAAGATCATCGGCGGCGCCTTCATCCTGGCGATGCTCGGCTTCTCGATCTACTCGCTGACGACGCTCGACTTCTCGTGGAGCAACACCGTCTCGAGCTTCGACAACGCCGCGAAGGTGTTCGGGCAGATGGACCCGATCAGCGTTCCGGGGCCGAGCGACCTGTTCTACCTCATCGGGCTCACGCTCGGCATCGTGATCCTCGGGACCGTGATCGCCGCGCTCATCTCGGTCCCGGTGGCGTGGATCGCGGCCCACAACACGACTCCGGCGCGCTGGCTGCGCCCGGTCGGCCGGGCGATCGGCGTCCTCACCCGCGCGCTGCCGGACGTCGTCCTCGCCCTCGCGTTCGCCCTGATGTTCGTCCTAGGCAGCCCGCTGCCCGGCATCCTGGCGATCGGTATCCACTCGATCGGCATGATCTCGAAGCTGTTCGCCGACGCGATCGAACAGATCGACGACGGCCCGCGCCTCGCGATCCGGGCGGCGGGCGGGTCGCGGGCGCAGGAGTTCTGGTCCGGGGTCTTCCCCCAGGTGCTGCCGTCGTGGATCGCGACCGTCCTGCACCGTTTCGACATCAACCTTCGCGGCTCGGCCATCCTCGGCTACGCCGGCGTGGGCGGCCTCGGCTACGCGATGAAGATCTCCTTCGAGAGGTTTCCGGAGGGATACGGCCGCGGCCTCGGCATCGCCATCGTCATCTTCGTGCTCTGCGTCGTGCTCGAGATCGTCTCGTCGACCATCCGGCGCAACCTGCTCGGCATCCAGCCCACCGGCAAGGGCCTCGGCGACCGCATCGTGCGCCGGGCGACCAAGAACGCGCCGGCGCCAGAACCGAAGCTCGGCACGGCTACGGGTACCACGGCTGCCGAGTCGATGATGAAGCGCCCGTGGACCCGCCCCCGGGTGCGCAACCTGACCTGGTCGCTCGCCGCCGTGGCGCTCATCATCGGCAGCTACTGGATGGCGGACGTCAAGTTCAGCGACATCACGTGGGAGTACGTCCGGCCGACCCTCGACAGCTTCTGGCCGCCGAACCTCGGCAGCCACACCTTCAGCGAGTACATGCACGCCCTGCTCGTGACCATCGAGGTCGCCTTCGCCGCCGCGGTGCTCTCGCTGTTCTTCTCGCTGCTGTTCGGGTCGCTGGCCGCCCGCAACGTCGCCCCGAACAGCCGCGTGCGCAGCGTGTTCCGCGTCATCCTGGTGATCTTCCGTGGCGTGCCGGAGCTGGTGCTCGCGATCTTCCTCATCATGGTCACGGGTCTCGGCAACCAGGCGGGCGTCGTCGCGCTCGCGTTCGGCGGCGTCGGCTTGCTCGGCAAGCTCATCGCAGACTCCTTCGAGGAGGTGCCGGCCGGACCGGAGCGCGCCCTCACCGCCGCGGGCGCGACGAGGGGCCAGCGCTACCTCGCCGCGACCTGGCCACAGGGACTGCCGTCGCTGCTGAGCAACTCGCTGTACCTCGTCGACACGAACCTGCGGGCGGCGACGATCCTCGGCATCGTCGGCGGCAGCGGCATCGGCTACTTCCTGACGGTCGCCTCGCCCGTCCTGAAGCTGCACGGCCAGGTCACGACGCTCGTCATCATGATCGTCGTCACCACGCTCCTCCTCGAGGGCATCTCACAATGGCTGCGTCGGGTGTTCCGCTGACGAGCGCGGCCCAGGCGCGGATTCTCTCCACCTGCTGACGGGAGGCCGCGCTCGTCGCCCAGGGTGCGACCCGGCCGGTCAGCCCGCGGCGGGCGCCAGGACGCACGTCCTGATGAAGTCCTCGACGCTGGCGGCGATCTCGCCCGGGGCTTCGAGCATCGGGAAGTGGCTGCGTGCCCCCTCGAGCCGGCGAACGTGGAACCACGGGTTGCTCTGGGCATAGACCTGCTGGGCGACGAGATAGCCTTCGTCGGCGGGGTCGCCGTACAGGTGCAGCGTCGGCACCGGTGGGTGCAGCCGGCCGAAGGCGGCGAGCGGGCTCCCGTGGCGCGCGAACGCGCCGCTGATCAGCTCCCCGGCGCGCGACCACGTCGAGAAACCGTTCGCCCGCATTCCCTCGACGAGGTCCACCAGCCCAGGGACGTCCTCGTGGCCGTGAACCCACGACGCGGTGAGCGCCGCGACGGCGGCCTCCCACCGGGCCGGGTCGCGCATCGCCGCGAGACCACCGAGGAACGGCGCCGGCGGGCCGAGCACCATCCAGTCGACGAGCACGACGCCTGGCACCCTGTCGGGGAACCGGCGGGCGAGCTCGAGCGCGACCCAGCCGGCATGCGCGTTCGCCACCGGGACGAACGTCCCGACGCCCAGCGCGTCGACGACACCGACGGCGTCGGCCAACAGGTCGTCCCACTCGTAGTCGTGGGGCCCGGGCGGGTTCGTCCCATGGCGGCGCCAGTCGACGGCGACGCTGCGCCGCCAGAAGGCGGTCGTCCCGGCCAGGGGGCGCCACATCGAGCGGGGGGAGCCCAGACCACTCAGGTAGAGCAGGGCCGGCTCGCCCGGTCCGGCGTCGACGCCGAGGTCGTCATGGTCGACGGTCCGATCAGCAGCGGGAGGCATGTTCGTCATGGCCATGACTGTCGCCGCCGGCGCTGGTCCACCACAGCGGTGAGATCACGTATCTTTCCGGCGGCCGACCACGTACTCAGCGCCCGCAGCGCCACCGCCCTGGACGGTCCGGTACGTAGCGCCCGCGACCCGGGCCTGCTTCACCGGTGCCGACGCGCCGCCTGGTCGCGCCGCCTCGCCCGCGTGCCGCCCTACCCCACGACGTGGTGGGTGTTGGCCCAGGCGACCAGCCCGGTGCGGCTGGCCGCGCCGGTCTTGGCGAGCAGCCGCTCGACGTGCTTCTCGACGGTGCGTGGTGACAGGACGAGGACGGCGGCGACCTGGCGGTTGGACAGGCCGCCCGCGACGAGGCGAAGGACCTCCGCCTCCCGGCTCGTGACGCCGGCCGCCCGCAGCGCGGAAGGCAGCGCGGCCAGACGCCGTCCGCCGCGAGGCACCGCGGCTCCGGCCTGGCTCAGCAGGCCGCGGCAGGCGGCGGCGACCGGGGTGTGCCCGCCGTCCTCGAAAAACCCCAGCGCGCCGCGCAGCCAGCTCGCCGGATCGCCCCAGCCGCCGGCGAGCGCCGCCTCGGCGGTGAGCCAGCGGCAGAGCTGGTACCAGCCCTCGAACCTCCCGAGCGCGCGCATCGCGTCGTCCGCCTCGGCCACCAGCTCGTCCGCGGTGCCCACATCGCCCCGCGCCGCGGCGAGCACGGCCTGGGGGAGACGCCGCAGGGCCAGGTTCGCCGGTATCCCGCTCGCGTCCGCCGCGCCGACGACTGCCGCGACCCGCGCCTCGTCCGCCCGGCGGCGGCTCGCCACCCGGCCGCCTTCCCGCGCCCTGCCCGGCGCCAGGTGCAGCAGGGCCCACGGCGCCCAGAACAGGCCGGGGATGGTGCGGCCCGCGAGCCGGCTCGCGGCGACGGCCCTGTCGGCCGCGTCCAGCGCCGCGGCCCGGTCGTCCCGCAGCAGCGCGCCCAGCAGGCGGGCATGGCCCCAGCCGGACGCGGCGACGTCGGGCTCGTCGGGCGCCAGCCCGAACGCCTCGCGCAGCGCCGCCTCGCCGTCCCGCGCCCGCCCCGCGACGACGTGCGCGGTGGCGACCTGCACGAGCGCCATCGGCACGACCGACGGCAGAGGATAGTGCCGCGCGACGTCCAGGCAACGCCGCCCGGCTTCCAGAGCCGTCGCCGGGTCGAAGCACAGCGCCGCCGCTCCGGCGATCTGCAGGTCGACGAGCGCCGCGGTGGCGAGCGCGCCCAACGCGGCCGCCCGCTCACGGGCGGCGAGCAGGCCGTCGACGTCCCCGCGCCGCAGCATGTCGACGATGCCGAGCTCGGACAGGCAGCGCAGTTCGTCGTCGACGAGACCGTGCGCCCGGGCGATCCGCAACGCCTCGGTGAAGGCGGCCACCGACCCGTCCAGATCGGACCTGCGCGTCAGCCGGCCAAGCATCCGCAGCGCCTGGCATACCGCGACGGGGCTGCCGCCGGCGTCCGCCAGCCGCACCGCCTCCGCGGCGTGCCGGCGGGCACCATCCTCGTCGCCGCGCGCAGCGGCGAGTTCCGCGCGCAGGGCGTGGTAACGGCTGGCCTCGTGCGCCGACCTCACGACCGCCGGCTGGTCGAGGGCGGCGTCGTCCGTAGCGGCGTCGTCCGGCATGTCGAGGGCGGCGGGGGCCAGCAGGAGAGCCGCCGCGGCGAGCCGGGACGTCGCCGCTCGCCAGTCGGTGGCGGCGACGGCCGCGGCGGCGACCCCGAGGTGGGCCAGCACCGCCGTTCGGCCTCCGCCGCGGATCCCTGCCTCGACCTCGGCGCCGGCCAGGCCAGCCGCGGCCGTCTCGGCCAGACCGACGTCACCGACCCGCTGGGCAACGTCGAACAGCAGGCCGGCGGCCTCGACCCGGACGTCGGAGTCGTCGGTCCACGCGATCGCGCGCAGCCCCGCCTCCCGGGCGCTCGCCGTTCCGCCGTCCGCGAGAGCGTCACGGCCCAGCTGGACCGTCATCCGCGCCGCGCCCGCCTGTTCGCCGGCGCGCAGGCTGAGCGCCACAGCGGTCTCCAGCCAGCGGCCCGCCGGCCGCGGGCGCGCCGCCTGGAGCGCCGCGAGCGCCGCCCGCGCGAGCCGCGTGGCCTCGCCGGGTGGGCACGTGGCCAGCACCGACTCCCGGACCAGGTCGTGCCGGAAGGCGACGCCCGGTGGATCGTGCCGGAAGACGATCAGCCCGGCGTTCGCCGCCGCCCGCAGCGCGCGCAGCCCGGCGTCCTGGTCGGCCCCGGCGGCGGCGACCACCAGCGGCCAGTCGCTGAGCTGCCCGAAGAGGGCCGCGGCGCGCACCAGTGTCGAGACGGACGGGCCCAGGGCGGCGAGCCGTCGTTCGACCGCCCGGGTGTAGCCGGCGGGCAGCACGCTCGCGTCCGCGTCCGTGAGCGCCCAGCCGTCCGCCGTCTCACGCAGCAGCCCGTCTTCGTAGGCGGCGACCAGGATCTCCTCGATGAGGAACGGCAGGCCCTGGGCTCTGGCGAGGAGCCGGTCGCATCCCGGCGGAGGCGGCTGGCCGCCMAGGCAGTCGGCCGCGATCGCGTGGACCTCGGCCGGGCCGAGCTCGCCGAGCTCCAGCACGTCGAGGGCGCGCCGCTGGCGCATCGCGTCCAGCAGCCCGGCGCCCGGGCCCGTGACCTCCGACCGCTGTGTCAGCACGACCAGGACGGGCTGGTCGGCGAGATGGTCGCTGAGGTAGTCGAGGACGGTCAGCGTCTCCGTGTCCGCCCACTGCACGTCCTCGACGACCAGCACCGTGTAGCCCGCCGGCGCCGGCGGGTCGTCGGGGGCGGGCCTGCCCGCCGGGCCCGCCGGGTGTTCGGCGAGTCCGCGCAGCAGCCGCAGCAGGCCCTCGCCCACCAGCACGGCCGCGTTCTCGCCGGGTGAACCGAGCGCGGAGACCGTCGGCTGGGCGAGCAGGTGCTCGAGCACCGGCACGAACGGCGCGAGCCCGGCGTCCGCCGGCCACGGCCCGGCGCGGGTGACCGCGAGCAGGACCTCGACCAGCGGGCGCAGGCTCGCCCGTTCCTCCCGGTCGACGCAGCGGCCGGTGAGGACCCGTGCGCCGCGGGCGTCCTCGGCCAGCACGTCGCGTACCAGCCGGGACTTGCCGCTCCCGGCCGGCCCGACCACCGCGACCGCCCGCCCTGCCCCGCCGCGAGCCGCCGCCAGCGCCGCGCGCAGCTGACGCACCTCGGCGTCCCGGCCGACCAGCGATAGGCAGAACCGCGGGCGTCCCACGACGCCAGAATAGGGACGGCCAGGGCCGCGAAACCCGCAACCGCGACGCCACACCGGAGACGCCGAGCGCGGCAGGGGACTCGCTCTCCCGGGCCGTGCCTGTTGCCGCGGCGCGTGGCGCGCCTCAGGGGTTACCTGATGGCAATGGGAGCCACCGGGCCGCCCAGGCCGCCGGTGAGTGGCTCCGGGGTCGCCGCCAGCAGGAAGGTGTAGGCGCCGTCGTCGGCGCAGTCGGCGGCGAGGGCCTCCAGGTCGAAGTTCTGGCCCTGGGTCAGGCCCATCTCCACCAGGTGCAGCAGGTGGACGGGTAGCTCGACGTCCGGAAGCTCGCAGGGGTAGACCTCGAAGACGATCGTGTCGGTGGCCGCGGCAGCGACGTCGTGCCCGCGCATCCACTCCACCGAGCGCAGCGACAGCCCGGCGACCGGGTAGAGGTAGCCCATCCTGTCGCCGGCGTGCAGGAGCCGCATCTGGCCGGTGCGGACCAGCACGATGTCGCCCGGCTCGACGGTGACGCCGGCGAGGTCGGCGGCGGCGTCCAGGTCGTCGCCGGTGATGGCGTAGCCGCCGTCGAGCCGTTCGACGCCTTTGGCCCGGGCGACGTCGAGCAGCACCCCGCGCCCGGCGACCGGGCCGGCCTTGTCGATGCCGCAGCGGGCGGCGCCCGCCGCGGTGACGCTGGCCGACCCGAAGCCGTTGTAGATCCGGCCGTCGTACGAGGCGTGCGCGAGCGCGTCCCAGTGGGTCGCGGCCTGCGCCCCCATCACGAAGATGTCGTCGGAGAAGCACACCTGGGCGGGGTCGCCGGTCAGCGGCTCGTTCAGGGAGATCATGGTGCGGATCGGGTTGATCCGCCCCGGGATGAACCCCACCTGCGGGCCGTTCTGGGACAGCGGGATCGCGAGCGGGAAGCGCCTGCCCGACCGCACCGACGCGACGCCGCGGCGCATCGCCTCGTCGGTGAGCAGGTTCAGCGTTCCCCGCTCGTCCTCCGGCCCCCACCGGCCCCAGTTGTTGACCTTCCGAGCCAGCGCGTGAAACTCGTCGGGTAACGGCACCGGTGATCTCCTTCGATCGCAACCGCTGCTAGGCGGGGCCCGTGGCCGCCCGGCTCACAGCGAGGATTTCACGATCCACATGGCGAAGTACTGGGCACCGCCGCCATAGGCGTGGCCGAGGGCGGTGCGGGCGCCCTCGACCTGGTGCTCGCCGGCCCGGCCGCGGACCTGCAGGGCCGCCTCGGCGAAGCGCAGCATGCCGGAGGCACCGATCGGGTTGGACGAGAGCACGCCGCCGGACGGGTTCACCGGGAACGAGCCGCCGATCTCGGTCTCGCCGCTCTCGACGAGCTTCCAGCCGCCGCCCGGGCCGGTGATGTCGTGGCCCTCCAGCCACATCGGCTCGTACCAGCTGAACGGCACGTACAGCTCGGCGACGTCGATGTCGGCGAGCGGGTTGGTGATGCCGGCCGCCCGGTACAGGTCATGGGCACAGTCGACGCCCGCCCGCGGGCGCACCGGGTCGCGGCCGGGGAACGACGTCGGCTCGCTGCGCATCGCCGTCGCGGCGACCCAGGCGGGGGAGCGGCCCGCGGCGGCCGCGTCCCGGCCGCCGGCCTCGTCGGTCARCACGATCGCGCAGGCGCCGTCCGAGCTCGGGCAGGACTCCAGGAAATGCAGCGGGTCCCAGAGCATGAAGGAGTCGCGGACCTTCTCGATCGAGATGTCGGCGATCTTCAGGTGGGCGTACGGGTTCTTCAGCGCGTTGAGCCGGTCCTTGACCGCCACCTGCCAGCCGATGTGCTCGGGAGCGCCGGAGTGGCGGATGTAGGAGCGGATCCACGGCGCGAAGATGCCGCCCGCTCCCATGCCGCCGGACTTCCCGCCGGCCAGGCCCCACTGGGCGTTGCCCTCCGACTGCTTCTCGAAGGCGACCGCGAGCACGCGGCGGTGGCGCCGCGCGTGGATCAGGTGCGAGGCGACGATCGCGGTCGAGCCGCCGACACTGCCGGCGGTGTGCACCCGCAGGATGGGCTTGCCCGCGGCGCCGAGCGCGTCGGCGAGGTAGAGCTCGGGCATCATGACGCCCTCGAACGCGTCCGGTGCCTTGCCGATGACGACGGCGTCGATGTCGGGCCAGTCCAGGCCCGCGTCCTCGAGCGCGCGGGCCGCCGCCTCCCGGACGAGGCCCGCGAGCGACACGTCCAGGCGCTTGCTCTTGTGATGGGTCTGGCCGATCCCGATGACCGCGCACGGCTCGCCGCTCACCGCGCCCCTCCTTCCTGGCTGGTGGTTGCCTCCTGGCCGAAGGGCTGGCCGCTCAGCAGGCAGACGAGGTTCTGCTGCAGGCACGGGCCGGAGGTGGAGTGCGCGAGCGCCCGGCTCACGCCGCGCTCGTGGATCGCCCTGGCCGCCTCGGCGACGCGCACCAGCCCGGTGGCCATCGTCGGGTTCGCGGCCAGCGGCCCGCCCGACGGGTTGATCTCGCAGTCGTCCGGGAGGCCCAGGGCGTCCCGCAGGATGATCTCCTCGTGGCTGTAGAGCGCGGACAGCTCCGCCACCTCGACCGGGCCGCCGTCGGCGAGCCCGGCCGCCTGGGCCGCGCGCCTCGTCGACACCGAGTCGGTGAGGTCCCGCATGCCCGGCTGGTGCGGCTCGACGAAGTGCTCGAGGCCGGTGATCCACACCGGGGTGATGCCCTTCTCGGCGGCGAGCCGGTTGGCCACGGAGGCGGTCGCGAGCACCAGCGCGCACGCGCCGTCGGTCACCGGCGGGGTGTCGTGCGCGCGCAGCGGCGAGCGCACGTAGTCGGCCGCGAGCAGCGCGTCGACCTGGGTGTCCAGGCTCTCGCTGTCGCCGCCGCTCCCGCCGTCCGAGCCGGCGGCGCCGGCGGCGGCGAAGGCGGGCAGGGCGTGGGGGCTGGTCGCGGCCGCCCGGCGCGCCCGCGCGGCGACGGTGGCGAGGTCGCGTTCGGTCGCCCGGCCGGTGTCGAGCAGAGCCCGCGCCTGCAGTGCGGCCAGCGAGAGCGGGTCGGCTCCCAGCGGCGCGAGGTAGTAGGGGTCGGTCTGCAGGGCGAGCACCCGGGACAGGTCGCCGGTGGACGACTTGCCGGAGCCGAACACCAGCGCGGTGCGCTCCTCGCCGATCAGCAGCCRCACCCACGCCTCGTGCAGCGCCCAGGCGCCGTCCATCTCGACGTGGGACTCGCGGATCGGCGGCCAGGCGCCGACGGCGTCGAGATTGGCGACGAAGGTGAACGTGCCGCCGGACAGGTAGTCGGCGCTGCCCGAGCAGGTGAACTCGATCTCCTTGCGGCCGAGACCCGAGGCGGCGAGCGCCCGGGTGACGACGTCCAGGCAGAGCCGCACCTCGGTGTCCTCGGCGAACTCGGTCATCGGCGAGATGGCGTAACCGACGATGGCGATCGGCTCGCCGAAGACCGGTTCCCTGGTTCCGTTCGAGCCCAGATCGGTGCCCATCAGAAGACCCGGTCGATGTAGCGCTCGGCGGGCAGATCAGGCTCGCCGGTCGGTCGCCACCCGGTGATCGCGCCGGACGCGGATCCCCACCCCCGGTTGCCGATCTCGTCGGAGTTGCGTTCCGCCATCGGCACCCACACCGCCTCGACCCGCATTCCCACCCGTACCTCCTCGTTGGAGACGTCGACGACGGGCTGCAGGCCCATGAGGGCATCGACCTCGTCGAGCAGCACCGAGACCCTTACGAACGGCTCGGTCTCCTTCTGGCCCGGGTACTTCACCGGGGTGACGATCGTGAAGTTGGTGACGACGCCGCGGTCGGGCAGCGCCAGGTCGTCGCCCTCGTCCAGGGGGATCCCGTCGATCGGGCAGAAGTCGCGCGGCGGGACGTAGACCTTCCCGCACGTCGGGCACCGCTGGCCGAGCAGCTGGCCGGCGAGCAGGGAGCGCGCGTAACGCTCGGTGGCGGCCGACAGCGCCTCCTTGTAGGTCAGCGACGACCAGAACTCCATCGTCTCCACGGGCTCGAGTGGCGCGCGCGGCTCGCCGGCGGCGGCCGCGAGCGTGGCGCCGTCCACGACGCCCGCGTGGACGGTCTCGACACCCTCGGGGACGAAGTAGGCCAGGTCGTCGGTGCGCCCGGCCGGCTCGGCGCGGAAGCGGGGGACGACCCGCAGGCCGGCGCGGATCGCGTCCTCACCGCCGGCGTCGACCGCGTGCACCAGGCTCGTGCCGGCCCCGTCGAGCTGGATGAGGGCGAACGCGAACGGCCGGTCCAGCGGGTGGCGCGTGCTCGGCTCGCCCACCCACGTCCACGAGCGGACAGTGCCGGCGGGCCCGACGGCGACGAACTCGCCGGACGTGGCGGCGCCGGTGTCCGGGTCGTACTCGAGCGGTGGGCAGAGCACCCGCTCGCCGCTGCGCACCCCGAGGATCTGGCCCCGGGCGAGCGCGGCGACGAAGGTGCCGACCACCGGCCCGAGGCTGCGGCGGTAGGGGAACTCGACGGTGTTGGTGACAATCCTTGGTCCAGACCTGGCACCAGCTGACACAGGCAAGGCTGCCTCCCGGCGTCGCGCCCACCCGCGCGGACCTGCCGGGCGGGAGAGCGACGAGAACCCCGCGACGAGTGCGCCGCGACGAGAACGTGTTCCTACTTCTACCGCGTTCTACCGCACAACGAGAACGTGTTCTAGTGATGCCTCGGTAGGGCGCTGGCGGTGACGGTGCCGGTCGTCCGCGCGAGACGGGCATCTCGGACTGCCCTCATATCGCGCATAGTATTTGCATGATTACTATGTGCCGCCTTTCGGCGAGGCTCGTGGCTGCTGGCGGGCGACTCGGGTGAAAACCTTGCATGATCGATTAAGAACGTGTTCTATGTCCCCGAGCGTCCTGTGGCGTARGCCACAGCGATTGCCGGCCGTCCGTGCGGGCGGCCGTGATCGCCGGGCTGGCCGCGCCGTGCGGCGCGGCCGTGGTCGCCCGGCGACCCAGGCCGGCTGGAGACCGCCAGCCGGCGGGCAGGGGGACGGGAGGTCGCGCGTGCACGAGTTCCTGGTCTTCACCATCAGTGGCCTGACCACCGCGGGCATCTACGCGATCAGCGCGTCCGGGCTGACGCTCACCTACGTCACCACCGGCGTGTTCAACATCGCCCACGGCGCGACCGGGATGCTCGCCGCCTTCACCTACTGGCAGCTGGCCGTCGGCTGGGGGCTGCCGGCCCCGCTCGCGCTGCCGCTCTGCGTCCTCGTCGCCGCCCCGCTGTTCGGCCTGCTGCTCGAGCGGGTGGTGATGCGCCGCCTCGCCGGCGCCCCGGAGTCGACCAGGCTGGTCGTCACCGTCGCCGTCCTCGTCGTGCTCGTCTCGCTCGTCCAGTGGCTCTGGGACCCGAGCACGTTCCGGCGCAGCCAGGAGCTGTTCGCCGGCAAGGGCTTCCACCTCGGCACCATCTCGGTGCCCTACAACGACGTGCTCGTGCTCGGCGTCGCCGCGGCGGTCGCCTTCGCCCTGTGGCTGCTGCTGCACCACAGCCGCGCCGGCATCGCGATGCGCGCCCGCGTCGACGACCCGGGGCTGGCCACCCTCAACGGCGCGCGCCCCAGCACGTCGGCGCGCCTGGCCTGGATGGCCGGCACCGCGCTCGCCGCGCTCGCCGGGATCCTGATCGCGCCGAAGCTCACCATGTCGGCGATCCCGCTGACGCTGCTGATCGTGAACGCCTACGCCGCCGCCGTCATCGGCCGGCTGCGCAGCCTGCCGATGACGTTCGTCGGGGCGCTCGCCGTCGGCCTCGCCGCCGACTACTCCGTCGGCTACCTGCCGAAGGTCCACTACGGCCAGCAGTACCTGCGCGGCGCGCTGCCGGTGGTGCCGGTGCTGGTGCTGCTCGTCGCGCTGCTGGTGCTGCGCGCCTCCCGGCTGCGCGGCCGGCCGGCGCTCGCCGTGCGCGAGATCACCCCGACACCCACCTGGGGCGGCKGGCTGTGGTTCGGCGCCGCCGTCGTCTTCGGGGCGGTCATCGCGGCGACGACCCTGTCGAAGGCCGACCTCTACGCCTCCACGTCCATGTGGGGGCTCGCGATCGTAGGCGTGTCGATGGTCCCACTCGTCGGCTACGCCGGGCGGATCTCGCTGTGCCAGCTGAGCTTCGCCGGCATCGGCGCGGCCGTCGTCGCCCATGCCGGCAACGGCGGCAACCCGGCGGCGCTGCTGCTCGCGGTCGCGGTCGCCGCCGTCGTCGGCGCCGTGGTGTCGCTGCCGGCGCTGCGGCTTTCCGGGATCTACCTGGCGCTGCTGACCGGCGCGTTCGCCGTCACCCTCGACAACTGGATCTTCCAGCTGCCGTCGTTCACCGTGGCCGGCCACCGGTTCGACCTGTTCCAGGGCGGGACGCTGTCCGCCGACCGGTTCCGCGTCGGCGGCTTCCACACCGACTCGGCGAAGGCGTTCTTCATCACCGGTGCGGTGCTGTTCGTGCTCGCCGCGCTCGTCGTCGTGGCGGTGCGGCGCAGCGAGCTCGGCCAGCGGCTCATCGCCGTCAAGGAGAGCCCGGCCGCCTCGGCGACCCTCGGGATGAACGTCCGGCTGACGACGCTCGCCGTGTTCACCCTGTCGGCCGGGCTCGCAGGGCTCGGCGGCGGCGTCTACGCCTCCGCGGTGCGCTCCACCACCGCGGACTCCTTCAGCTTCTTCACCGGGCTCACCCTGCTGCTGCTCGTCGTCGTCGCCGGCGTGAGCTCGATCGGCAGCGGCCTGGCCGCCGGGTTGCTGCTCGGCACCGCCGCGGTCAGCAGCGCCGCCGGCGACTCCGCCGCCCGGGTGACCGCCACCCTCGCCGGCCTCGCCGCGCTGGCGCTCGCGGCCAACCCGAACGGGCTGATCCCGTCGGTGCTGCGGCCGGCCTACGAGCCGGTGCGCCGGGTGCCGGCGGTACTGGTGGGCTCCCTGGGCGTCGTCACCGGGCTGTGGGTGCTGCGGCTGGTGCACGCGGTCGACGGCGGGGTGTTCCTGCTGGGGATCCTGGTGGTCGCCGTCGCGGCGCCCCTGCTCGCCCGCTCCCTCGCCGACCGCGCGTCCGGAGTGCCCACCGCCCTGTCCGAGGCGGCCACCGCCCCCGCCGGGCCGGATGAGGGCCTGTCCGGTCCGCTGGAATGGCTCGGCTTCGACGCCCCGGTCAGCCAGGCCGACCTCGACGTCCTCGACGCCCGGCTGGCCCTGGCCAGCGTCGACGAGCCCAGCCTCGGGGAGGTTCGCGTTGGCGCTGCTTGAGGTCCGCGACGTGACGGTCCGCTACGGCGGCCACGTCGCGCTGCACTCCGTCAACCTCGGTGTGGAGGCCGGCCGGGTCACCGGGCTGATCGGCCCGAACGGCGCCGGCAAGACCACGCTGTTCAACGTCCTGACCGGCCTGCTCCCACCCAGCTCCGGCCAGGTGCTGCTCGACGGGAAGGAGATCACCCGGCTTGCCCCCTACCGGCGCGCCCGGCGCGGTCTCGCCAGGACCTTCCAGATCCTGGAGCTGTTCGGGCAGCTCACCGTCCTGGAGAACGTGCAGCTCGCAGCCCGGCTGCGCCGCCGCTCGGCGCCCGGCGGCGGCGCCGACCCGCGAGAGCTGCTCGCCCGAGTGGGCCTCGCCGCGCTCGCCGACCGCCGCGCGGACACGCTGCCCACCGGCCTCGGCCGGCGCCTGGAGCTCGCCCGCGCGCTGGCCGTGCGCCCGCGGGTGCTGCTGCTCGACGAGCCGGCGTCCGGCCAGGACGAGGAGGAGACGGCGGCCTTCGCGGACCTGCTCGGCGAGCTCGCCGGCGAGGGCCTGGCCATCCTGCTCGTCGAGCACGACATGACGCTGGTGATGGGCGTCTGCGCGCACCTCTACGTGCTCGACTTCGGCACCCTGATGGCCGAGGGCGACCCGGCGACGGTGCGCGCCGACCCCCGCGTCCGCGAGGCCTACCTCGGCACCGTCCCCGACGCCGCGACCGCCGGGATCGGCGCTGCCGCCAGCGCCTCCGGTGCTGACCCGGGCGGTGCGGGTCTCACCGCCACGGCCGGTCCGGGCGGGAAGGAACCGCGATGACCGTCGTCCCACCGGCCGGAGCGACCACCAGGCCACGGCCGGGCGCGGGTGCCGTGCCCGGCGCCGCTGCGGGCGGCGCGCCTGCGCCGCTGGTCGAGACCCGCGGCGTGCGCGCCCGCTACGGCCGGGTCGAGGTGCTGCACGGCGTCGACCTCGCCGTCGGCGCGGGCCAGGTGCTCGCGGTCCTCGGCCCGAACGGCGCCGGCAAGTCGACCCTGCTGCGCGTCGTCGCCGGTCTGCACGCGCCGAGCGGTGGCGAGGTCGTGCTCGGCGGCCGGCGGGTGACCGGCGCCGACCCGGTCGACCTGGCCCGGCGCGGGCTGTGCCTGATCCCGGAAGGACGGGGAGTCTTCCCGAGCCTGACCGTCCGGGAGAACCTGCGGATGATGACCTACCGCGGCGGCCGGTCGCGGGCCGACGTCGAGGAACGGGCGGTCGCCCGGTTCCCGAAGCTGGGCCAACGGCTGCACCAGCCGGCGGGCACGATGAGCGGCGGCGAGCAGCAGATGCTCGCGCTCGCCAGGGCGATCGTCGCCGACCCGGCGGTGCTCCTGCTCGACGAGCTGTCGATGGGGCTCGCGCCCCTGGTGGTGGCGGAGCTGTACGCGTCCGTCCGGGCGATCGCCGCCGAGAACGTGACGATCATCGTGGTCGAGCAGTTCGCCGCCGCGGTCCTGGAGGTCGCGGACACCGCGGCCGTGCTGGTCGAGGGCCGGATCGCGGCCGCCGGCCGGCCGGCCGACATCGCCGGCGGTCTCTCCGGCGCCTACCTGGGCGGCCGGTCCGCCCGCGACGAGAGCAGTCCCGATGCCGCCCCCGGCCAGGTGCGGCACCGCGTGGCCCGGGCGCCCGCGGTCAGGCATGACGCGATGACGACGATCGACGAGGTGAGATCGTGACGATCGAGACGACCGGCACCGCCGACACCACCGGCACCGCCGACACCACCGGCGCCGCCGGCACGGCCGGCCCCGCTGGGGAGGCCGGGCAGCCGCCACCGGCCGTGGCCAGACGGGCGGGTGACGCGGGCGGCGCCGGCCGAGCCGACGACTTCCGGGCCCAGATGGCGGCGCTGCGCATCCGCGACCCGCGGACTCGGACCGAGGGGGCGCTGCTGCGGCTGGGCGCCTTGCTGCTGGCGGCCGGGCCCGTGCTGGGGATCATCGCGTACGTGATCTCGCACGGGACGACGAACCCGCTGCAGCAACGCGACGCGATCGTCCTGGGCACGGTCGGAGTGTCGCTCAGCGTCGTCGGCGCCGCGCTGTTCGTGCGCTACTCGATGGCCGCGTTCCTGCGCTTCTGGCTCGCCCGCATCCTCTTCGACCGCCAGAACCCACCCGCCTGACGCTCCTGCTCTCCCGCTCCCGCTCCTGCTC